>JAZNAT010000145.1:0-1921 GCA_045586665.1 Endomicrobiaceae bacterium | reverse complement strand
AGGAATATGATTTTATATTAAAAGAGGATAATATTTTATTTTTGGATTTTGAACATAAAGGGGATAATTATCCTTCGTCTTTTGAAAAATTTAATATAGTGTATAAAAATAATAAAAAAACTTTTTATGAATATTTTAAGAAAAATTATGAACAGATTAAACAAGAATTATCTTATAAAAAATATATTGTGTTGGTATTATGTGCCGATATTTTGCAAAACAACGGGGAAATAAAAAAATCAAAAGAAATATTAAATACCTTAATAAAATTGGTACCGGATTATTTTGAAGCATATTTAATAATGGGTTACATAGAATATAAAAATACTAATTTTGAAATAGCAGATAAATATTTTTCAAAAGTTAAAGAGTTTGATAAAGATAGCAAGATAGATTCTGCATATCTCAAAACTTTAAAACAAAATAATTAATTTTTGTTTTTTATATAAACTTTGTATAATCTGATTTTAAAATAAAAAAGGTAATTTTTTATGGACAAAGTTTTATATATTATAGATGCAAGCGCGTATATTCATAGAGCATATCATGCAATAAGACCTCTTACAACATCTACCGGTATTCCTACAAATGCCGTTTACGGTTTTATTAAACTTATAAATAAAATAAAAAAAGAAAAAAAACCGGACTATATTGCCGTATGTTTCGATTATCCTTCAAAAAATTTCAGGCATGAATTGTCTCCCGTATATAAAGCAAACAGAAAAGAGCTTGACGAAAATTTAAAAAAACAGATGCCTATAGCAAGACAAGCCGTAGACGCAATGAAATTGTGTGCGTTTGAAAAAGAAGGTTTTGAAGCCGATGACGTTATAGGAACTGTAGCAAAAAAAGCCGAGAGTCAAAATGTGAAAGTAGTTATAGTTACCGGCGATAAAGATATATTTCAACTTGTAAACGAGAATATATATATTTGGAACGAATCTAAAAATATAATGTTCGACAGCCAAAAAGTTTATGAAAAGTATGGACTGTATCCGGACAGAATTGTAGATATGTTGGCTTTAATGGGTGACAGCTGTGACAATGTTTGCGGCGTTAAAGGTATCGGCGAAAAGACAGCAGTAAAATTGATAAATACTTACGGCTCGGTTGAAGATATTATTGCAAATGCGGATTCTATTAAAGGTAAAATTTCTCAAGCAATTAAAGATGGTGCAAACGATGTTTTGTTAAGCAAAAAGTTAGTGCAACTTGAACTCAATGTTCCTATAAATGTTTCTATGGAAGATATGAAGTTCAATGATAACTTGTTTGAAACCGCACAGGATTTTTTCAAACAATACGAATTGTATAGCTTTATACAAAATAAATCTCAACAGGACACATTTTCTTTACAACAAGAACCTGTTAGTTCGGAGCCAAAATCCGTTCAACAAGTTCAACAAAAAGTTATACATAAAGAAACAAAAAATATGGCAAACATAGTTGATACAACGAAAAAAGCAAACGATTTAAACCAAAGCTTGTTACAACAAAAAGAAATATCTATAAACATTGAAACCACGGGATCCGGTATAATGCAAGATTTGATAGTAGGTGTTTCTTTATGTTACGGAACGGACAACAATTATTATATTCCCATAAACCATAACGATTTCATATTGCAACAAATACAACAAGATGATTTTGTTGAAATATTTAAACCGGTATTTGAAAACGAAAATATAAAATTTATAGGTTGTGATTTGAAGTTCGTTAAACATATACTTAAAACATTAAATATAGATTTAAAAAATATCGGTTTTGATGTTATGATGGCTTCTTATTGCATCAATCCGTCACAATCTCACACGATAGAACAGTTAGCACTTAAATATCTTAATTTTTATATAAAAACCGATGAAGAAATTTTTTCTAAAGGGACGAAAAAAATTAAAGCCGATAACATAGATATACAAAC
>JAZNAT010000144.1:0-13366 GCA_045586665.1 Endomicrobiaceae bacterium | reverse complement strand
CATGCAGGATAAAATCCTTTTTCTTTTAATAATTCTGTTATTTTTTTCTCATTTAGTTTTAAATTTATTACTTCTGTTTCTCCGGCTTTTGTTTTATTTAATTTTGAATAATCAACATTTCCTATTAAGCAATACCATTTTTTATTATTCACATTTCTGAAAACACCGTAACCCGGAAACTTTTTCCATAAAAATTGAGGAATGTCACCGTATTTTTTTGAAATAAGTTTTGAAATTCTGTTTGATTGAGGGAAAATAAAAGAATTTTTATTAAAACAATCTCTTTTAATATTATTTAAAATTCTTTTATACCCGTTTCTTACCAAATTAACATAAGCACCGTCAAAACTTTCTATTCTTAAAGGATAATATGGTTCTTTGTTTTCAATGTCAAAAACTTCACCCGATACATTTCCTGACTTATCGATTTTTATTTCAGCTTTAAATTTACCGGACATAAAAATTTTTTCAAAATAGTATTTGTTTTTATTTAAAATAAAACCGAAAGGTATAAGTTTTTTAAAATCTACTGTTGTTTTTTTAAATATTTCCTGCTCTATAAACATTATTATTTTTCCGCAACTTTTTTACCTGTAATATGTTCACAAACCATTTCCAAACACATTACATTCTTTGCATATTTTTCCATCATTATATCAATTTCAGAAACATCTTTTGTAAATTTTAAAGATAAGTTGCGGCAAATTTCTACAGCTTTATTAAAATCTTCAACTATTTTTATTTTTCCGAACACTATAACACTTTTGAAATATAGTGCCCAATGACCTTCTTTTTTGTAGCCTTTATCGTAAACACAAAATGAAACTTTATTATGCTTTTTTATCGAATCTATTTTGTGCCCTTCTTTGGCACCGTGAAAATAAATTTTGTTTTCTTGTCGATTATAATAAAAATCTATCGGAATACCGTAAGGATAATCGTCGTCACCCAATACGGATAACACTCCTCTAAGTTGTGTATTTAATATTTCAATACATTCTTCTTGTGTCAGTTGCTGTTTAAATCTTCTCATAGGTCTGAACATACTTATACCTGCCGACAAAAATTTATAGATATAATTTTATCATATTATAATTATAAAAAATCGTTTCAAAAACAGCCTTAAATTTTGACGTTCTAGTCTGAAAACGGATATAATTCGGTTATTTAAAAGTAAAAAAATATATTTTTGTCCTAAAAATTTATTGAAATTTACAACTCAATTTTACTTTTTGCGGTTATTATACAAAAAATTGACACTGAAACAAGATAAGAATATAATAAGTATGCTGCATCAGTTTTGTTTTGGAGGTAGTGCCGTGAAACAGTGTATGGACGGAGACAATTTACACAGAAGGTTAAAAAAAATTATAGGACAAGTTCAAGCTATAGACAGAATGATAGATGAAAATGTTCCATGTGAAGACGTATTAACTCAAATAAGTGCCGCAAAGTCCGCATTGAACAAAGCAGGGCAAGTTGTTCTTGAAGGACATTTGAACCACTGTATAAAAGATGCCGTAAAAAAAGGTAACTCCAAAGAAATACAAAACTTTACAAAAGCTATTGAAAGATTTATCAATATGCAATAACACGATATTAATCGTCGTCATATAAATTATATTATTATAACCGGCAAATAAAATATTTTTTTAAAGCCGGTTTTGTTTTACAACTATTGATAAACCTATACCCCTATTGGTATAATAGCAAAAAAATAATACCGAAAAGGCGGTTGTAAAAATATTATGGCAGATAACGTAATTTCAAAAATAGAAAAATTTCTCGAATGGGGCGGATATAAAAAAGATATATTTCTCTTAATAATATCCGCAATAGCATTAATAATCAGTCTTTTTAATTTAATAAATTTACCTTTTGATATTGCATGGGTAGCAATCATATTGTGCGGTATTCCAATAACGCTTGAAGCAATTATCGGGCTTATTACAAAATTTGATATTAAAGCCGATGTTTTGGTTTCAATAGCATTAATAGCTTCATTATGTATAGGTGAAGATTTTGCAGCAGGTGAAGTTGCTTTTATTATGCAGCTGGGAGCTTTGCTTGAAAACTTAACCGTTGCAAAAGCAAAAAAAGGAATAGAAAAACTTATAAAAATGACTCCCGAAACTGCAAGAAGAATTGATAACGGAATAGAAACCATTGTTTCCGTAGAAGATATTAAAGTAGGAAATGTTATACGAATTATTCCAGGAGAAACAATACCTGTCGACGGCATTATAATATCAGGGAACACATCGGTAAATCAGGCTGTTATGACAGGCAAGTCAGTCCCTGCAGATAAAACGGTCGGAGATACCGTTTTAAGCGGAACTATCAACATGTTCGGCTCTTTTGATATGACGGCACAAAAAACCGGTAAAAACAGTTCAATTCAAAAAATGATTGAACTTGTAAAACAAGCAGATGCAAACAAAGCAAAAATTGTTCGCCTTGCAGACAATTGGGCAACATGGATAGTTGTTACAGCTTTAAGTGCGGCTTTAGGAACATGGATTGTTACCGGTGAAATAATAAGAGCCGTAACGATACTTGTAGTATTTTGTCCGTGTGCATTGGTACTTGCAACGCCTACCGCCATTATAGCGGCTATAGGAAATCTCACAAAACACGGTTTTCTTGTTCGCCAAGCTGATGCATTGGAAAGGTTGGCAAAAGTAAATATAATTACGTTTGATAAAACAGGAACTTTAACCGAAGGAACATTGGAAATTGAAGCAATAGAGACTTTTTCAAGTGAAATTTCTAAACAAAATTTACTGCAAATAACGGCATCGGCGGAACTGTTGTCAGAACATCCTCTTGCAAAAGCCGTAGTAAAAAAAGCTGAAGAAGAAAATATAAATATAATTAAAGCCGAAAAGTTTGAAATGTTTCCGGGAAAAGGAATAGAAGCATTAACGGGAAACAAAAAAATACTTGCCGGAAATTTTGCTTTACTTGAAGGGAAAAATATTGCAATACAAGAAGAACATTTAAACAAATTAAAACAATATACTAAGCAAGGGGCAACAATCATATATGTTTGTATAAACAATATTTTTGTAGGTTTTATATCTCTTACCGACACAATAAGACAAAATGCAAAAGATATGATAACAAAAATAAACAACTTAAATATAAAGCCGGTTCTTTTGACGGGCGACAATATTGAAACGGCACAAAACATCGCGAAAAAATTTTCAATTAACGAAGTAACAGCTCAATGTCTTCCCGAAGATAAAATGAACTTTATAGAAAAAACTCAAAAACAAAATATTAATATCTGTATGATAGGAGACGGAATAAACGATGCACCGGCTTTAAAAAAAGCTTATGTCGGTATTGCTATGGGTAAAATAGGCAGCGATATTGCCGTCGATGCTGCAGATATGGTTTTGGTAAACGACGATATAAAAGAAATACCTTATCTTATAAAATTATCAAAACACACGATGAAGGTAATAAAATATAATTTAGCTTTTTCGATGGTATTGAATTTTGCGACAATCGTTTTAGCTGCACAAGGATTTTTAAATCCCGTCATAGGTGCGTTGGTACATAATGCAGGTTCGGTATTTGTAATTATTAATTCGGCATTTTTATTGAAATATAAAACGACGGAAAAATAAATAATATTGAAAAAATTACCGGCAAAACAAAAACTTTTGTTTTTTTATAAAAATATCATATTCGTTATGAATTGCCGTTAAATCTCTTACGTGGTGCCGATTGTTAATAGCGGCAATTTTTTGTTGGAATCTTTTGCGGCTTGAAGTTCGGCTTTTAGAGGATCGTCCCAAGCATGTTTTGATAATGTAAACTTTGAATTGTGGACGATATCGTATTTCTTTGCGTTAAGTTTCTGCATTTCTTTTGTAAGTTCTTCCGGCATATATCTCGGTTTATAAATATCCGTACCGGGATACGGTTTATTAAAAAATCTTATGGAGAGCCTTATATAAGGACAGGATCAACCAAAACTTTTTTACCGTCAACTTGTAACAGATAAGAAAAATGTCCGAACCAAACAATAAAGTCTTTATCTTCAGACAGCAAATTCAAATCCGTTTTTACCGACGCAATAGGCTGTGCAGGTTCCGTATTTTTTGCCTTTTTAGTTAAAAAATTCCACATGGCAGTAAAACCGTTTTCTTTGCCGGTCATAACCGTTGTAGAAATTTTGTTTTAAAAATAAATTTACGATATTAATTATATTGTTTCGAGTAACTCTAATGTCAAGAAAGAAATATATTTCTTTTTATTTTTTTAATCAAATAAAAAGATTTGAATTAGAATTTCCGCTTTCGGCAATATATTTTGCAACTCCGCCTATTTCAACACCGTCTATCAATTCTTCTTCTTTTATACCCATAACGTCCATAGACATTTGACAAGCAATAAATTTTATACCGCTTTGCCGTGCTTGCAAAATAAGTTCATTTAATGTAGAAATATTTTTATTTTTCATAACTCTTTTCATCATCATTGTTCCGAGTCCGCCGAAATTCATTTTGGAAAGAGTAAGCTTTGCGGCACCTTTGGGCATCATAAAACCGAACATCGTATCAACAAAGCCTTTTTTAACTTTTATATTTGATTTCCTTAAAATATTCAATCCCCAAAAAGTAAAAAACATCGTAACATCTTTACCTGAGGCTTTTGCACCGTTAGCAATGATAAAAGATGCTAATGCCTTGTCCAAATCATTCGAGAAAACAACTATCGTTTGTCCGTTACCTTTATTAAAAACATTATTTTCAGCAGCTGCATTTTTTCCTTTACGAACCGTTGCTATAATTTTTTTATCCTGCCGAACCAAATTTAATAAAGTATTATCCGTAGTTTGACACCATGCATCGATATCAGATTTAAAGCCTCTGTCGGTAGAAATTATTTGAAAAACCGTTCCTTGTTTTGCCGTTTCAAAATTTTGTGCAACTTTTAATATAGGACCCGGACATTGCAGACCGGAAGCGTCTATTTTTATCGTTTCGTTATTATTTACAATATCGTTTTGTGCAACCGAACATTTTACGGTATCGACTTTTCTTGTAATTTCTTTATAAAATTCAAAACCGCCGACCAAAGAATAAACATTGTTAAACCCGTTTTGTAATAAAATTCTGCTTGTGACGTAACTTGTGTAGCCCGTAACACAAAATAAAATAACTTTTTTATTTTTAGGAATTTCGTTTAACCTGTCTCTTATTTTTGCGACCGGTATGTTTATTGCCCCTTTTATGGTATTTGTATTGTAAGAAATTTCAGGACGGACATCTATCAAAAAGGAATCATTCAAATCTTCTAAAAATGCAGGCTTGACAAAACCTTTTAAAATGTTATCTGCCGCCATTCCTAAAATATTTACAGAATCTTTTGCGGATGAATAAGGCGGCGCATAACAAAGTTCGCTGTCAATCATTTCGTAAACAGTGCCGTTATTTCTCATAATTGTCGCAATAACGTCTATTCTTTTTTCCACCCCGCTTGCACCTATACCTTGCGCACCTAAAATTTTTCCATCTTTATTAAACAACAATTTGAATAAAATCATATCCGATGCCGGATAATATCCGGCATGAGACCGTGAATAAACGAAAGTTTTTAAATACGGAATATTTTTTTGCCTTAATTGTTTTTCATTGTTTCCGCAATTTGCAACCGTGAGGTTAAATACTTTAACTACGGAAGTTCCTTGCGTATTTTTATAAGACGATTTTATTGAACAGATATTATCTGCAATAATTCTGCCTTGTCTATTTGCAGGCCCTGCGAGCGGAATCAGAGTATTTACGTTTGAAACAAAATCTTTTATTTCAATACTGTCACCGCCGGCATAAACATTTTTATCCGAAGTTTGCAAAAATTTATTTACAGTAATGCCTTTATTAACTTGTAAACCTGCTTTTTGTGCCAAAGATATTTCCGGTTTTACACCTATTGCCATAATAACAATATCAAAATTTATCTTTTTACCGGACTTTAAAACTATTTTGTTCCCTTCAAAACTTTCTACCGCATCGGACAATATTAAATCGACTCCGTTTTCTTTCATCTCGTTTTGAGCAATAACTGCAACTTCTTCATCAACAGGAGCCAAAATTTGATTTGATAATTCAACTAAAGTCGTATTTAATCCAAGATGGCAAAAATTTTCCGCTATCTCTACTCCGATAAAGCCTCCTCCGACTATTATTACATTTTTAGAATCGTTTTCTTTAACGTAATTTTTAATTTTATCGGCATCATTTAATGTCCTTAACGTAAAAACTTTTTCTTTATTTATTCCTTTAAAGTCAGGAAATATCGGACTTGCACCTTGCGCCAAAACAAGTTTATCGTAAAAGATTTTAGTTCCGTTATTAGTAACGACAAACTTATCTTTTTTATCAATTTCAATGACTTCCGTATTTAAACAAACATCAATATTAAATAACGATTTGAACTTTTGCGCAGTAGAAACCAAAATTTTTTCTCTTTCATTTATAATGTCGGAAACATAATACGGCAGTCCGCAGTTTGCTATCGAAATTTCGTTTGTTTTTTCTAAAATCGTAATTTGCGCTTTTTCATTCAATCTTCTAAGTCTTGCAGCACAACTTGCACCGCATGCGCCTCCTCCGACTATAACTATTTTCATAAAGGATGTTCCTCCTTCTTTATTTTATCTTGGAAAAATCTGAGATATACACACGTTAATTATACTAAAATATACAATTTTAAGGTAAGAAGCTCTTCGGAAAAATAAAAAATCCGGAGAGAGAGGGATTCGAACCCTCGGTACAGGCTTTCACCTGTACACCGGTTTAGCAAACCGGCGCACTAGACCAGCTATGCGATCTCTCCAGATTATTTTTCTTATTATACAATAATTTATTTTTTTCTACAACAACACTAGCTCTTAAAAAAACTCACACTATTTTTTTAAAAATATAAATTTGTACCCGTCTTTGTCTTTTTTTATTTTACCCACTCCACAATTTAATAAATGAGCTCCTGCAATATATTCTTTACTGTCGGCATATTGACTTAAAAGAGCCTTTCTTACAACCAGTGCCTGTTCCATGTCTGTATCATATGTCAAACATATCTCGGGATCTTCAAATTGAATCGAAGCATGTATTATATCACCCCATACAACCAATGTATTGTTTTGACTTGTAACGACAAACATAGTATGACCTGCAGTGTGTCCGAATGCAGGAACGGTTTGTATGCAAGACATTATTTTTTCATTTTGTTTGAAAAGCTTTATTCTGTCGGAATATAATGTCAATATATCTGAATTTTTGTTTACGTCCGACTCTTCTTGAGCAATATAAACCACTGCGTTCCGAAACGTTTCATTAAAATCGCTTATGAGTCCTGCTATATGATCATAGTGCATATGTGTAATACAAACGGTATCTATATCTTTAGCGTCAACGTTAATACTTTTAAGTTTTTCCACTAAAATTTTTGCGCTTATTCCCGTATCAAATAATATTTTATGATCTCCGGTATCAACATAAAAAACATTTATTGCGGATGCCGTAGAATCTTTTTGATTTAAAAATTGTTCCAATTTTTTAGTATCTTTATGGCGGAATAAAGTTTTGTTATGATTTGTGGAACGTATATTAATTGCAGTTACTTTAAAATGTCCCAAATCAAAATTAAAGATATCGTCTGTTGCAAAAACATAAGTCGTTCCCAATAACAATACAGTCATAAAAATCAATATTTTTTTATACATTTTCTCTTCCTTTATATATTTATATACTTATTGAATATAAATTTATTATAATTTATTTTTAATAAAAAACACTATTTTCTCCGTCGGTAGGATTACTATAATGTCGATGAAATTTCTTTAACGTAAGGATCTTCCGGATAAAGTCGTTTTAATATTTCAACAACCTGTTTATATTTTTCTTTATCTTTCTTTTTAATATATACGGCTGATAAACTTTTCAAGCCTTCGGCATTATCGGGAATATATTTTAAAGATTCCATAAATGCTTGTTCCGCGTTATCCATTTTATTTAACATAAATTCCAAATTGCCAAGATTTATACACGTCTGTACATACTCTTGTTTTCTTCTTTCTTTCCAGTCTTCCTTATAAAAATTGTGAGGTTTTTCCTGCAACACGGCAGGGAAATTCAAATGCTGCAAATATTCCCGTTCCGCAAGATGATAATTTCCTGACTCGCCGTATAACAATGCCAACTGATAATATGTTTGCGGAAATATAGGGTCTATCATTTTATATTGATTAAAATATTTTACAGCCATTCTGAAACAGGCATCTCTGTTTTTTATTGCACTCTGCAATTCGGTCTCGTTTTGTTCCTGAGAAAATTGTGCCGCTTTATTATTGAAAAAAGTTACAAGTTTGAAATAGACTATCCCTGCAAGAAATTTTGATTGAACGTAATTTGGTGCAAGTTTCCAAATATTATCGTATTCGGCAAGTGCTTTTTCCGGATCGTCGTTTTGCCACCTATCGTTATAATTGTTAGCTTTAAAATATCTTGCCATAATAAACGATTTATTTTTTTCTATAACTTCGGAATACGTTTCTATCGCTTTAGTCCAATCTCCTATTTTTGAATATTTTATGGCTTGTGCATGCATAACGTCTGCTTGAAAAAATCCGTAAAAAATGTGTACAAGATATACCGTCATTAACAATAGTAGCGCTTGACAAACTCTTTTTATCATTACCGGAACAGCAATAAAACTTATGTTCTTATTATCATCTTCATTTACGCTGTTAAGTGCAATCGCACCTATACAACCTATCAACATCCACAACATAACTCCGGAAGAAACAAATCTCAGAGAAACACATACACAGTTATGAACGATCTGTGCCGTTAAAGCGGTAATAAATCCTAGCTGTAAATATGCGGACGTATTTTGTTGTACATTTTTCTTTTTAAAGTACGACAAATTTTTTAATCCCAACTTCAGAAACATCAAAAGCAACAACAAAAATATTCCTAGTCCTATAATACCTTCATCATAAAACACTTCCAAATATTCGTTTTCGGGATGGTCGGTTTCCGTATTGTGCAATCCTTCTATAAAAAATATTTGAGGTCTTCTGTATGACGGATACGTCAAATAAAATGTTCCTATTCCAGTACCTAAAACAGGTTTTGTGTTTATCATTTCCCAGCATGAAAGCCACGTAAAAAGTCTGAACGAAGAGCTGTCCGGTCTCGATTTCAATTGAAACAAAATTCCGCCGACAACTACCGACAGAGTAAATAACGACATAATTGAAATTAAAATTATCTTTTTTCTTTTTTCTATGTTTAAGATAAAGTTTACAAATAAAAATGCAAAAGTTATAAGCCCTGCACCGAACCCCAACCATGCGCCTTTAGAGTAAGAAAAAATAGTTGAAAAAGTTATAAGTATCCACAAAAATAAAAGATGAAAACTTCTTTTTTTAAAAAACAGCGCCAAAACTATCGGACTCATTACAACTAGGAAATCGCCGAAAAAGTTCGGATTGCCGAAGGTTGAAAAAATTCTGTTGTCGAAAGCCCATCTCCACACGAAAGGGTCAAAACCTGTTTCTGGAGGAGGAGGAAAAAATCTTGTATCTATAAACTGAACTACGGCGTATATACAAACTATGTAAGTTGCAACAATTAAAAAGTTAACCAATCTTAATAAATTTTTTTTGTCTTCAAAACAATCAATTATGATAATTGCTAACATGCAATATATGAATCGTCTTAAAAATTCGTTTGTTGAAGCAAGTTGATAAGGAGAATGCAGGTAAGATATCAAACCCGATATTAAAAATAAAAGTATCGGTAACAATATTATTATGTTTTTTTTGAAATTATAAAAAAAATCGTGCTCGAATTTGTAAATGAGCCATGACAAAATTAAAAGAATACCGCCGATTTGAACTATCGTTATTTTTATTTGTGCAGAATCGTATGTACCTAAATAGAAACTTACCGCCACCAACAAATAAAAAACAGGTAAACCGTATAAAACAAAATTTGAAGATATTTTTTTTATAACGTTAGATAACATACTTTTTACGACTTTACAAAAAATAATAAGCCGACAAGAGGACTTGAACCTCCGACCCATCGCTTACGAAGCGATTGCTCTACCAACTGAGCTATGTCGGCATATTGACGAATTGTTAATATTATACAAAATTATAAAAAATATGTTAATATCTTGAAAGTATTTTTTTCATATCAATTACGGCATTTTCAAGACCGTAAAAAACCGCTTTTGCTATAATTGAAAAACCGATATTTAACTCGTTCAAATTTTCAATATCGCATATATCAAAAACATTATCGTAATCCAGACCATGACCGGCATTAAAAATAAGTCCGCATTGTTTTGCAAGAGCTGCTGCCTGTTTTATTTTTTCAAGTTCCGGTAAAGCGTTTTGCTTTCCGCCGGATTTAAACAAATTTGCATATTTACCGGTATGAATTTCTATAGCGTCGGCTTTTATGTCCGCACACGCTTGTATTTGTGCAGGATGCGGATCAATAAACATGCTCACTATTATACCTTTTTCTTGCAATTTTTGCACTATCTCGGAAAGATAATTTTTTTGTCCTATAACGTCAAGTCCGCCTTCGGTAGTGATTTCCTGTCTTTTTTCAGGAACGATACATACCGAATAAGGTTGCAATTTTAGTGCAATATTTACTATTTCTTCACATGCAGCCATTTCAAAATTAAGTTTTGTTCTCATAATTTCTTTTATTTCAAAAACGTCTCTGTCTTGAATGTGGCGTCTGTCTTCTCTTAAATGTGTCGTTATGGAATCTGCCCCGGCTTTCTCACATATTGATACGGCTTTAACAGGACTGGGAAAACTTTCTTTTCTTGCCTGCCTTAATGTTGCTATATGGTCAATGTTTACGCCTAACTTTATCATTTTATTTTTACCTTTATTATTTTACGTTTTTTTCTATTTCTTTTTTTGCAATTTTTACAATCTTCTTCGCTAAATTTTTTATTTCTTTTTTATTTTGTCCTTCAAGCATAACTCTTAACAGATTTTCAGTTCCGGAATATCTTACCAAAACTCTTCCGTCATTTCCGAGTCTCTTTTCGGTTTGTTTTATAAATTTTGATGTTTCTTTTAAATCTTTCAAAGGAATCTTTTTTAAAACTTTTTCGTTTATTAAAACCTGCGGATATTTTTTTATTCCGTTACACATCTGCGATAAAGTTTTGTTTTCTTTTATCAAAATGTTTAACAGCTGCAATGCACTTACTATACCATCGCCCGTATCAAGCAGCTGCTTAAATATTATATGCCCAGACTGTTCACCGCCGATAACGGCTTTATATTTTTTTAAATCTTCATAAACGTATCTGTCGCCTACCTTGCTTGTAATGATATTTATCTTTTCCCGTTTTGCCGCTTTGATTAACCCTAAGTTCGCCATAACCGTTATGACAAGAGTATTATTTTTCAGTTTGCCCGTATCTTTTAAATATTTTGATACTACTCCTAAATAATAATCACCGTCTCTTACGACACCTTTTTCATCAACCGAAATTACTCTGTCGGCATCGCCGTCAAAAGCAAACCCGCAAAACGCTTTTCTATTTTTTACAACTTCGGCAACCGTTTCCGGATGCAAAGCTCCGCAATTTAAGTTTATATTTTTACCTGTAGGTTTATCGTTTATTACAACCGTGTTTGCTTTTAATTTTTTTAATATTTCCGGAGCTATTTTATAAGATGCACCGTTAGCACAATCAATAACTATCGTTTTGTTTTTTAATGCATTTTTTTCAACCAATGAAACTAAAAAATTTTTATATTGTTTTACGAGATTTTTTCCGGAAATATTTTTTATCTTCGACTTTTTGGGTAAAACTTTTTTTTCTTTGATGTATTTAACTAAAGTTTTTTCAAGTTTTTTTTCAATTTTGTCCGGAAGTTTCGTTCCTTTTGAAGAGAAAAATTTTATTCCGTTATCCGAATACGGATTGTGAGACGCCGAGATAACAATTCCTGCCTGATAATCATTATTTTTTAAAACATATGATACGGCAGGAGTTGGTAACACGCCTAAATCCGTAACCGTTATCCCTGCAGAATTTATCCCGTTTTTTAAAGCATTTAATATTCTTTTACCTGACAATCTCGTATCTCTGCCTATTAATATTCCGTTTCCTTTTTTATCAAGACTTTCTGCCAAAACGTAACCTATAAGAGACACGGTATTATTGTCAAACGGAAATGTATCCGCTTTTCCTCTTATTCCGTCAGTACCGAAAAATTCCATGATTATATTTACATCCTTCAATTTTGATATTTGACATATTATACATAATTTATTTCGTTTGTGGTATTTTTATAAAAGATTTTTATTTCATATGGATATAAATTTTATATATCACAAATAAAAAAAAGAACGGATGTCCATTAATAACTTCACAGTTTAATAAAAAAACAAAAAAACTTCACGAATTTGAAAATTCATCCGTGAAGTTTTTTGTTTATATTATATAAATATTTAATTTCCCAATTCTCGTATGTTTTGTTTAACCCAATCCAAGCTAGGATAAATAGAGTATGTCCTTTCAAAATCTTCTAAATTTTTTTCTCTTAAATTAAATGAGTCTTTCTCTTTGATTTTTGAAGCATCATTAAAATCTTTTAGAGCTCCTTTAAAGTCCCCTAATTCTCTTTTAATTAAACCGCGCTCTGCATAAAATATATAACTTAGTTTTATTTTTAAGGCATTATTAAGATCTTCCAGAGCTCCTTTAAAATCACCCAGTTCTCTTTTAATTAATCCTCGTTTTGAAAATATCCATGCGTTTTGTTCTAATTTTAAGGCTTTATTAAAATTATTTAACGATTCTTTTAAATTTCCTAATTCTTTATTAGTAATTCCTATTTCTGAAAATATCCATGCATTTTGTTCCAATTTTAAAGCTTCATTAAAATCTTCTAATGCTCCTTCAAAATTTCCTATTTTCCTTTTCAAAATCCCTCTTTCTTTATATATCCACGCATTTTTTTTCAACTTTAAAGCTTCATTAAAATCTTCTAATGCTCCTTCAAAATCTCCTATTTTTCTCTTTAGGATTCCTCTTTCTCCATAAGTCCAAACATTTTGTTCTAATTTTAAAGCTTTATTGAAATCCTCCAAAGCTTCCTCAAAATAGCCTAATTCTCTATTGATTGCTCCTCTTTTAGAATATAAATATTCATTTTTTTTAGGCTCTTCTTTTATTATTTTATTTATCTTTTCTAACTCCTTTTCAAAATATTTTAATGTTTCTTCTGAATCTCCGCTAGATATTTGTTTGTAAAAATTTCTATCGTTATATTGTTCTTTATTGCTAAAATTTC
>JAZNAT010000143.1:0-4531 GCA_045586665.1 Endomicrobiaceae bacterium | reverse complement strand
GCAAAGCCCGACGGCGTTGCTCCGTAAAATAAGTTAGTCGTAACGAAAGCAAAATTGAATTTTTTATCTCTATTTATTTCATCAACGATATTCGTTATGAATTTGTTTTGATTTTTATCGTAACAAAGGCTGCCGTTACTTACTTTTTGCCCTGCTGACATAGCCGTCGCCGCCGCTGCCGAATCTGTAGGAACCGACTTTTTAAAGTACCGTTCGGCTTCTTCACTTTTATAATAAGGGTATGGTAAAACTCCTGCCGTTTTCGTGTCGTAACCTTTATCAAAATCAAAATTATTTTTATCGTATTGACCCTGATAAGAAGTTCTGCTCCATGTTGCCATAAACGTTTGAACCGGGAACTCGTTCCAGGCAAGCATTCTGTCTTTACCGTACAAAAAACGGCTCAATGCAATTTCATTTGACACAGACATGCCGTCGCCGATAATTAAAAAGACGTACTTTATTTTGTCACCATAAACGTTAACTGCGAATATAAAAGTTAAAAATAAAAGTGATAGGAGTTTTTTCATTTAAGCCTTCTTTCAAAATTGAATTTGTTTGTCGAACTTAAATAAAGATTATTGTTGAAAACGTTTATTATCCGTTTTAAATAATTTAAGTTAGGTTCAACGTAAGATAAATCTATTGCAAAAGATTTTACATTCATACGAAGCAAATTATTTTTAAACCCGAAAAGATTTACCGGATATTTGGGAACAATAACGTTTTCATCGTTTTTTGTTATAACTTTAAACTCGTCTTTATCGGATTTTATATTTTTATTTTCCAGTTCTTTAACAAACTTCATTTTAGATACGGCTATTTCCGGGAAACCCGACAAGCAAACGATAAGCCTGTCACTTAAATATTTAGGAAAATCTTTTATGTTTGACAAATCGTCTTCCCAAGAAGTAACAAAAGCTTCAACTTTATATTTTGACAAAAATTGCGCAGCATAAGAATTTAAAGTATAAAGAAACTGTCCCGCATACAAAGAAACATTTTTATTTTTAAAAAAATACAAATGCGATAAATTATTGACGAAAAATTTCGTATTTTTTTTCTCCGCAAAAAAATTTATTAAAGATTCGAACCTATTAACATCTTTTTCGTTTATATATTGCGGCAGTTCAAAACAATAATTATTCTTAAAATCATGTAACCCGATACTTTTTATTTCGTTAATATTATCTTCATATATTTTTATTATAATATCGGCTTTTGCATTTTTTATTAAAGGCAACCATTTAATATTATTTATTCTTATAAACAAATTCGGCAAAAAAAGTTTTTTGTTAAAACGGTGAACGAAAACAGTGTCTTTGCTTAATTTATCAATCAATACGGAATCTTTTCCGGATTGACGTTGCGGGTTTTCCGTGTCATCAACTTTCAAATCTTTCGAAATTCCAATCTTCCAATTTGTTCCATCGGCAAATTTATAAACTTCAAATCCGTTTTCAATGTATATTCCGCAATAATTTATTACGTATCCGTCTTTTCGTTTTACAATTTTTTCCGTTTTTAAAATATAGCTTCTATCTTTAAATTTATCGATTATTCTTAATGTATCTCCTGCGGACAAAACAAAACCTGTTTTCAGCAAAAATTCGTTTTCTGATTTGTTTTCGACAATCCCTAAATAAAGACCGGTCGTTTTTGATTTTTCAGGTTCAAAAATTATTTCGTTTTTTGATAAAAAATTGAAAGTAGTCTTTTGTCTTGCATAATCAAAAGATAAAATCTCTTTAGCCAGTTTTAAATTTTCTTCATAATTCGTATCGTCACAATTTATTAAAAGTTCATACGCTTTAACCGTTTTTGATACGTAGTCGGCAGATTTCAGTCTGCCCTCTATTTTTAAAGAATTTATGCCGATTCTTTGTAATTTTTTAATATAATCTATAAGTTGAAAATCTTTCGGAGACAAAAAATAACCTTTTTTGCCGTCTGCCGACCATAACCTTCTGCACGGCTGAGTACAGCGCCCTCTGTTACCGCTATATCCGCCGATAAAACTTGAAAAAAGACAAAGTCCCGAAACGCAAAAACATAACGCACCGTGACAAAAAATTTCAAGTTCGATATTACTGTTATTTTTTATTATTTTTATTTCTTCAAAAGAAAGTTCTCTGGCAAGAACAGCTCTTTTAAAGCCCATATGTTCGGCTTGCATTGCACCGTATACGTTATGTATTGCAAGTTGTGTACTTGCATGTAGCTTTAACCTTGGAAAATATTTCTTTATGATGTAAGCAACTCCTAAATCCTGCACGATAACGGCATCGGAACCGGATAAATAAATTTGTTCTAAACTCTTTATGACATCTTTTAGTTCACCGTTTTTTATCAAAGTGTTTAACGCAACGAAAACTTTCACGTTTTTTTCTTTTGCATAAAAACATATTTCTTTTAACTGGCTGTAAGAAAAATTTTTGGCTTTGGCTCTTGCACTAAAATTTTTTAATCCCAAATAAACGGCATCTGCACCGGAATCTACCGCCGCAAGAAATGAGTCCGTACTGCCGCAAGGGGCAAGAAGTTCGATTTTATCGTTCATATTTTTATTTTATCATAAAAACTGTTGAAATTTTAATATATAATTTATAAATTATAAGAAAATCAAGTCCGTTAAATTTTATGCTATTGACAACTCTTTTTAATTTGTATATAATACTAAATTGTAATGATTACAAATAAATTAAAAACGGCATCATTAAAATCAACTTTTCAAAGGGAAAAAATTTTAGAATATATTACTTCTAAAAGAGAACATCCTACTGCAGAAATGATTTATGACCATATCGTTAAAATAATACCGAGCATTTCAAGAACTACCGTTTATAACAACGTAAAAGCGCTTGCGAAAGCAAACCTTGTAAAACCTATAAAGTTTATAGGCGAAACTCAAATACGCTATGACGGTGTAACGAAAAATCATTATCACTTTATTTGTGAAAAATGTGGTAAAATATACGATATGGATATTTCCTGCGACGATATTATGAATAAAAAAAACATAGAAGGACATAAAATAAAAAATGCATATGCTTATTTTACAGGCACATGCAAAAATTGTAAACAATAATTCGGAGGAACAAAATGGACAAATTCAAATGTAACGTTTGCGGTTATGAGTATGACCCGGCTGTCGGTGATCCTGACAACGGTATTGCCCCGGGTACGCCTTTTGAACAGTTGCCGGAAGACTGGGTATGTCCCGTTTGTCAAGTAGGCAAAGATTCTTTTGAAAAGATATAGTATCTGAAGGATAAAGTTTATGAAGCAAATATATTTGGATAATCAATCCAACACAAAAATGGATGACATAGTATTCGATTCCATGGTTCCTTATATGAAACAATACTACGGTAATCCGCAAAGTATTTATTCGTTAGGGCAAGTTTCCAAAGACGCGATAGAAAAAGCAAGAATTTCGGTATCAAAACTTATAAATTCAAAACCGGAAGAAATAATTTTTACGTCCTGCGCTTCGGAATCGAATAATCTTGCCATAAAAGGCTACGCTTATGCAAACGCAAAAAAAGGCAAACATATCGTAGTGTCGGTTGTCGAACATTTTTCCGTATTGAACACGGTAAAATCTTTGGAAAAAGACGGATTTGAAGTTTCTTATGTTCCCGTAGACAACGAAGGGTTCGTCTTGGTTGACGAACTGAAAAAATCGTTAAGACCCGACACAGTTTTGGTTTCTATACAGCATGCAAATACGGAAGTGGGAACGATACAAAACATTGACGAAATATCAAAAATCGTCAAAGAAAAAAATATCGCTTTTCATGTCGACGCGGTATGTTCGGCTGGTGTAATACCGATAGACGTGATAAAATCGAAAATAGATATGCTGACGTTTGCAGGTTCGGTTATTTACGGACCGAAAGGTGCCGCTGCGCTGTATGTAAAAAAAGGAATTTTTATAAAACCGCAAATTGACGGAGGAGTTCAGGAATTTTCAAAAAGGGCAGGCACCGAAAACGTCCCAGCAATCGTCGGGTTCGGCACAGCATGCGAAGTTGTATTAAGCGAAATGAAAAAAAATTATGAACACACGATAAAGTTAAGAAACAAACTTATTGACGGGTTGAAAAACAATATCGACTACATCTATCTTAACGGTCCTATACAAAACAGGTTACCGACAAACGTAAACTTTTCGATAGAGTTTGTTGAAGGAGAATCGCTGTTTTTGTTGTTGGATGCAAAAGGGATAATGGCGTCCAGCGGTTCGGCATGTGCAAATAAATCTCTAAAAATTTCGCACGTTCTTACGGCGCTTAACGTTGACGTCGCAATAGGTCAAGGCTCGATAGTTTTTACGTTATCGAAATATAATACGGAAGAAGAAATAGATTACGTGATATCCGAGTTTCCGGCAATAGTGCAAAGGTTAAGAATGATGTCACCGTTATACGACCATTTTAAAGCTACAGGACAAAGAATGAAAGCCGGTCCAGGAACCGATTATGAACACGACCATGACCATGACGGCTGTGAAAATATGTAAGTTCTT
>JAZNAT010000142.1:0-10102 GCA_045586665.1 Endomicrobiaceae bacterium | reverse complement strand
GACATGGCTACGATCCGACTTAAAGAAAAAATAATCAAAATGTTTCCCGGCAAAAGTATCGTGTACGTACGTGATGATAAAGAGATAGGTGCCGGTGTAAGAATAGAGTTCGGCGATTACGTTTTGGATTATACGGTAACAAATATGATAATAAAAATAATGAAAGGTATAAGAGAAAGTTTATGAAAACAGAAGAACTTATAAAACAAATAGAAGAAAAACTTTATTCGGTAAATATAAATCCGGAATTCGTAAATTACGGTACGGTTGATACGGTAGGTGACGGTATTGTTAAAGCGACGGGGCTTTCCGGTGTAGGTTATGGTGAAGAAGTTGAATTTGAAAACAAAGCCAAGGGGCTTGTTTTGAATTTGGACGAAGATGCCGTATATATAGTTTTGTTGTCGGATGCGGAAGTTGCAAGAGGAATGAAAGTTTCCACAACCGGGAAAATATTAGGTATAACGGTATCGGACAAATTAATCGGAAGAGTTATAGACCCTACTTGTAAACCGTTGGATGAGAAAGAATTGAAAATTGACGACGGTAAACTTTATCCTTTGGAAAAAATTGCGGCAGGTATCATAGAAAGAAGTCCGGTAGACAGACCGATAAAAACAGGTATTAAAGCCGTTGATGCTATGATACCTATAGGTAGAGGACAAAGAGAACTTATTATAGGCGACAGAAATACCGGTAAAACCGCAATTGCAATAGATACCATAATAAATCAAAAAAAGTTGGACTTGGGATTGAAAAGAGTAATTTGTATTTATTGTGCAATAGGACAAAAAAGATCTAACGTTGCGTCGATAGTTGCAAAACTTAAAGAAGCAGGTGCTATGGATTATACGATAGTAGTTTCGGCTACCGCGTCGGATTCTGCGTCTTTACAGTATATTGCACCTTTTGCGGCGTGTGCAATCGGCGAATATTTTATGGAAAAAGGCGAAGATGTTTTGGTCGTTTATGACGACTTGACAAAACATGCTTGGGCATACAGACAAATTTCCTTGTTATTGAAAAAACCTGCAGGAAGAGAAGCATATCCTGGAGATATTTTTTATTTACATTCAAGACTGCTTGAAAGAGCCGTTCGTTTGTCAGATAAAAACGGAGGAGGAACTCTTACGGCACTACCTATAATTGAGACACAAGGTAATGATGTTTCGGCATACATTCCTACAAACGTCATTTCAATTACCGACGGACAGATATATCTCGAAGGAGATTTGTTCAATGCCGGTGTAAGACCTGCATTAAACGTGGGATTATCCGTATCAAGAGTAGGAGGTGCCGCTCAAACTAAACCAATGAAGCAGTTGGCAGGACCGGTTCGTCTCGAACTTTCTCAATTCAGAGAACTTCAAAGTTTTGCTCAATTCGGCAGCGATCTTGACGAAGATACTTTAAAGAAAATAAACAGAGGTAAAGTTTTAACCGAAATATTAAAACAGCCGCAATACAGACCTTATGACGAAGCGGCCGAAATTATAGCGATATATGCGGCGACGTCCGGATGCCTTGACGATGTAAAAGTTGACGATATTATGAACGTTGAAGAAAAGATTATAGAGTTCGTTAAATTGAACAATAAAGAACTTGTTACAAAACTTTCCGAAAATAAAAAATTGGACGAAATGACTTTGGAAGAATTGAAAAAAGCAATTCTTGAATGCAAAAAAACGTTAATATAAGTAAAAATTGAGATAATAAGAATATGGCAGAAAATTTACAGCAGGTAAAAAAAAGAATAAAAACGGCAAACAGCATAGCTCAGATTACAAAGGCTATGGAAATGATTGCCGCTTCCAAAATAAAAAAAGCGCAGACGGCCGTTGAAAAAAACAGAGCTTATGCCGACAGAGTGAAGTTTATAGTTCAAAAAATTTTGGCGGAAAACAACGATGTGTCTCTAAACTCTTCTTTTGTAAGTTTGGATAAAAACATTAACAGAAAACTCGTTTACGTAATTTCAAGCGATAAAGGCTTGTGCGGGGGGCTTCTTGCAAATATCTTCAGACAGGTTTTAACGACCGTTTCAAAAGACGATTATGTTATTACAATTGGCAAGAAAGCTCAAAATTTTTGTATTAAAAACGGTTTTAACGTGAAAGCTTCGTTTAATATGGGTTCAAGTTTCCCTGATTTTGCAGACATTTATCCGATGTTGAAAATATTGCAAAATTATTATACGGCAAAAGAAATATCTTCTGTAGAAGTAATTTATACTTACTTTAAAAATCGTTTGGTTCAGGAACCCGTATCAAAAGTTTTGGCTCCGATAAAAAGAGATGAAAGTTTTGTAAATAAAGGAGACCATATTTTCGAACCTTCTTCCAAAGAAGTTTTGGACGGTTTGATTCCTTATTATTTTGAAGTTGTTTTTTACGATATGTTGATGAATGCTTATGCCAGCGAACAGGCTGCAAGAATGTCGGCAATGAGCAATGCAAACGAAAACGCAAAAGAGATATCGGCATCGTTGACGATAGTTTACAATAGGTCCAGACAAGAAAAAATTACTAACGAAATTCTTGATTTGGCTAACGGACAGATACATTAAAATTTCGCAAAGCGAAATTTAAGGTAAAAAAGATTTTAAATTGCGGTTGAAAAGTTGAAAGGTTGAACAGTTGAAGAGTTTTTGAAAGAAAAATTAGATTTTTTGCGAAGCAAAAAATACATAAAACCGTTCAACTGTTAAACTGTTCAACTGTTCATCTAAAAAATATGGAGTATTTTTTAAAATGGAAAAGATTAATAAAGGTGAGGGTTTTGTTATAAGAGTTCAAGGAGCGGTTGTTGACGTCAGATTTAAAGACGAAACGCCGGATATTTACGAAGCTCTTAATATTACCATGAAAGACGGTTCAAAGCTTGTTTTGGAAACGATGTTTCAAATGGACAATTTTGAAGTAAGAACGATAGCGTTAGGTTCAACCGACGGCTTAAAAAGATCCGATAAAGTTATAAGAACCAATGCTCCCATATCGGTTCCGGTAGGGGAAAAAACACTCGGCAGAATATTTAACGTTTTGGGAGATGCCGTTGACGGTTTGGGACAGATTGACAGAAAAGACGGCGAGTTTGCTCCTATTCATAAACCGTCGCCTAAACTCTCGGAACAAAAAACGACTCCTGAAATACTTGAAACCGGTATTAAAGTTATAGACTTGATTTCTCCTTTCACGAAAGGAGGAAAAATAGGAATTTTCGGCGGAGCCGGAGTAGGAAAAACGGTCGTCGTTAAAGAACTTATAAGAAATATCGCAATGGAACACGAAGGACATTCCGTATTTGCAGGTGTAGGAGAAAGAACGAGGGAAGGTACCGACCTTTGGCTTGAAATGAAAGAGTCAAACGTGTTGGATAAAACGGTTCTTGTTTTCGGACAAATGAACGAACCTCCCGGAAGCAGAATGAGAGTCGCTTTAACCGGTCTTACCATGGCGGAATATTTTAGAGACAAAAAAAACGAAGACGTACTTTTATTTATAGATAACATTTATAGATTCGCTCAGGCGGGGAGTGAAGTTTCCGCTCTTTTAGGCAGAATGTCGTCTGCCGTAGGTTATCAGCCTAACCTTGCGCAAGATATGGGAGAATTACAGGAAAGAATCGCTTCAACAAGTAAAGGTTCGGTAACTTCGGTTCAGGCAATTTATGTCCCTGCCGACGATTATACCGATCCTGCACCGGTAACGATTTTCTCTCATTTGGATGCAACAATTACTTTGGACAGAGCAATCGTAGAGCAAGGTCTTTATCCTGCAGTTAACCCGCTTACGTCATCTTCAAGGCTTTTGGATCCGAACTCCGTAGGTAAAGAACATTATGAAGTTGCAATGAACGTAAAAAAAATATTACAGAAATATAAAGATTTGCAGGATATTATTGCAATTTTAGGTATGGATGAGTTGTCCGATGAAGATAAACTTACCGTTGCAAGAGCAAGAAAAATACAAAAATTCCTTACGCAGCCTATGTTTGTTGCCGAAACTTTTACCGGAATTGAAGGAAAATATGTTAAAATAGAAGATACGGTAAAAGGATTTAAAGAAATTATAGAAGGTAAATACGATAATATATCGGAACAGCATTTTTATATGGCAGGAACGATAGAAGACGTTTTAAAAAGGGCAAATAAATAATGGCAAATACTTACAAACTTGATATTTTATCTCCGCAAGGCAGCGCTTTTAGCGGTAATGTAATTTCGGCGACGTTTCCTACGACGTCGGGTCTTATAACAATACTTGCAGCTCATACAGCTCTTATAACGGTACTTTCTGCCGGAGACATTGAAATAGAGCAGGATAACGGGGAAAGAAAAACCATTGCCGTCAGTGGCGGTTTTTTAGAAGTGTCTGATAACATAGTAAGCGTGATAGCCAGTTTTGCCGTAAGAAGTGAAGATATAGATGACGATTTAATTGAAAAAGCCAAACTCTATGCCGAAGAACAGAAAAAGAAAAAGGCTCATATAAATTCCGAAATTTTTGAAAAAGATTTACAAAAAGCTATAATGGCATTGAAAGTGTTGGAACATAATAAATTGAAAAAAAGAAATAAAGGAGTAAAATATTGAAAAAATTTCTTTTGTTTTTAACCGTTTTAGTTGCGGCTAATGTTTTATCTTCCTGCTCTTCTGCACAAAAAGTTTCGTCTTTAACGGCAACCGAAGAAGGCGATCAAATAGCCGAAAAAGAAGCTGTTTTTACCGAAAAAAAACTCATATCTTCCGATGATAAAATAAAAATTTATGAATATGTTTTAAATAACAAGGTCATAGCAAAAGAAACTTTAAGTAAAAAAGGCGACGTTTTGTTTTTTGAAGGAGAACGGCCTAACGGATTGATAAAAGAGTTTGACGCAAATAAAAAACTTATTGCCGAAACAAATTATAATGCCGGCAAACTTGAAGGTGTAAACAAAATTTATTTTGATAACGGAAACGTAGCTTTTGTTAAAAATTACGTAAACGGTCAACTTAACGGTTTGTTTATGGAGTATTACGAAAACGGAACCTTAAAAACGGAATCATCGTATAAAAACGGTCTGTTGGACGGTAAATTAAAAAAGTATTCGGCAACGGGAACGCTTTTGTCCACCGCGCAATATTATGAAGGCGTTTTGGACGGAACGTACAAAGAATATTATGTTACGGGTTCGCCTAAAATAGAGATAGAATATTATAACGGTAAGAAAGAAGGTTTAAGCAAAGAATACTATTCCAACGGAACGTTAAAACATGAATATAATTATTCTCAAGGTAAACTGGAAGGCGATTCGAAAATATATTATGAGGACGGTTCCATACAATCCATAGAAAAGTATAAAAACAACAAATTGAACGGCGATACGAAAATTTACAGTAATAATAATTCCGAAATACCGATGTATATAGATACTTACGTCAACGGTAAAAAAGTTTTAAGAAGAGCATTCAGCGGTAAAGGCGAACAAATTTTTAAAATGAAATATTAAACATAAGGGGAGTTTTATTATGTCAGGTCATAATAAGTGGGCAAGTATCAAACACAAAAAAGCTGCAACTGATGCAAAAAGAGGTAAAATTTTTACAAAAATAATCAGAGAAATGGTTGTTGCGGCTAAAGAAGGCGGCGGAATTATAGAAAACAATGCAAGACTCAGAAAAGCTGTTGACGACGCAAGGGCCGCAAATATGCCTCAAGATAACATAAAAAAAGCAATACAAAGAGGAACCGGCGAGCTTCCTGGCGCGATTTATGAAGAAATAACTTACGAAGGGTACGGTCCGGCAGGTGTAGCTTTGATAGTTGAAACTACTACCGACAACAAAAACAGAACGGCTTCGGAAATAAGAAAAATCTTTTCAAAACATTCCGGCAGTATGGGCGAAACGGGATGCGTAGGCTGGATGTTTTCCAAAAAAGGTCTTATTACAATAGATAAATCTGCGGGAGATGAAGATACTGTTATGACTGCGGCATTGGATGCCGGTGCGGAAGATTTTGTTGCAGAAGACGATGTTTATGAAATATATACTACAACGAGTGATTTTAATACCGTTTTGGATGCAATAAAAAACAAAAATATACCTGTTGCGGAATCTGAAATTTCTATGATTCCTCAAACCTATGTTAAACTTGAAGGTGATAACGCCGAACACATGTTGAAACTTTTGGACGAATTGGAAGAACACGATGATGTTAAAAACGTATTTTCAAATTTTGATATTTCAAAAGAAGATATGGAAAAGTACGGAGCATAATGATAGTTTTAGGTATAGACCCGGGATTATCTATGCCCGGATGGGGTGTTGTCCATAAAGGAAAAACCGATAAACTTACTTGTCTTGCTTACGGGTGTATGAGA
Organism: Endomicrobiaceae bacterium; assembly: GCA_045586665.1. Lineage (GTDB taxonomy): Bacteria > Elusimicrobiota > Endomicrobiia > Endomicrobiales > Endomicrobiaceae > Ruminimicrobiellum. Next base: position 3,739 of record JAZNAT010000142.1, on the reverse strand, counting down.
ACTTATCCTAAAGACAGTCTTGCAGACAGATTAAAGTTTATTTTTACCGAAACACAAAAAATAGTAGATATGTATAAACCTGAAGTTGTTGCTATGGAAGAAATCTTTTTTTTAAAAGGTTCCAAAGTCATAGCAACAATCGGTCAGGCAAGAGGAGCTTTAATATCCGCATTGGTAACAAAAGACCTTCCTCTTTTTGAATATAATCCGAGAACCATAAAGATGGCGTTAACCGGTTACGGACTTGCCGATAAATATCAAATGCAGCATATGGTTAAAACAATGCTCGGTTTAAAAGATATTCCCAAACCTGATGATGCGGCCGATGCGCTTGCAATGGCGATTTGTCATATTAATACAAATCACTTTACCATAAAGTAAATATAAACGATTTATAATCGACCTTAATATTCCGGTTATACCGGACATAAACAGAAATCACGTCGTTACCGTTTATCACATAACCCTGCCTAAAAATTGCTTCGCAACTTTTTTATCTCCAGGGATAAAATTCTTCGTTTATTTCTTTAGTACCGTCTTTTTTTGTGAGCGTGGGGACGTTTGATTTCATTTCAAACTTAAAGTAGAGTTCGTAGTAAGTTTCTCTTAATCTGAAACTTGCACCCAAATTGAAACAATGCAAATCTCTGTATAACTTGATTTCGTGGTCTTTTCCAGACCATTTCATATCGGTATATTTGCACGTTATTCTTATAAGATAATCGATTCTCCACTTTGAGTTTAACCAAAAACCTATGCCAGATACCAAATCAATATCATCGGGTCTGTACTCGTAATAAAAGGAGGAAAGTTTGAAATAAAATCTTTCAAGTTTTCCGAACATGGAATCGAACTGTAGAGAGTTAAACTTAAACGGATGCAAATCCTGCGTTTGTTTTAAGTAAAGCGTTATTTTTGATGACGGAACGTAAGTAAATTCCGTAATAAACGGATACCAATCGACATATCCCAACCCTTCCAAATCTCTGAAATCGTATCCCGTAGTATTTCTTATTATTAGATTTGAAGACGTATAAATATAATTGTTAAATAACAAAGCGTTTGACTCTACGCCTTTATCAAATGCCGAAGAATCTATTCCCAAACCGTTTATTTTTGTTCTTATTTTACTTTCATAAGCCAAGTTCCAGTCCATCCACCACGTAAGTCTGTATCTTGCATTTAATGAACCGTAATATCTTGTCGTTATGTTTGCTTGGTTGTCTTCGGGGTTAATGCTGTCATAAAACGTTTCGTTTATGCCTAAAGTAGGTTTTAATGTCATTTTTTTTGAAAGTTTGTAATCTTTCGTTATATTGTAATCGGCAGTCGCTTTTATACGGTTATAATCGTAAGTTTTGCTTGAAAATGTTACGTCATAATTCGTTCTGTTTTCAAAATTGAACGTAAAACTGCTTAAGGCTCCCAATGTTTTTGTCGGATATAAAGAATAATACAGTTGCGGCAATATAAGATAAGAACCGGTTTGAATTTTATCTGTTATCGGATTATATATTTGATAAAGTTCCGACATTATTCTTAAGTTTGATTTTTTGCTTTGTCTTGTAAACGAAACATAAGACCTTCTTTTATTCAAAACTCTATCCCAATCGTCCAAATGGTATCTGTTATTGAAATAGGAGTCGCTCACGAACTCCGCATGAGACTGAACCGTCCACAAATCATTAATTTTTTGCCAATAAGACGGCTTAATCATCCATCTTTGCGAATCTTGCGAACGATCTTGTGTTCCGTAAGCATAAATTGTTGCTTTAAGTTTATCTTTTTCATAATAGTTTGTTTCAAGTCCTATACCTTCGCCGGTTGTGCCTAAATAGTCAAGCAAAAGTGCGGAATTTAATTTGTCTGTAAACTTGTATTTAAGTTTTGCTTTTGCGGAAAGCCCGCCGTCGTTTGTAAAGCCGGGTTCTATTTCATAACTGAACCTGCTGTCGTCGGATTTTAAGCTTTTTGTATATTTAGGGAAATAAAATACCGGTATTTTACCTACATAATAAGTTGCTTTGTATATCGTAATTCTTTTGTCTACGACAAAAACTCCTTCTTTGGCGTAAGCGTAATGGTGAGGACAATCCAAATCGCAGTTGGATAAAGTTACGTTTTCTATTTTGTAAGTATCGGAAGATACTTTTGTCATTTTTTCAGCTCTGAAAAATATCGAAGATGACGCACCTAAACTGTTGTGTATGTCTCCGTACTCTTTCTCAATGTCGTACTCTATTTTTTCGGAAAAAATCGTGCTTTTTTCTTCGGAAAGAGAGACGTTACCTTCCGCAGTAAGATTTTTATCCTTTATACGCATTTCAATGTTGTCGGCTTTTATTATTTTGCCTGTCCATTCAAGTTCTACGTTGCCGGATGCCGTAATTATTTCATTATTCTGTTGATAAGTTAAAGAGTCCGCTTTTATATTTACTTCATAAGCACAAAAAGATGCGGAAGCAAATATAATAACAAAAAATATCGATATGGCTGAACGGATTATTGCTTTTTTTTTAAAAATAAACATCTGTCAGTTTTTTACAAGCATTGCAGCACCTACAACACCAAGTCTGCTTGTATATTTTGATATAATCGTTTTGCAAACTTTTGCAGATGTTTTAAATGCTCTGTTTTTTATTTGTTTTTTTGCAGGTTCCATAATCAATTTGCCCGCATTGCTTATCCCGCCGCACAAAACTATAGCGTCGGGATTAAAAAAGTTTATAATGTCGGACAATAAAATTCCAAGTTTTTCACCGACATTGTTCCATACTTGTTTTGCAACCGTGTCGCCTTTTAATGCCGCTTGCGACAAAAGTTTAGGCGTTATTTTATTAATATCGTTACCGGCAAGTTTCAATATATGTTTTGATTTTTTTGTTTTAAGCAGTTCAACAGCTTCTTTTACTATATGTTTTACTCCGATATAAGTTTCCGCACATCCAGTATTTCCGCAGTTGCACTTTCTTCCGTAAGGTTCAACGGTAATATGTCCTATTTCGCCTGCAGTTCCGTAACCGCCTCTAAAAAGTTTTTTGTTTATAATTATTCCTCCGCCGACACCGGTACCTAAAGTGACACATACTACATTGTCGTATTTGGCTTTTATGTCAAGCCAAAATGCACCGATTGCCGCCGTGTTTGCATCGTTATCTACGTAAACTTTTTTACCGGTAAGTGTTTCAATTTCTTTTTTTAACTTAACTTTATTCCATTTAGGCAGATTTGGGGAAAGACGTACTATTCCTTTTTTATAATCTATATCTCCTGCAATACCTATACCTACGGTTTTAACTTTTTTATAATTTTTAAAAGTTTTAAAAACTTTTGTTATGTTTTTTATAACCGTAATAGGCGATGCTTTTATATCCGTACTTATAACGGCTTCCTCAATAACGTCAGCATTGTTGTTAACTATCGCTATTTTTATTAACGTTCCGCCCATATCCACACCGAGATAAAAATCAGCCATTTGTTTCCTCTATATATTTTAATATGTTACCTGCCAAAAAAAACGAACCCAAACATACGAAAATGTCGTTGTTTTTCACACAATCAAACATTTTTGATATATTGTCATAAACGAATATTTTTTTTTCGTCGATATATTTTAAAAATTCTTTTTTTAAAACTTCCGTATCAACGGCACGAGAATTATCAAGTTTTATTAAGTTTACCGTTTTAAAGGTATCCGAGAGTTTTTTAATAACTCTTTTATAGTTCTTTTCCTGCATAA
>JAZNAT010000141.1:0-19996 GCA_045586665.1 Endomicrobiaceae bacterium | reverse complement strand
GATGAACCGTTTGATTCCATAATATCGGAAACTATTCTTATCGTGTAAGGAAATTCTTCTTCCGTAGGGAGAATCGCTTTCAAACCTCTTCTTGCAAGGTTTCCGTGACCTATTTCTCTTCTTCCGGGAGATCTTTCCGGTTTAGGTTCGCCGGTTGCAAATCCCGGAAAATTATAATGTAGCAGGAATCTTTCTTTATATTCGCCCGTCAATTCGTCCATAATCTGTTTGTCTGCCGGACTGCCTAAAGTAACCGATGCCAAAGACTGTGTTTGTCCTCTTGTAAATACCGCGCTTCCGTGGGCTCTGGGAAGATAACCGATTTGACAAGTTATCGGTCTGATTTCGGTTAACGCTCTGCCGTCCGTTCTTACGTTTTTAGTTAAAACGAGTTCTCTTGCTTTTTTATAAAAAATGTCTTCCATAACGTAATCTATTATGGCTTCCTGTTCGGGATACTTTTCTGCAAGTTTTGTCTCCATCTCTTTTTTAAACGTAGCCCATGTAACTTCTCTTTGAGTTTTTTCTTTTATCGTTACACATTCCTGTGCTTTAGGAACGGCTTCCGCTTCAATTTCGGCTTTCAACGTTTCGTCTATTACAGGTGCCGGTGCCGGCAATTTTTCTTTGGAAGTAAAAGATGTTTTTATAAATTTGCAGATTTTACTTATTTCTTCTTCCGCCAAATTTAAAGCGTCCAACATTTGTTGTTCGGAAAGTTCGTTTGCACCTGCTTCAACCATGGTTAACGCATCTTCGGTTCCGCTTACAACCAAATCCAAATCGCTTTCCTGCCTTTGCTGTATCGTCGGGTTTATTACAAATTCACCGTTAATTCTTCCTACTCTTACCGAAGCTATGATTTTTTCAAAAGGTATGTCCGAAAGAGTTAGCGCAATAGATGCTCCAATTATGCTTATAATGTCGGAATCATTTTCCCCGTCGTGAGACAATACCATTGCCGTAACTTGGGTATCGTTTCTCCAAAATTCCGGAAACAACGGTCTTATGCTTCTGTCGATAAGTCTGCTTACCAAGATTTCGCTGTCTCTGGGTTTTGCTTCTCTTTTAAAAAAACCGCCGGGAATTTTTCCGGCAGCGTAAGCTCTTTCTTTGTAATCTACGGTTAACGGCATAAAGTCCGTTCCTTCTTTCGGTGACGTTGACGCTACGGCATTAACCAGTACCATCGTATCGCCGACTCTGATAACGCACGAGCCGTTAGCCTGCTTTGCGAGATTCCCGGTTTCAACAGAAATTTCTTTGCCTGCAACCGTCAATGATGTTTTAATAATTTCCATTTTTGCTCCATCAGTCCGCCTGTAAACATCACACAAAAGATCCGCACAATTACATACATATTCTTTAAAATAATGATGGAACTGAGTGCATCCTTTGTGTTTACGACGGACTTAAATTAAAATTTTTTATTTTCTTAAATCCAATTTTTTCAAAATATCGTTGTAAGACTGTTTATTGGTTCTTTTTAAATAGTCAAGCAGTCTTCTTCTTTGACCTATCATTTTTAAAAAGCCTATTCTTGATGCGAAATCTTTAGGAAACTTTTTAAAATGGTTTGCCAAATAGTTGATTCTTGTCGTAAGCAACGCAACTTGAACTTCCGGCGAACCGGTATCGGTTGCATGCGTTTTAAATTTTTCTACAACTTCTTTTTTTTGAAATGACATTTACTTCTCCCCCAATATAAATTGCTGTAAATTTTTAAGTTCATAAAACCTTTCAAACATTCAAAGTTTTAAACTAAGCAAATATTTTACAAAATTGGTTTTTAAAAGTAAACAACATCACTTCCAATCCTCAATTCTTCCAAATACTCGTTTTCAGTTTTCTTTATTTTCGGTTGACCGCAAGCATTAGAGACAACATTTAATAAAAAAACGAAAACCATTGTTTTTCTAAACTATACTGCAATCTTCCAAAATTACCGTTGGCAATTTTGTACGCTTGTAAATTTTGTGAAAATTATGGTAATATAATGTTTCTTTAATTTTGTCATACATATATTATATATATATATGTAAAAAGGTATTGACAAACAGAAAACTAACAAATATAATCTAATCATTTAGGTTATGGAAAAGTTAGTATTAAGTTTTAATGATTTTAAAAAGAGCAAAAAATTAGTCGTAAACAATAAAAATTTTTCTTTTGACTGTGACAAAGAAATTGTAAAATCGGCTAATTTATTTTTTTCTTTTGAAGCAAATAAATATGACGACGTTATAAGTGTCGTCGGTAAAATAACCGGGACAATGTCGTTTGAATGTTCAAGATGTTTGTCTTTTTTTGAAGAAAACGTTGATATAAATTTTGATTGTTCTTTTACCAAGGAAGAGTTTGAGTTTGACTTGTCGGAAGAAATGAGGGAGACAGTCCTTCTTAATATTCCGATGAAACCATTATGTAAAAAAGATTGTAAAGGGTTATGTCAAATTTGCGGTAATAACAAAAATATAAAAGATTGCTTTTGTGAACAAAAATTGAAAGATGAATTTGTTGCCGAAAAGTGGTCAAAAATAAAAAAATTAAAAATATAACTGGGGGGAAAAATGCCAAATCCAAAAAGAAAACATACTCCGCATCGCAGAGACTGCAGAAGATCGGCCAATTCCAAAATAGAAGCCGAAAATTCGGCAAAATGTTCAAATTGCGGTGCTCCTAAAATGCCGCACAAAGTTTGTCCGGAATGCGGATTTTATAACGGAAAATTGATTGTTCCTAAAAAAGTTAAAAAGACGAAAGCTCAAGAACAACAAGCACAAGAGGAAACAAAATAAAATGATTCTTGCTCTTGACGCAATGGGCGGAGACAGAGCGCCGGATATTAACGTTGAAGGTGCAATTCTTGCCGTCAAACAGACCGATAATGACGTTATATTGGTCGGCAAACAGGACATTCTTTACGACCAGCTGAAAAAGTGGTCTAAAAAGTACAGTTTTTCTGCCGACAGAATCAGAGTCGTAAACGCCAACGAAGTTATTGAAATGGGAGAACATCCGGCAAACGCCGCAAGACATAAAAAAAATTCTTCCATGGCGGTTTGCTGTAATCTCGTAAATTCGAAACAGGCAGACGCTTTCGTTTCCATGGGAAATTCGGGAGCTGCAATGGCGACATCTCTTTTACATTTCAAAAGAATTGCAGGTATAGCAAGACCTGCAATATCGACTTCTTTTCCTACTATTTTAGGCAGATGTATAGTCGTTGACGTCGGAGCAAATGTTGATTGTAAACCGGAACATCTTTTACAGTTTGCAATTATGGGCAGCGTCTATTCAAAGTACGCGTTAGGGATAAAAAATCCTAAAGTTGCCGTTTTGTCGATAGGGGAAGAGGATTCCAAAGGTAACGATTTGATTTTTGCCTCAAGCCGTCTTATAAAAAAAACGTCGCTTAATTTTATAGGTAATATTGAGGGCGGGGATATTCCCAAAGGTAAAGCCGATGTTATAGTTTGCGACGGGTTTGTCGGTAACGTATTTTTAAAAGCGAGCGAGGGCGTTGCCGAAATGATAGTAAGATTGATTAAAAACAGTATAAAAAGCAATCCTTTGTATTGGGGAGCTACGCCGTTTTTAAAGTTTGCAATGAAAAGCGTTAAAAGAAAAATAGATTACGGAGAACAGGGCGGAGCGCCGCTTTTGGGCGTAAAAGAACCTTGTTTTATCGGGCACGGAAAATCCGCCGCAAAAGCCGTTAAAAATGCGTTGATTGCTGCGGCAAATTATGCCCAAAACAAAGTAAATCAAAAGATTGCCGAAGAAATTAAAAAGTTTGAACAAATAAATATATAAAGTAAGGTGTTTAATGAACAATAAAATCGGTGTAAAAATTTTGTCAACAGGTTCTTATGTTCCAGAAAAAGTTTTAACCAACTTCGATCTTGAAAAAATGGTAGAAACTTCCGACGAATGGATTTCCACAAGAACCGGAATAAAAGAAAGAAGAATTCTTGATAAAACGCAAGTCACGTCTGATTTGGCATATAATGCCGCCGTTAAAGCTGTAGAAAATGCAAAAATTTCGGTTGATGACATAGACCTTATTATGGTTGCAAGCATAAGCCCCGATGCACCGTTACCGGCGACGGCTTGTTATCTGCAGAAAAAATTAAAAGCGTTTAATGCGGTGGCTTTTGACGTTTTGGCTGCATGTTCCGGATTCATATACGGAGTTGCAACCGCAAAAGCGTTTATAGAAGCGGGAATGTATAAAAACGTTCTGTTGGTCGGTGTTGAAGCATTATCCAGAATGACAGACTGGTCGGACAGAAGCACATGCATATTGTTCGGAGACGGAGCGGGCGCCATGGTGCTTACGGCATCGGAAACCGACAACGATGTAGTTTCAACGTATTTGGGAACGGACGGAACTTATACCGATTTGTTAAATATTCCGGCGGGCGGTTCTATAATGCCGGCAACGCAGCAGACGATTGAACAAAACCTTCATTTTATCAAAATGCAGGGTAAAGAAGTTTTTAAGGTTGCTGTTTCAAAAATGGCTTATTCCGCGTTAAAAGCTCAGGAACTTGTCGGGCTCAGCGATAAAGATATTTCTTTGTACATCCCGCATCAAGCAAATTTAAGAATTATTGATGCCGTCATAAAAAAATCCGGTATCCAAAAAGATAAAGTATATATAAATGTTCAAAAATACGGAAATATGTCTGCCGCCACTACGATAGTTGCTTTGGACGAAGCTTTAAAAGAGGGTAAAGTTCAAAAAGGATCTTTGGTGGAACTTGTTGCTTTCGGAGCGGGGCTTACTTGGGGCGCATGCATATTAAAAATAAATTTTTGAGGTAATATGAAAAAAATAGTTTTGACGTTCCCAGGACAGGGTTCACAGACCGTAGGTATGGGTAAAGAGTTTTACGATAAGTTCGAAAAATCCAAAAACGTTATTGACAAATTGGATGAAGAATTAAAAAATATTATTTTTGAAGGGTCGGAAGAAAAATTAAAAGATACTAAATATGCGCAGCCGGCAATTTTTGCGGTCAGTGTTGCAATTTTTGAAGCGTTGAAATATTCAATAAATTTGAACGAATTAGAAATTGTTACGGCAGGTCACTCTTTGGGAGAATATTCCGCTTTATGTGTCGCAGGATTTTTTAATTTTGAAGACGGTTTGAATATGGTTAAAGCAAGGGGCGAATTTATTGCACAAGCTTCACGTCAAAACCCGGGTGTAATGGCGGCAATTATCGGTATGTCAAAAGAAGCGGTAGAAGATGTTTGCAAACAGGTGTCTCAAATCGGAATATGTGAACCGGTAAATTTCAATTCTCCCGGACAAATCGTTATTTCCGGTACAAACGAAGCCGTTGCAAAAGCGACTGAACTTGCAAAAACAAACGGTGCTTTAAAAGCCGTTATGCTGAACGTTTCAGGACCTTTTCATTCTTCGTTAATGAAACCTGCTTCCGAAAAAATGAAATCGGAACTTGAAAAATATAATTTTAGCCAACCGCAATATCCGGTAATAACGAACTGTGACGCACAAATAACAAAAGACGCGTCTTTAATAAAAGAAAAGTCCGTAAAACAGATTTGCAGTCCGGTTTTGTGGGACACGTCGATGTTAAATGCTATAAATAACGGTTTTGAAACTTTTATAGAGATTGGTCCGGGACGAGTTTTGACCGGGCTTATGAGAAGAATAGACAGAACTAAAAAAGCAATGAATATAGAAACGGTTGCCGATTTGGAAAAAGTAGCTGAAGTGTTAAAGAGTTAGAACCGTAGTTAAAAAATTGAACGATTGAAAAGTTTTCGGAAGAAAACAACTGATTATTAAATTTTTGCCGTAGCAAAAAATACATAAAACTGTTCAATATGTTCAACAGAGCAAAGCTCGGTCAACTATTCAACAAACAAATCGCTTTGCGATTTTTAAGGAGAAATAAATGAAATTAAAAGATCAGGTTGCAGTTATTACCGGAAGTGCTCAAGGTATCGGTAAAACGATTGCCGAAACTTTTGCAAAAGAAGGTGCAAAAATAGTTATTACCGATATAAATGCGGAAAAAGCTCAGGCTACCGCAGACGAGATAAAAAACAAGTATAACGTTGAAACGATTGCAGTTGCAAGCAACGTTACAAAATTGTCTGACTGCGAAAATTTAATGGCTCAGACACTTGACAAATTTCAAAAAATAGATATATTAGTAAATAATGCCGGTATTACGAAAGATAATTTGGTTTTAAGGATGAGCGAACAGGAATGGGATGCCGTCATATCGGTAAATTTGAAAGGCGTATTTAATTCTATCAAAGCTGTTACGAAAATAATGTTTAAACAAAGAAAGGGTAGAATTATAAATATAGCTTCAGTTGTCGGTATTATGGGTAATCCCGGACAAGCAAATTATTCCGCTTCCAAAGGCGGAGTTATCGCTTTAACCAAAACGTGTGCAAAAGAATTTTCTTCAAGGAATATTCTTGTTAATGCAATAGCGCCGGGCTTTATAAAAACGGCAATGACCGATGCTTTATCGGACGAAGTTAAAGCTAAATATGCCGAAGTTATTCCTTTAAAAAGATTGGGAGAAGCTCAGGATATTGCAAACTCGGCGTTGTTTTTGGCAAGCGAAGATTCTTCTTATATCACCGGAAACGTAATAAACGTTAACGGCGGAATGTATATGTAAATAAAAATATAACAAACAAATTTTGTTATTTGAAACGTAAGTTTGTTGTATTTAAGATAAAATAAAAGAGTTTATAAAACTCAAAAAAGGGAGGACGTACCATGGCAGACATAGAAACAAGAGTAAAAGAAATTATTGTTGAACAGTTAGGAGTAGATCCTGCAGAAGTCGTATCTGGCGCATCTTTCATAAACGATTTGGGTGCCGATTCTTTGGATACAGTAGAATTGGTTATGGCTTTTGAAGAAGAATTCGGAATTGAAATTCCCGATGAAGAAGCCGAAAAAATTCAGTCTGTAGGTCAAGCGGTAGAATACATTACGGCTCATCAAGCCAAATAAAAAAGTTGGTTATTTTATGGAAAAAAGAAGGATTGTTATTACAGGTATGGGGGTAGTATCCCCTATAGGTATAGGTTGTCAAAATTTTGTTGAAGCGTTAAAGCAGGGTAAATCGGGCGCGTCTCTTATAGATTCTTTTGATACTACCGATTATAATACGAAGTTTGCAGGTCTTGTAAAAGATTTTCAAGCCGAAAATTATATGGATAAAAAGAAGGTAAGAAAGTCCGCCAGATTTATTCAGCTCGGATTTGCTGCTGCAAAAATGGCAATGGAAGATTCAGGCCTTGATCTTGAAAAAGAAGATAAAACCAGAATCGGTTGTATTACCGGAACGGGTATCGGAGGGATGGACGTTCTTGAAGCCGAACACACCGCTTTAATTACGAAAGGACCTAGAAGAGTAAGTCCGTTTTTAATTCCTATGATGATTACGAATATGCTTCCGGGCGAGATTGCAATAGAGTACGGTTTGAAAGGTCCCAATTATGCCGTAACAAGCGCATGCTCGTCGGCAAATCACGCTATGGGTGATGCGTTAAGACTTTTGAGATACGGTGATGCCGACGTTATCGTAACCGGCGGTGCCGAAGGAACGGTTACTCCTATTGCCGTATCGGGCTTTTGTAATATGAAAGCGCTTTCTACAAGAAATGACGACATAACAAAAGCGTCAAGACCTTTCGATAAAAACAGAGACGGTTTTATGATAGGTGAAGGTGCCGCAATACTTGTATTTGAAACTTTGGAACACGCTTTAAAAAGAGGCGCCAGGATTTATGCTGAAGTTTTGGGTTACGGTGCGTCCGATGATGCTTATCATATGACTGCTCCCGACGCGGAAGCTAAGGGTGCCGTTTTGGCTATGGAAAGAGCAATCAAAGATGCAGGTATTTCAAAAGACGATATAGATTATATCAACGCTCACGGAACTTCAACCGGTTTGAACGACAAAACCGAAACTTTGGCGATAAAAAAAGTTTTCGGTGAAAGAGCGTACAAAATTCCCGTAAATTCCACAAAGTCCATGACGGGACATTTGTTGGGTGCTGCGGGTGCAGTTGAAGCCGTTGCTACCGTATTGTGTATGAAAGAAGGTTTTATTCATCCTACGATAAACTATGAAACGCCCGACCCGGACTGTGATCTTGATTACGTTCCCAACAAAGCAAGACAGCAACAGATTAATTGCGGCTTGTCAAACTCGTTAGGGTTCGGCGGTCATAATGCGGTAATGATATTTAAAAAATATGTCGGATAATTTTGAAAAAGTTCAAAAATTATTGGGTTATGAATTTAATAACCCTGACTTTTTAAAAACGGCGTTAACCCACAGGTCTTATTCTTCGGAGCACGGGTTAAAATATTGTAACGAGCGGATGGAATTTCTGGGAGACAGTATTCTATCCGCCGTTGTAAGCGGTTTTTTATATAAAAAGTATAATAACGAAGATGAGGGAAAATTATCCCGCATAAAAGCACAAATTGTTTCAGCCAAAAATTTAAGCGTTTGGGCTAAAAAAATAAAGCTGAACGATTTTGTTTTAATCAGTAAAAGTGAAGAGACGAACTCTGCAAGACAAAGAGACTCTCTTCTTTGCGATTCGTTTGAAGCCGTTATCGGAGCAATATTTCTCGATTCGAATTTTTTGACGGTGTCGGATTTTATAAACGGGTTTTTAAAAGAACAAAAAGAAGTTAAGTTGACCGATTATAAAACTTATCTGCAGGAACTTATTCAGGCGGAATTTCAAACTTTACCTGAATACAAAACTGTTAAAGAGTCAGGACCCGACCACAATAAAAAATTTGAAGTTGCGGTCTTTGTAAAAGGAAATCGTTTCGGTTTGGGAAAAGGCGGCTCCAAAAAACAAGCCGAGCAAAATGCCGCAAAATGTGCGGTGGAAAAGTTTAAAGACAATTTATAGTTTATGATTTACGGTTCACAATTAATATAAATTATAAATTATAAATTGTAAATTGTAAATTAATTTTAAGGAGTGGTAAAATGAATTATTTCTTAAACGAAGAAGAACAGATGATGATTGATATTGCAAGAAAAATCGCACAGGAAAAAATGAAACCCGTCAGAGAAAAATATGACGAGGAAGAAATTTTCCCGTGGGACATAATAAAAGAATTGGCTCAAGCCGATTTGTGCGGAGTATATATTCCGGAAGAGTACGGCGGGTTCGGTAAAGGTATTATGGGGCTTGTTTTGGTTACCGAAGAACTTTGTAAAGTTGACAGCGGTATTGCTCTTGCTTTAGCCGCTACGGCGCTCGGAACGCTTCCTATTCTTATAGCAGGTAATGAAGAACAGAAACAAAAATATTTGCCCGATATTGCCTCCGGTAAAAAATTGGCGGCGTTCGGTTTGACGGAACCTTCAGCCGGTTCCGATGCTACCGGTATGAAAACGACTGCCGTAAAAGAAGGAGACTATTACATACTCAACGGGACGAAATGTTTTATAACGAATGCCGGCGATGCCGAAACTTATACAGTTTTTGCAAAAACTAATCCTTCAAGAGGTGCAAGAGGTATTTCCTGCTTTATTTTGGAAAAAGGTATGGAAGGGTTCACTTTCGGTAAAAAAGAAAACAAAATGGGTATAAGAGCTTCTTCTACAAGAGAACTTATATTCAACAATTGTAAAGTTCCAAAAGAAAATTTGTTAGGTAAAGAAGGACACGGTTTAATGATAGCTCAAGCTACGCTTGACGGTTCAAGACCGGGAGTTGCTTCTCAGGCGTTAGGTATAGCGGCAGGAGCTTTGGAAGAAGCCGTAAAATATGCAAGAACGAGAGTCCAATTCGGTCAGCCGATTTCTTCTTTTCAGGGAATTCAGCATATGCTTGCAGAAATGGCGACAAAAGTTGAAGCTGCAAGAGCTTTGGTATATCAGGTTGCAAGAATGATAGACGACAATAACAGCAAAGATCCTAAAGATAAGATAAGAACCAGTAAAGAATCGGCAATGGCAAAATTGTTCGCTTCCGAAGTTGCTATGGAAGTTACGACTCAAGCCGTTCAAATTTTCGGCGGATACGGTTACTGCAAAGATTATCCTGTAGAAAAAATGATGAGAGACGCAAAAATTACTACTTTATATGAAGGAACGAGTCAAATACAGAAAAACGAAATTGCGTTAAATCTCATTAAAGAGTATGCCAAAATGGCAAAATAATAAATTTATGTTTTATATTATAAAAACGGAAAAGATTTTTTAATCTTTTCCGTTTTTGTTGTTTTTCCAATCTTCTAATCTTCCAATCCTCCAACCATCCAATCTTCCAAAAAAATATAAAGTAATTTTTTTTTGTCAATAGGGTCGATTTTTTCTTCTTTACAAATCAAATAAAAAAAAGTAGAGTATTTAGCAACGACAGTTTAAATAAAAGGAGATAGTAAAATGCCACAAGCAAGATGTATGAAATGCAAAAAACAAGTAGAAGTTAAAAATCCGGAAGAAACAATCATGAAAAACGGAATGAAAGCGGTTAAAGGCGTATGCCCTGACTGCGGAACGAAAGTTTTTAAAATTCTCGGGAAAAAATAAGTTCCGAAACAAGTTTAAAGGAGCTAATTATACATGTGGTATCAAACTGTATATTAGCTCCTGTTTTACGAACTACAGAGGAACGGAAGATTAGAAGTGTAGAAGATTGGGGGGAATTTCGTATTTTTTATTATTTATATCAAAAAATCGCTTTGCGATTTTTACAATTTTTCTTTCAATCAACCAATCTTCAATTCTTCCAAGTTTCAAAAATCTTTAATAACAATTCTTAAATAATATAAATCATAAGATTTGAGAAATACATAAAGGATAGGTTAAATCATATATGAGTACTCAACAAAATATTATAAGCTGGATATCGGAAGAATTAAGTTTGAATGAAGGTTCGGTATCGGCTACGGTAAGTATGTTAGGTCAGGGCGATACCGTTCCTTTTATCTCAAGATACAGAAAAGAAAGAACCGGTAACTTAACGGAAACCGAAGTCAGAGGCGTATCTGACAAACTTCAATATTATATAGAACTTGAAACAAGAAAAGAAACCATATTAAAAAGTATAGACGAACAAAAAAAGTTGACGCCGGAACTTAAAAAGCAAATAGAGCTTTGCAGAGAAAAAACAAAACTTGAAGACATATATCTTCCGTATAAACCGAAAAGAACCACAAAAGCGACTCTTGCAAAACAAAAAGGACTCCAGCCGCTTGCACAAATTATACTTGATCAAGACATTATTGTTTCAAAAACCGTAAACAAAGACGAAATAGTGTCGAAATTCTTAAATAAAGAAAAAGGCGTGTTGACCGTAAAAGATGCGTTAAACGGTGCAATAGATATAATTGCAGAACAAATTTCCGACGATGCGGTATTTAGAGGGCTTATAAGAACGTTTATGTTAAATACAGGCGTTTTAAAATCCAAAGTTAAAAAGGGGCTTGAAGAACAGAAAACCAAATTTGAAATGTATTACGATTACGGCGAACCTTTAAAGAATATCGTTTCCCACAGAATACTTGCAATAAGAAGAGGTGCAAAAGAAAATATTCTTACCTGGAAAATAGATGTTGACGCCGAACAGGCAATAGGTATAATATCATCAAAAATAGTTAAAACGAATATGGCTTTATTTTATCCGGAACTTTGGACTGCAATGAAAACCGCTTTTGACAGACATCTTTATCCGTCTTTACAGGTTGAACTTTTTATTGCAAAAATGGAAGATGCCGATAAAGAAGCTATAAAAGTTTTTGCTACAAATGCTAAAAATCTTCTTTTGGCATCTCCTGCAGGTCCTAAGGTTATTATGGGTGTTGACCCGGGATTTAGAACAGGCTGCAAAGTTGCAATAATAGATGAAAACGGCAACTTTAAAGAATATAAACCCATATTTCCACACGAACCTATGTGCAGGCTTCAGGAAGCACAAGACATAGTTGTAGATTTTATTAAAAAATATAATGTCGAACTTATTGCAATAGGTAACGGAACGGCATCAAAAGAAACGGTACAATTTATAAACGCCGTTTTGAAAAATAATCAGTTGAAAGCTAAAGCAGTCGTCGTAAGTGAGGCTGGAGCATCGGTATATTCCGCATCGCCTTTGGCTGTAAGCGAGTTTCCGGATTTGGACGTTACCGTTAGAGGAGCAATAAGTATTGCAAGAAGGCTGCAGGACCCGTTGGCGGAACTTGTAAAAATAGACCCTAAATCGATAGGCGTAGGTCAGTACCAGCACGATGTTAACCAAACTCAGCTCAAAAAAAATCTTGACGAGACGGTAGAGTCCTGCGTTAACTATGTGGGCGTAAACTTAAATTCCGCATCAACCGAACTTTTAAGTTACGTTGCGGGTATAGGACGGCTTGCAGCTAAAAACATAGTTCAGTACAGAGCAAAAAACGGTTCCTTTACAAACAAAAGACAGTTGTTGAACGTCAGTATGTTCGGTGAAAAAACGTTTACCCAGTGTGCCGGTTTTTTAAGAATTGCTGGCGGCGAAAACCCGCTTGACAATTCCGCAATTCATCCGGAAAGTTATCCGATAGTTGAAAAAATGGCGCAGGATTTGTCTATGACGCCGGAAAGTCTTATAGGTAACGTATCGGCAATATCAAAAATAAATTTAAAAGAGTATGTTACCGATACTATAGGTATGCCCACTTTAAACGATATAATTTCCGAACTTAAAAAGCCGGGCGTCGACCCGAGAAAAACGTTCGTTTCTACCGAGTTCAGTACGGAAATAAATTCAATACAGGACTTAAAACAAGATATGGTGCTTGACGGTACCGTAACGAATGTTACCAATTTCGGAGCTTTTGTCGATATCGGCGTTCATCAGGACGGGTTGGTTCATATTTCGAAGCTCAGCAATAAATTTGTATCCAATCCGCACGATGTAGTTTCGGTAGGTGAAACGATAAAGGTCAGAGTTTTGAAAGTGGACGCAGACCTTTCAAGGATAAGTCTTGAAAAAATTTGAAGATTTGGAATATCGGAAGTTAAACCTTAAAAATCGCTATACGATTTTTGATAATAAATAAATTTTTTTTACAATCTTTCATTCTTATATTCTTCCAATATTCTAAAAATTGTTTTACAATTTTTTACTATGCAAATTAATAATATTTTGTTATTATATAAACAATTAATAATTAGGATAAAATAATGGAAATAAAGTTGTTTATCGTCGGTTGCATATTTCTTGTTTTGGCAATAATAATGCAGCTTACAAAAAAGAAGTTTATTAAGACGGAAAAAGCAAACAAAGTTTACGAAAACGTTTACTCCTGGGTTGACACGTTATGGTCTGCGTTAATAATAGCGTCGGTAATAATGTACTTTATTATACAGGCGTTTAAAATACCGACCGGCAGTATGAGAATGACGCTGCTCGAAAACGATCACTTGTTTGCAATGAAGTTCATTTACGGATTAAGAGTTCCTTTTACAGATGGTAAAAGAGTTCTTCCGATAAAAAGCGTGAAAAAAGGCGACATAGTAATATTCCAATGTCCGCCGGAAGCATTGAGCGTAGTTGAAAGAGCCGAAGGTATAAAAAAAGATTATATTAAAAGATGTGTTGCTTTGGCAGGCGACAAAATTGAAATAAAAAATAAAAAACTTTTTATCAACGACATCCAAATGCAGGAAGATTACGCAACTTACGGCGACACTGAAACTTATACGAATTTCAACTTGTTTGAAACGCAACAGGAATATCAAAAAGCGTGGGAACAAGGACAGTTTGCTACTTTGCCGATAGCTTTTGTAAGAGACAATTTCGGTCCCGTTATAGTCCCGGAGGGACACTATATGGTACTTGGTGACAACAGAGATTATTCTTTTGACGCAAGATTTTGGGGACCGCTTCCGGATAAATATTTGAAAGGTCAGGCACTTGTAGTTTATTGGCCTTTGAAAAGAATTAGATACATAAAGTAACGGCAGTTGAAAAGTTGAACAGTTTTATGTATTTTTTGCTCTGCAAAAAATCCGGTGTTTATCAAAAAATGCTTTGCATTTTTTACGACAAACTTTTCAACTTTTTAAACGTTTCAACCGTTCAACAAAAAAATCGCAGAGCGATTTTTTAAGGAGTAAAAAATGACTTGGTACTTGTGGATGTTTTTATTTTTAGTTTTTTTAGGTATAGAAATCGTTACTACGGGCGTTTTTTTCTTTTTATGCTTTTCGACGGGCGCTTTATTTGCGATGATGTTTTCTCTGCTCGGTTTTAATTTTCAGATTTGTGCGATAGTTTTTTGTGCCGTTTCCGTTTTATCAATTCTTTTGATAAGACCTCTTTTAAAAATGTACATAGCAAAAAAGAAAATAGATACCAATATCGATTCTTTAATAGGTGCGCCGGCACTCGTTATTGAAGATATAAAAATAGGCAAAACCGGCAAAATTAAAGTCGGCGGTGAAATTTGGCTTGCTGTTTGCAAAAACGAGTCTGTTTCTGCAGGTGAGACGGTCGTTATCCAATCCGTCGACGGAACAAAACTTGTAGTAATAAAAAATAAGTAAATAAAAAGGGGGAGAGATTATTATGGTAACATTATGGGTTTTAGGTATAATCGTTTTATTTGTTTTCGTTGCAAATACCGTCAGGATAGTGCAGCAGTACGAAAAAGGCTTGATAGAAACTTTGGGGAAATATTCTTCTACGGTAGGTGCCGGTGTAACGATAGTTATTCCTTTATTTCAAACGTTAAGAAAAGTCGATATGAGAGAACAAGTTATGGACGTAGCTCCTCAAAACGTTATTACGAAAGATAACGTTACGGTAACGGTTGATGCCATAATATATTTTCAGATAACCGACCCTGTAAAAGTTGTATATAACGTTGCAAACTTTGCAATGGCTGCACTTAAACTTGCACAAACAAATTTAAGAAACGTTATCGGCGATATGGAGCTTGATTCGACTCTTACTTCAAGAGAAAAAATCAATAACCAGTTAAGAGCCGTTATGGACGAAGCTACCGATAAATGGGGCGTAAAAATTACAAGAGTCGAAATACAAAAAATCGACCCTCCCAAAGATATTACCGAGTCGATGTCAAAACAGATGAAAGCCGAAAGAGAAAAAAGAGCCAACATTTTGGAAGCGGAAGGTTTCAGACAGTCGGCAATTTTAAAAGCCGAAGGTGAAAAACAGGCAGTTATTTTGGAATCGGAAGCAAAAAAACAAAAATCCATTTTGGAAGCCGAAGGTGAGGCTGAAGCCATAAAAAGAGTTGCCGACGCACAAAAATATGAAATCGATACCGTTTACAACGCAATACACCAAGGCAACCCTACAAACGATTTGCTTGCAATAAAATATATGGAAACATTGTCCAAAGTTGCCGACGGTAAAGCGTCAAAAATATTTTTGCCGCTTGAAACTTCCGGCGTTACGGCATCCATTGCCGGTATAGCCGAACTTTTTAAAGATAAAAAAGAAACTGCACAAAAATAATTTTGTGCAGTTTTATCTATAATATTTTTATAAAAAATAAAAATTTTATTTTTTTAGGCTTGACATTTTATTTTTTATTTTATAATTTGTAACTGATTGCTTACGATCTTTTACTACATGACAAAATATTTTTACGGAGGTAAAAATGAAGAAATTTTTAACTTTACTTCTTGTTTTGGCTTCCACTATTTTGCTAAGTAGTACAATTTTTGCAGCTCCCCCGGTAACAACGGATTTCTCCGCAGAGGTTTCTTTCGCAGGTCTGGGCTCAGTTGAGTTTGATGTAACACTCAAAAACGTTGCAGACAATTCTCCGGCAACAAAAATCACTTGGGACCCCGCAGGTATCAATTTCGGTAATCCCGGAATGGACAATCTCCAATGGAAAGCTGCTAACGTTTATGCCGAAATGACCAAAAACATTACCAGTTCGCAAGGTGTAGTTTACATTTATCAAGACAACAAATCTACTGTTGGTAATGCCGTTTATGTTGCAACAGCTCCTAGAGTTACAGGCGGAACACAGTCTTCCCCGGAAGTCGCCTATAACGGTCTTGTTAAAGGCGGTTCAAACGGCGGTCAGTTTGCTTACTTGCCTGTTACTTTCAAAACGTCCACTGTTACGGTTGCATCTCCAGACACGATAATGAATGCTCCCGGAGAATACGGCCAAAGATATTTGACCGATGTTTCCGATACCGGATGGGTAAAAGACGTTTACAGAACCGTTGCAAATGCTGAAGGTTTCAGCGAAGATGTCGGCGAGTATGGTCTTTATCCTATAACCGGCTCTTCTTCGGTATCGACGGGTTACATGTATTTCTCGGCAGGGTTCCATGATGTTTACGGCGGAAATACGTTCGGTTCGAACCACATAATATTTGAAGTGATAAGCGAATAATTTTTAATTCAAGTGCGGCGGTAAAAACCGCCGCACTTGAATTATTAAGTATGTATTATTAAATTTTTTTTGATAACTGTTTGACAAATAGATATTTAAAAAGAGTTAATGAAAAATATAAAAAGTTTACTAATCATTTCAATAATATCTATAATAACACTTATAAGTGTTACATCCCTTTTTGCTTCCAACATCGGCAGACACGTTTACGGTCTTATTTCCGAAATGTATAACGGTGCTCATTTCGACAATTTTACTCAAGAAGACGCAATGAGTTTGGACACTTGGAGCGGACAGGGGATGGCAACTTTTAAAGATTCCGATCAAAATACTCCGAATATCATAGAAGGGAATAATTGCAAAACAATTGTAATAAATAGAACTTCCGGTTGGGAAGTTTTTGTTTTTAGACCTGCGTACGGAAGTGCCTCCAATACGGCTCCTAAAGAAATGAATCTTTATTACGGCGGGTCTGTAAAATTTTTGGCTCGTTCTTCATTTACTTCCGTTTTGACGGCAAAAGTCGGCGTTCAGTTAAATACGTCCGGTACGGGACATAAAGTTAAAACATTGTCGCAGTTAGGTTTTGTCGCCGATGGAAACTGGCACGAAATTTCAATACCGTTGGACTCAAGTTTCGGTATTTCTTCAAGCGACGATTTGGGCGCCGTTATAGGACTTTTTACTTTTCAACCAATGACTTTAATAACGGGACATTCGATAGATATCGATAATGTCCGCTGGGTAAAGCCCGGTATGGGTACATTCAATGCAACTTTAAAAAATATAAGCGATAACGGTAACGCGGCAAAAATTACGTGGGATGCGCAAACCGTTTTTAAACAAAGATGGAAAGCGGCAGACCAATATGTGGAACTTGATTTGGATATGGATACAAGTACTAATTGGTCTTTAAAAATTTATACGAATAACGGCGCCGCCGACAAAAAAGGGTTGGTTGATACTTCTTCAGGTACATCCGTATTGCCTATGTGTTGGAGAATAGTAAAAAGAAAAATGCCTTACGATTATTATGATTGGGGCGGCACAAGGCAGCAGGCAACGTTTAATATAGGCGAAGATTTGTATGAAGAAAACGGCGAAATTAAAGGCAGGCTGTACGATGCCGGTGTAGCTAATCCCGAACCTACATATAACACGTGGTTTTATTTTTTGGATTATTCCGATAAAAACAATTTCACTACCGATGAACAGGATTATGTTACCTGTTGGAAATTAAAAGGTTTTCATTCTGCAGCAGGTCCTGATAATTATTGGGGTATGTATGACGGTGCCGACGATACCGTTACGACGGAAGGCAGATACCCGAAAATATATTTCGGTGCGGATTTTGAAAAAGCGGCGGATTTGACATACAGTGCTCAAATAAGATTAGAGTTGACTTATGAATAAAATAAAATTGTTTTCATCACTCTTAATAACGTTTTTTATGTTAACGGCTTCTTTTATTTATGCCGATTCGGTTTTTGAGTTCGGCGCAGAAGTCGTTTTCCCGTCTTTTTGGGAAGCGACTATAGAACATAATCCGCCTGTAAATTTTGTATCGTCGGTAAACCGTATTTTGAACGTAAAAAGTTCAGTGGATTTCGGCGGATATATTTCCGCATCCGCGCAGCTTTTATACTATTTCGATAACGATGAAACTTCCGTAAATACCGTAGACAAAGGTTCCGTTTCTCATAGAGCAAAATTTTATACGGCAACACCGAAATTTCAAAGTTCTTACGAAAAAATAAGTTACCAAATAAAAGTAACGTTAAAGAAACGAAACGCCCCCGACGATTATTACGCTTATTGGCCGTCGAGCGATACGTTCCATACGGCTTTAATAACAAACTCAACCACAAGTTATATTACGGCAACAGACGGCGGAACGGTAGTGTTTGAGTCGGGAAATCAGGAGTACGAATATACCAAACTCGTAATACCGGCAAACTCGTTAAGTGCCGACACGAATATAACCGTAACCCATTCTGAAATCGATTCCGGCGCGGACGGTCAGGATATGATAAGCAAATATGTTATAGAGGCAGATATTTCAGGGACGGAAATAACGCCCGCTAATCCGATATCTGCAACTTTTTATTACGGAACCGAAACCAATACGACAAAGTTTGAACTTATGTATAGAGAAAGCCCGGCGGGCGAGTGGAAAAAAGTAAATATAACGCAAACCGATAATGCAAACAAAACAATAAAAGCCGATATAACCAAGTTCGGCGAATATGCAATATTTATAAGCAGAAATCTAAGCGATAACGATTATCGTCCCGCAAAGAGAATAAAAGTAAAATCAAGATTGATTAACGGCGCTTATGACGGGTTCAGGTTCAAATATTTGGAAGACGGCGACGTGGTTAAAATTTATAACGTCAACGGTAAAAAAGTCAGAGAGATAACGGCAGGAGACGGTAACGGCGGATTTGTTTGGGACGGAAGAAAAGATAACGGTGACTGGGCTGAAAGCGGCACTTACGTTTATCAGATAAAATTGAAAAATAAAGGCAAAGTAATAAGCGGTACGATAGCGTTCGTTTGGTAGAAAATATAAGATTGGAAGAAAAAAGTTCTTTTCTGAAAATTAAAAAGTTTGTAAGAGAAAAAATGAAAAAAATATTGGCAGTAATATTATTAACAATAACGGTTGTCGCAGTAAGTAAAAGGGCGGAAGCGGCCTTTGTCGATACGTACTGGGGTGTAAGAGCTTTGGGTATGGGCGGAGCGTTTACGGCGGTAGCCAACGATGCCAACGGACCGTTGTATAACATAGCAGGTATAGGTTTTGCCGTTCAGCAGGAAGTAACGTTGATGGGTTCAAGACTTTTTACCGGTGTTGAAGGCGTGGAAATCGGAGCCAATTATTTAGGTTACGTTTACCCGATAGGTCCCGAGTACGGTGCCGTTTCTCTTGCGTGGTCGTCAACATCTACGCCGGGGTTAAGAAGAGAAGATACGTTCAATATCGGTTATGCAAGGATAATGAACGATATGTTCAGGCTTGACCCGGAAATAATTGAGTTAAGTGTCGGTTTAAACTTAAAATATTTGTTGCAGGAAACAAAGTTCGACGAAGAAGATGACGATTTGAAAAATAATAAAGGTGCAATGACCGGAGATATAGGAGTTTTGGCAAACTTTTCAAACGGGATAGGTGTGGGATACAGCAGCAAGTATATAGTACCTGCCGATATAGGATATTTGGAAAAAGACGAAGTTAAAAACGTAAACGTGCTAGGATTAAGCTATTATAATGATGAACTGCCGTACATAAAAATACCGTATTTTACGATAGCAATGGATATAATATTCAGAGACAACGAAAGTATGATAAGAGCAGGAGTTGAAAGTTACGTGTTGGATAAGAGACTTGCGATAAGGTTGGGAGGAAGAGAAGAAGCGTTTAATATCGGGTTCGGATATGCGTTTGTGTTTGCCAACGAAGCGCAGTTGATAATAGATTATGCGTTGGAACTGCCGATGCAGGTAGAAGAGAGCTACGGCTCGCATTTCATAAGTTTATCATTCAAATTCTAAACGACAATCCTTAATAATAAGTTTAATAGT
>JAZNAT010000140.1:0-6531 GCA_045586665.1 Endomicrobiaceae bacterium | reverse complement strand
TATATGGAGATTTTTTATAATGGGAGAAATTAATACAGAATATTTGCAAAGATGCATAGATACGTTAAAAAAATCTTATGTTATGATAAACTCTTCAAAAGAGGGAACAATAGATTATGAAATGTATAGAAACTCTCTTGTAAAAAGTTTTGAAATGACTTTGGAGCAAAGCGGTAAACTTCTCAAGAAAAAACTTATACCGTATTTTGCGACTAAAAAAGCTGTGGATGTGTTATCTTTTAAAGATATTTTCAGACATGCTCATAAACATAGTCTTTTAGACGAACAAGCTGTCGAAAGATGGTTTAAATATAGAGATAACAGAAATAATACTGCTCACGATTACGGTGTGGCTTTTGCACAAAAAACGTTATCTTTAATAGAAACTTTTTTGTCGGATGTTGAAAAATTAAAAAGTATGATAGAAAATGACTGAACTGTTTATAAAAGAAAAACATCTTGATATTTTAAAAAAAATATTTGACGAATATTGTCCTAAAGCAACTGTTTTGGCTTACGGCAGTAGAATAAAAGCTCAAGCTCATGACGGCAGTGATTTGGATTTGGCAATAAAAGATTTTAACGAAATAAAGTGTTCTATTTATGATATAAAACAAGCAATACAAGAAAGCGATATTCCTTTTTTGGTAGATATATTTATTTTGTCAAGCCTTCCCGAAAGTTTTCAGAAAGAAATAATGAAAGAAAATGTTGTTATCTATGGAAAATTAAAAACTTAAAATTTTTTACTTTTACCGGTTTTATAATTTCAAGTGTTCTTTAAATATTCTTCCAATCTTCAAATTTTCAGTTTTTTCGTTGACAAACCAGTTTTAGACGCAACTTCAAAACTAAAAATTAAAAAATTCCTTCTTCCCTGCAATCTTTCAAATATATTTGCATTTATTTTTATTTTTTTGTAATATAATAAATTAAGTTTAAAGACAGAAAAAGGTTTTTTATGAAACAATTTAATTTTATACTGTTCGGTCCTCCCGGTGCAGGAAAGGGAACACAGGCAAAAACGATAAGTGCTAAATTTAATATTGTTCATCTTTCAACCGGCGATATGATAAGGGAAGCAAAAAACGATCCCGTATTGGCAAAATATTTGACGTCCGGACAACTTGTTCCCGACGAAGTTATTGATGATATGGTTGAAAAAAGACTTCAAAAAGACGATTGTAAAAACGGTTTTCTGTTGGACGGTTTTCCGAGAACGATTTTTCAGGCTCAAGAGCTTGATAAATTTTTACAAAAATTAAACAGAAAAATAGAAGCCGTTTTTTTTATAGATATAGATAAAAACGAAGTTATAAAAAGATTGGCGGGTAGAAGAGTTTGTGCTTGTTGCGGGGGAAGTTTTAACATAGAATTGAAACCTCCTAAACAGGAAGGCATTTGCGATTTTTGCGGTAAAGAGCTCGTTCAAAGAAAAGACGATAATCCCGACACTATAAAAGAAAGACTTGATGTCTATGAAAAACAGACGAAACCTTTGGCGCAGTATTATGAAAAATCTGGACGTATTTCAAAAATTGACGGAACGCTCAGTCCGGATAAAGTTTTTGAACAGATTGAAAATTTTGTAAATAATAATGTAAAATAAGAAGGATATTTTGTCAGGAATAGAATTAAAAAGCGAACAAGAGTTGAACAAAATGAGAGTTGCCTGTAAGGCAACCGCCGAGATTTTGGAAAGTTTAAAAACTTTTATAAAACCCGGCATTACGACGAAAGATATAGACGTTGAAGTTTACAGAATGATAAGTTCTTTTAAGATGAAACCTGCTTTTCTCGGGTACGGAGGTTTTCCCGGATCGGCATGTGTTTCTGTTAATGACGAGCTTGTTCACGGGATACCGAATGACTCCCGGGAACTTTCTTCAGGCGATATTGTAACTGTTGATGTCGGATGTATTTATCAGGGATATTATTCCGATGCGGCTTATACGTATCCCGTCGGTAAAATATCGTCCGAGACGAAAAAACTTTTACAGGTTACCGAAGACTCGTTATATAAAGCTATAGAAAAAGTCAAACCGGGCAACAGGTTGGGAGACGTTTCCTACGCAGTCCAAAATTATGTGGAACCTTTCGGATTTTCAATCGTCCGTGATTATTGCGGTCACGGAGTGGGCAGAAATCTGCATGAAGAACCGAGTGTTCCCAATTACGGAAAACCGGGAACGGGGCCGAGGCTGGTGCCGGGTATGGTTTTTGCTATAGAACCGATGGTCAATGTCGGGACGTACAAAGTTGACGTGTTGTCCAACAAATGGACCGTCGTAACAAGAGACGGCAGTATGTGTGCTCATTTTGAACATACCGTTGCGGTGACGGAAAACGGATGTGAAATTTTAACTAAAAAATAGATGTCGGCGGCATATGGTAATCAAGACGTAAATTAATACGTCTTTTGAGAGTATGTCGTTATATTTGTTTTTTTGTGAATTTTAATTGAGCAAAAAAGGTAAAAAAATGGCAAAAGAAGAAAAAATTGAAGTTTCAGGAAAAATACTTGAATCATTGCCGAACGCAATGTTTAAAGTTGAAATTGAAGGCGGACATGTGATTTTAGCCCATATCTGCGGGAAAATGAGAATGCATTACATTAAAATTTTGCCCGGTGATAAAGTAAAAGTTGAGCTTTCTCCGTACGATTTGACAAGAGGAAGAATAACATATAGAGACAAATAACAGGAGTAATAAGAATGAAAGTCAGAGCATCAGTAAAACCTATATGCCAAAAGTGTAAGGTTATTAAAAGAAAAGGCGTAGTAAGAGTTGTTTGTGAAGATCCGAGACATAAACAAAGACAAGGATAATTTTGTTTTTGTATTGAATCGGCGTGGCAAAATAATATAAAATAAATATTTTTAACGGAGGACGTAAATGGCAAGAGTTGCCGGTGTGGATTTACCAAAGAACAAGAGATTAGATATAGCATTAAGATATATTTACGGTATCGGACCCGTGCTTTCAAATGCAATTATCAAAGAACTTAATCTTGATCCTGCAAAAAGAATTAAGGATCTTACTGAAGCTGAAGTTAACCAAATCAACAATCTTATAACGAAAGAATTTAAGGTTGAAGGTGATTTGAGAAGAGAAATTCAGGCTAATATCAAGAGATTGATAGATATCGGTAGTTATAGAGGGTTAAGACATAAAAGAAATCTTCCAGTAAGAGGACAGAGAAGCAAAACGAATGCAAGAACAAGAAGAGGAAAGAGAAAGACCGTAGGCGCAGGTGCAGGAAAAGCCGCGCAAGCTAAAGGTAAAAAGTAAAAAATAACAACAAATAAGTTGGAGGCTTAAAAATAATGGCAGAAGATAAAAAGAAAACTACGACAGCATCAAAAAGAAAGATTAAATTTGCCGGCGGAATGGCAAGAGCATATATACAATCTACGTTTAACAACACAATAGTAAGTATTACCGACGACAAAGGTAATGCAATAGTATGGGCGTCTGCAGGCGGTTCCGGTTTTAAAGGTGCAAAAAAAGGAACTCCGTTTGCGGCACAAATGACGGCAAATGCAGTAGGTAAAAAAGCAATGGATTGCGGAGTAAAACAAGTTTCCGTTTTCGTTAACGGTCCCGGACCGGGAAGAGAAACCGCAATCAGAGGACTTCAATCGGCAGGTCTTTTAATCTCGGCAATAAAGGATGTTACACCGGTTCCTCACGACGGTTGCCGTCCGCCAAAGCCGAGAAGAGTATAGTTTTTGTAAATTAAATAAAAGGTAAAAATTTATCGGAGGATTTTAATAGATGGCTCGTTATATTGGTTCAGCTTGCAAACAATGCAGGACAGAAAGAGAAAAATTATTTTTAAAGGGCGAAAGATGCTCTACAAAATGTGCCTTGGACAGAAAAAGAGGTAAAAACGCTCCCGGTCAGCACGGAGCCAAAAAAGGCAAAATATCCGACTATGGAAAACATTTAAGGGAAAAACAGAAAGCAAGAAGAGTTTTCGGTTTGACGGAACAGCAGTTTAAAAGATATTTTATAGTTGCGGAAAAAATGCCTGGTCTTACAAGCGACGTTTTGTTGAAACTTCTTGAATTGAGACTTGACAATGTCGTATACAAATTGGGTTTGGCATATTCAAGAAAAATGGCAAGACAGATGGTTATGCACGGATTAATTTGTGTTAACGGAAAGAAAATTGACGTTCCGAGATATCAGGTAAAAAAAGATGACGTTATAACCGTTAAAGCAAGTTATAAAGATAATGTCAATTTGAAAAAACTTATGGAAAATCCGGTAGCGGTTCCCGGTTGGTTGTCTTTCAATAAAGATACTGTTGAAGGAAAAGTAGTTAACGAACCGTTAAAGGAAGATTTTTCTCATCCTATAAACGGACAGTTGATTGTTGAATTCTATTCAAAATAAAAAATAACCGCTTGAAAAACAGTGGGTTGAAACGGAGTAATATAGCATGAAAATGCCAGATTTGGAAAAATTAAAAAAGTTACAGTTGGAAGAAAAAACGGCAACAAATACGTTCGGAAGATTTATTGCTCAGCCTTTTGACAGAGGATACGGTAACACAATCGGCAATTCTTTAAGAAGAATTTTGCTTTCCAGTATTGAAGGAGCTGCAATAACGTCGGTTACGATAAAAGGTGCGGATCACGAATATGCGGTTCTTAAAGGTGTAAGAGAAGACGCTTTACAGATAATTCTTAATCTCAAAAAAGTAAGAGTAAAATTGAATTCGGCAGGTCCGGAAAAAATATATTTGAAAGCCGATAAAGGCGGACGTATTACGGCAGCCGATATTGAGAAAAACGCTTCCGTAGAAATAATGAATCCTGAACAGGAAATAGCAAATATAGATGCTGGAACTACTCTTGAAATGGAAATGGAAGTTTCCAAAGGAAGAGGTTACGTCAGAGCCGAATCTTTGAGAGACCGTAAATATGCCGCAAATACGATTGCAATGGATGCATTGTTTTCTCCTATAATAAAAGTAAACTATGAAGTTGAAAATACCAGAGTCGGACAAGACTTAAATTACGACAGACTTATTATGGAAATATGGACGGACGGTTCAATACTTCCTCAAGAAGCGTTGATAGAGTCTGCAAAAATATTGAGAAATTCTCTTACGATTTTCACGGGAGAAGCATCTTCTTCCGCAGAAGTTGCAAAAGAAGAAAATCAGGCGGCAGAACAGCCCAAGCAGGAAGATAAAAAAGAAGAGTTGAAATCTCAGCCTATAACGATACTTGATTTGACCACAAGAGCTTCTAACAGCTTAAAAAATGCGGAAATTGAAACAATAGGACAGCTTATATCTTATTCCGAAGTCGATCTTATGGAATTTGATAAATTCGGAAAAACGTCGTTGAAAGAAATTAAAGAAAAATTGGCGGCAATCGGCTTGTCTTTGAAGGAGAACATATAATGATAAAAAATCATAACACAAGAAAATTGGCGGTTACGCCGTCACATAAAAGAGCTATGATGAGAAATATGACCACATCTTTATTCTTGCACGAAAAAGTTACTACTACAGTTCCCAGAGCAAAAGAAGTCGTAAGATTTGCCGAAAAGCTTATAACGAAAGCTAAAGCGGCGGATTTGAACGCTAAAAAAGCGTTGCATTCGGAAATAACCGACAAAGAAGTCGTTAAAAAAGTATTTGACGTTTTGGTTCCCAGATACAAAGAAAGAAACGGCGGATATACTCAAATATTCAAACTCGGTTTAAGAAGAGGCGATAACGCCGAAATGGCAGTAGTAAAATTGGTAATATAATTTAAACTGCATATAAAAGGCACGAGTTTAGTTTTTGCTCGTGCCTTTTTCGTTTTAATGTAAAAATTATATGATAAAAACAAACGCAATGAGAATATTGGACAAAAATAACGTTGAATATAAAACGTATTCTTACGACGCTTCAAAGGCGATAAGCGGCGTTGAGGTTGCACAATCTTTAAATCAAAATCCCGATTACGTTTTTAAAACGCTTGTAACGGTTGCGAAATCCAAAAATCATTACGTTTTTTTAATTCCCGTAGCAAAAGAGCTTGATTTAAAAAAAGCGGCTTTGTCGGTCGGCGAAAAGTCCGTTGAAATGTTAAAACAAAAAGATTTGTTTAACTTAACCGGATACGTTCACGGCGGATGTTCGCCGTTAGGTATGAAAAAGTTTTTTACTACCGTTATTGATATCTCCGCACAAAACCAGCCGGTAATAATTTTCAGTGCCGGCAAAATCGGCTACCAAATTCAAACTACCCTTACTCAACTTTCAAAAGCGTTGCAGTATAGTCTTGCACCGTTAGTTTTATAATAAAAGATTTTCAATTTCAAATATTAAGATAATTTTTATATAATTGAATAATGATTAAAAATAAAATATTAAAAATATCGCTTTAAAAAACCTTTTGGAGTACATAATATCCAAAAGGTTTTTTTTATGGGAGATAATAATGGAAAAATTTACTAATTTGTATAGTTTATCAAAAACATTGAGATTTGAGCTCATTCCACAAGGAAAAACATTAGAAAACA
>JAZNAT010000139.1:0-8944 GCA_045586665.1 Endomicrobiaceae bacterium | reverse complement strand
ATTTAAAAGCTCTTGATGAATATGATAAGCTTCAAAATATAAAGTGCATTAGTTTGTAAACAACAATGTATAATGTAGAATGTAATAAGAAATTCTATAAGAATTTCCGAATCGGCTAAAAAAATTGCAAAGCGATTTTTTTATTTGACAAAAGAATTTTTTTGTTATAGAATATCTACAATAACTTAATAACAAACTTTTAGCAAAGATGCTTAAAAGATCGATTCGGTTCTTTTGAGCGTCTTTTTTTTAAAAAAAATTTAATAAAGAGGAAATTTTGTATGAAACTGGCCATATTGGGTTACGGAAATTTGGGCAGAGGCGTTGAAAAAGCCGCCAGCCAAAACAGCGATGTAGAACTTGTTGCAATATTTACAAGAAGAAATCCGAAAGATTTAAAAATAAATTCGAATGCTGCCGTTTTAAACATATCGGAAATTGAAAATTGGAAAGATAAAATAGACGTTTTGATTTTGTGCGGAGGCAGTGCAACGGATTTGCCTGTTCAAACTCCCAAATACGTAAAAATGTTTAACGTAATTGACAGTTTCGATACGCATGCAAAAATTCCGCAACATTTTAAAAATGTTGACGATGCAGCAAAACGCTCTGGAAAGATAGGAATAATATCGGTCGGTTGGGATCCGGGACTTTTTTCTTTAAACAGAATGTATGCAAACGCTATTTTGCCCGACGGTAAAGATTACACTTTTTGGGGTAAAGGCGTAAGTCAGGGACATTCCGATGCCGTTAGAAGAATAGACGGTGTTTTGGATGCAAGACAATATACGATTCCCGTTGAAAAAGCGCTTAATGCCGTTAAGAATTTTGAAAATCCGACACTTACTACAAGACAAAAACATACAAGAGAATGTTTTGTTGTAGCTGCAGACGGTGCCGATAAAGCAAGAATAGAAAAGGAAATAAAAGAAATGCCGAACTATATTGCCGATTACGATACTACGGTACATTTTATTACCGCCGAAGAAATGAAAAAAAATCATTCCGGGCTTCCGCACGGCGGATGTGTTATAAGAACGGGCGTTACCGGAAACGGACAAAACGTTAACAACCACGTGATAGAATACAACATAAAACTTGATTCCAACCCGGAATTTACTTCCAGCGTACTTGTAGCATTTGCAAGAGCGGCATACAGACTGAACAAAGAAGGTCAAACCGGTGCAAAAACGATATTTGACGTTCCGCCTGCATATTTAAGTGCAAAATCGGGTGAAGAACTTAGAAAAACGATGTTGTAATTTTTAAATAAAATATAACTTAATAGCAAACTTTTTAGCAAAGGTGCTTAAAAAACGGATTTTTAATCTTAATTTTTTAAGCACCTTTTTTTATTTGAATATATGATGGAATATGTAAATCGCTTGTTGTCTTAGCGGACTTGAGCCGGTATTTATAAACAATAAAAAACGGTTTATAAAAAAGCAAAATTCTGATAGATTCCGTCTCAAGCACGCAATGACAAAAAAATAAACACGGAAAAACAAATAAAAAAACATTAATAAAATAAAAATAAAAACGAATGGGAGGACACAGTATGTATACAAAACAAGACATTATCAAAATCGTTAAAGAGCAGGATGTTCAGTTTATAAGGTTGCAGTTTACCGATATTTTCGGTCAACTTAAAAATGTTGCAATAACGGCAAGCCAAATAGAAAAAGCATTGGACAACAAATGTATGTTTGACGGTTCTTCAATAGAAGGTTTTACAAGAATAGAAGAAAGCGATATGTATCTTTATCCGGATCCCGACACATTTGTTATTTTCCCTTGGAGACCGCAAACCGGCAAAGTTGCAAGATTAATATGCGATATTTATAAGCCGGACGGAAAACCGTTTGAAGGTTGCCCCAGAAACATATTAAAAAGAAATTTAAAAGCTGCAGCTGATATGGGATACACGTTTAATGTCGGGCCGGAACTTGAATTCTTTTTGTTCCATACCGACGAAAAAGGTAAACCGACAACAATAACGCACGATGATGCGGGATATTTTGATTTGGCACCTATAGATTTGGGTGAAAGTGTCAGAAGAGATATGTGTTTGACTCTTGAACAGATGGGCTTTGAAATAGAAGCTTCTCACCACGAAGTTGCAAGAGGACAACACGAAATAGATTTTAAATATGCCCAAGCACTTAAAACTGCAGATAATATCAATACATTTAAGTTGGTAGCAAAAACAATCGCACAAAAGCACGGTCTTCATGCAACGTTTATGCCGAAACCTATTTTCGGTATAAACGGGTCAGGTATGCATACGAACCAATCTTTATTTAAAGACGGTAAAAATGCTTTTTATGACCCGTCAAACGAGTTAGGTCTTTCAAAAACCGCTTACAGTTATATTGCAGGTATAATGAAACATATAAAATCTATGGCTGCAATATCCAACCCGTTAGTAAATTCTTATAAGAGACTTGTTCCGGGATATGAAGCTCCCGTATATATTGCATGGTCTGCAAGTAACAGAAGTCCGTTGATAAGAATACCTGCCGCAAGAGGAGCATCTACAAGAATAGAGTTGAGATGTCCCGATCCGGCAGCAAACCCGTATTTCTTGCTTTCTGCATGCCTTGCAGCAGGTCTTGACGGAATAAAAAACAATCTTGAAGTAAAACATTCTACCGACAAAAACATTTTTAAAATGACAAAACAAGAAAGAGACGCTGCAGGAATAGAAAATTTACCGCACAATTTAATTAATGCCGTTAAAGCAATGCAGAAAAGCGAACTTATGAAACAAACTTTAGGCGAATATTCGTTTAACCTGTATACACAATCAAAAACAGAAGAGTGGGACAATTACAGAACGAAAGTTCATCAATGGGAAATAGACGAATACCTTGTAAACTATTAATAAATAGCTGAGAAGCTGATGAGCTGAAAAGCTGATGAGCTGATGAGCTGAAAAGCTGAGGAGCTGAAAAGTTTAATGACAGTTGAAAAGTTGATAAGCTGAAAAGGTGAAGAGTTTATTGTAAAAAATGCATAGCAATTTTTGATTAAGTATTAGATTTTCGCAAAGCGAAAAATACCGAAAACTTATCAGCTAAGAATTTGTGAAACAAATTCGTTCTAAGCTATCTCAGCTTTTAAGCTAAAAATTACCGAAGAAGGCAATTTTTAAGGAGCAAGCATGAAAGAAGGTCAAATAAGAATACCGGCAGGCTGTGCAATAAGCGGTATCATAGATAAAAAAGGTAACAGATTTAACGGAACCGATATTATTAAATCAATTGCATTGATGCACGAAAGATCTAACGGTCTCGGCGGCGGCTTTGCAGGATACGGAATATATCCTCAATATAAAGATTTTTTCGCTTTGCACATTTTTTATGACAACAACCAAATAAAAGCTAAAACGGAAGAATTTTTAAACGAACATTTTGAAATAGAAAGTGCCGGTAACATTCCTACAAGGAAAGTTCCGTCGATAAAAAACAAACCTTTAATATGGAGATATTTCGTTTTGCCAAGAATTTATAAAGTCAGAAACTTAAATATGGACGAAGACGAATTTACCGCCAGATGTGTAATAAGAATAAATAAAGAGTTCGGCGGTGCTTATGTGTTTTCAAGCGGTAAAAATATGGGCGCGTTTAAAGGTGTAGGTTATCCTGAAGATATAGGAAACTTTTATATGCTTGAAAATTATGAAGGTTACATTTGGACGGCACACGGAAGATTTCCTACAAACACTCCAGGCTGGTGGGGCGGTGCACATCCTTTTACAATGCTTGACTGGTCTATAGTTCATAACGGAGAAATTTCTTCTTACGATGCCAACAGAAGATTTGTAGAAATGTTCGGATACAATTGTTCTCTTCAAACCGATACCGAAGTAATAACATATTTGCTTGATTTGCTTGTTAGAAAACATAAACTTCCTATGGAAAAAGCTTTGCAGGTGTTGGTAGCACCTTTCTGGAAAGATATTGAAAATGAAAATCCTAAAAAAGCACAAGAATTAAAAGCGTTAAGAACGGTATATTCTTCGGCATTAATAAACGGTCCTTTTTCTATTCTTATAGGATACGAAGACGGACTTATAGCTTTAAACGACAGAATAAAGTTAAGGTCGATGGTAAGTGCTGTAAAGGGGAGTAAAGTATATTTTGCAAGTGAAGAAAGTGCAATAAGAATAATTTGTCCGGAACCTGAAAAAATTTATCATCCTAAAGGCGGCGAAGCTGTAATCGTTAAGTTGGAGGCAAGACAATGAGTTTGAATTTAGTATCGGACAGATTTGAAGTTTTAAGAGATAATACAAAATGTATAAGGTGCAAAGTTTGTGTAAAACAATGTTCCAACGAAGTGCACATATACGACGAAGAAGACAATATTGTTTTGTCTGACGATTCAAAATGCGTATGTTGTCACAGATGTGTTGCTGTGTGTCCTACAAAAGCAATTAAAATAAGAAAAAATTCGTTGGAGTTTAAAGAAAATGCCAATTGGACATCAACGGCAATAGACGAAATTTACAGACAAGCACAAACCGGCGGTATGCTTTTATCGAGTATGGGAAACCCCAAACCGTTTCCTATTTATTGGGACAAGATATTGTTAAATGCAAGTCAGGTAACAAATCCGTCCATAGATCCTTTAAGAGAACCTATGGAAACAAAAGTTATGATAGGCAGAAAACCCGACAAAATAGAATACGATAAAAACGGTAATATGATGACAAAAATTCCACCGCAAATAGAGTTGAATATGCCTATAATGTTTTCTGCAATGAGTTACGGCTCGATATCAAAAAATGCTCATGAAGCTCTTGCAAGAGCGGCAGAAAAGTTAGGAATACTTTATAATACCGGTGAAGGCGGACTTCATAAAGATTTTTACAAGTATGGTAAAAATACTACCGTTCAGGTTGCTTCGGGAAGATTCGGCGTTCATTTGGACTATTTAAATGCAGGTGCAGCAATAGAAATTAAAATAGGGCAAGGTGCAAAACCCGGAATTGGCGGACATTTGCCGGGAATAAAAGTAGGTCCCGATGTTTCGGCAACAAGAATGATACCGGAAGGTTCCGATGCAATTTCACCTGCACCGCACCATGATATATATTCAATAGAAGATTTAAGACAACTTATATTTTCTTTAAAAGAAAGTACGAATTATACAAAGCCCGTTTTTGTTAAAATAGCTGCTGTTCACAATGTTTCAGCTATTGCATCGGGTATTGCAAGAGCTGGAGCAGATGCTATTGTTATAGACGGTTTCAGGGGCGGAACGGGTGCAGCACCTACAAGAGTTAGAGATAATGTAGGAATACCTATAGAACTTGCTTTAGCAAGTGTAGATCAAAGGTTAAGAGATGAAGGTATAAGAAACACAATTTCGGTTATTTGTGCAGGTTCGATAAGAAACAGTGCCGATATTGTAAAAGCCATAGCTTTAGGTGCAGATGCCGTATATATTGCTTCTGCAGCATTAATTGCTATGGGGTGCCACATGTGCCAAAGCTGTTCTACCGGCAAATGTAATTGGGGAATAGCAACACAAAATCCGGAACTTGTCCGAAGATTAAATCCCGATATCGCTTATGAAAGGTTAATAAACTTGCTTACTGCATGGAACAACGAAATAAAAGAAATGTTGGGCGGAATGGGAATAAATGCAATAGACAGTTTAAGAGGTAACAGATTAATGTTAAGAGGAGTAGGTCTTAACCTTAAAGAATTGGAAATACTCGCAATAAAGCATGCAGGAGAATAATAAAAGAAATGAAAAAAGTTTATGCTTTTGAAAAAAATTGTTTAGGGTGCGGGTTGTGCGAAGTTTATTGCAGAACCGCACATTCAAAATCAAAAGATATCATAAAAACATATAAAAAAGAAAATGTCGATTCTGCAATAACGATTGAAGAGATGGAAAAGGACGGAATAAAAACTTTTTTTGCTCTTCAGTGCAGACATTGTGTAGAACCGAAATGTGTTCAGGCATGTATTTCCGGTGCAATGTATAAAGATGAAAACGGTATAGTCAGAAACATAAAAGAAAAATGTGTTGGGTGCCAATCTTGTATAATGGCTTGTCCGTTCG
Organism: Endomicrobiaceae bacterium; assembly: GCA_045586665.1. GTDB lineage: Bacteria > Elusimicrobiota > Endomicrobiia > Endomicrobiales > Endomicrobiaceae > Ruminimicrobiellum. The sequence continues at coordinate 2,866 of JAZNAT010000139.1, read as the reverse complement.
GTGCAATAAAAATGTCGGTATCGGGAACGGTTATTTCAAAATGTGATTTGTGTGTAGAAAACGGAAACGAACCTGCTTGTGCAAAAAATTGTCCGAACAATGCTTTGAAATTTATTGACTTGGAAAACAAAACAAAAGTTGAAGAGCTGAAAAGCTGAGGAGCTGATAAGCTGAAAAGTTATAACGACAGCTGAAAAGGTGATAAGCTGAAGAGTTTATTGTAAAAATTGCATAGCAATTTTTGATTAAGTATTAGATTTTTCGCAAAGCGAAAAATACCGAAAACTTCTCAGCTGTATCAGCTTAGGACACGAAGTGTCCGGCTCAGCTTATCAGCTAAATTTAAGCTAAAGATAATACTTTGAATATTGTAGCTTTGATAAATAGTAGATAAGTAGTATCTGTCAGAGGATTAAAATGAATTATTTAATAGTCGGAAACAGTTGTGCCGGAACAAGTTGTGCCGCCGAAATCAGAAATATCGATAAAAAAGGCAATATAACAATATTGTCGCAAGAAAACTTTCCTGCTTACGGAAGACCGTTAATTTCTTATTTCTTGCAGGGAAAACAAACTTTGGAAACCATAAAGTATAAAAAAGAAGATTTTTATACAAGAAACAAAATAACGGTTAAATTAAATTGTAAAGTAGAAAGTATAAACACAACAAAAAAAGAAGTTGTTTGTGTAAACAAAGAAACTTACAAATACGATAAACTTCTTATCGCGACGGGAAGTATTCCTTTCGTTCCGCCTGTAAACGGAATGGAAAAACACAAAAATGTTTATACTTTTTTAAATATTGAATCGGTAACTGATATACAAAAAGTCGTTAACAAAAATTCCGATGTAGTTATTATCGGTGCAGGGTTGATAGGTTTAAAAGCGGCGGAAGCGTTGGCAGAACATGTTAACTCCGTTAAAGTTTGCGATATGGCAGACAGAGTTATGGCTTCCGTATTGGACAGAAATACGGCATCTGTTATTCAAAACCATATGGAAAAACATAATGTTACATTTTATCTTTCAAATACGGCAAAAGAAATTAAAGAACATTCAGTAATACTTGCCGACGGGACTGAACTTAATTGTGATGTTTTGATAATGGCAGTCGGCGTCAGAGCGAATGTATCTATTGCACAAAGTGCCGGGATAAAAATTAATAAAGGAATTGTTGTTGATAAATATATGCAAACATCTATAAAAGATATTTATGCCGCCGGTGACTGTGTAGAAAGTTTTGATGTGTTATCCGAGCAAAATAAAATTCTTGCACTATGGCCGAATGCTTTTGTTCAGGGTAAACTTGCAGGTTCCAATATGGCAGGAATAACAAAAGAATTTAACGGCTCTTTTCCTTTAAATGCTATCGGCTTTTTCGGACTGCATTTAATTTCTGCCGGAATCGTTGATACAAAACAAGACGGATACAACGTTTATATTCAAAAAGACGATGATAAAGATTTACTAAAAAAACTTGTAATAAAAGATGATAAACTTGAAGGGTTTATTCTCATAAACACGAACGAGAGAGCCGGAATTTATACTTCGTTAATTAACGATAGAACACCTTTAAGCAGTTTAAATTACGATATAACAAAACAAAATATAGGATTAAATGTATTTTCTAAAGATATAAGACAAAACAAGATATTCGGAGGAATATAAAATGAAGCAGATAGATATAGATGTTAATAACAAGTTAGCCGAAGATTTGAATAAAGAAATAAGACAGTTCGCATTAAATTATGACGAAATAAATCTTCATGGTATATGCGGACAAAGATATATAGGTTGTGGAATAAGTCACGACATTAAAATAAATATAGACGGTGTTCCGGGCAACGATTTGGGTGCATATATGGCAGGTCCTGAACTTGAAGTTTTTTCCAATGCTCAGGATGCTATCGGTAACACTATGAACAAAGGAAGAATTATTGTGCACGGAAGTTGCGGAGATACTACCGGTTATGCAATGAGAGGCGGAGAAATATTTGTTAAAGACAGTGTAGGGTATAGAGTAGGTATACACATGAAAGAGTATCTCGACATGAAACCTGTAATAGTTATAGGTTCTTCCGCAGGGGACTTTTTAGGCGAATATATGGCAGGCGGAATAATAATATTGCTTGGTATAGGAATAACAAAAGCGGAAAATTTAACTGGAAAATATCTTGGTACCGGAATGCACGGCGGAGTAATGTATATTAACGGTTCTGTCCCAAAAAAGAATATGGGAAAAGAGATAAAAAAAGTTGAAATGAACGACGAAGATAAAAAAACATTAAACAAGTATATAAAACAATATAAGAAATATTTTAATTATACGAAAGATATAAATGTTGATAATTTTTCAAAATATGTTGCTGCGGATAAGAACCCGTATCACTTATTATATACAAAAAACTGATGTAATATAATTCCGGTTTTAAGTTTTTTCTTTCTAATACAAAAGGTAGCTTACAGTTGAACTCTCAATTTTAACGGACTGCTTCCTGAAGTTAATATCGCAAGTTTTGATTATAGTATATATATCATAAAAATCTTTCATTCTGCTGTTAATTAATGATAAACTTATCATTGCTTCAAACTTTTCAGCAATTATTGTTTCTATACAGTATGCTTTGATATTTGTTTCTTTATCTCCGAATATAGATGGATACTCAACTTCTCTTGCTTTCGGATAAACAAAATCACCAAACCCTAAATCTATTTTTAACTGTTTCTTTATTTTACCTATATGTCCGTTAAAAATTACTCTTATTCCTTTGTAATTTGAATCTTCTATTATGTTTTTCACCATTATTGATTTTATATCAAACACTACTCCGTCTTCAACTTTAATAGATAAAATATCAATAAAAAT
>JAZNAT010000138.1:0-8563 GCA_045586665.1 Endomicrobiaceae bacterium | reverse complement strand
ATTGAAGCAATATATTCCGCTGTTTATTTCTTTTATTTGTTTTTGTTTATCATCGGCGGACTTTTCTTCAACTATACAAATGACATTGCCTGCCGAATTTCTTACTATCCTGCCGTAACCGAACGGATTTTCAACGTTGCCGGATAAAACCGTAGCGTCGTTTTTATTTTTTACATGATACTTCAACAAACTCTTTAAGGTTTCCGCTTTTACAAGCGGTGTATCGCCGCACATAACAATTAAATGTCCGTCACAATTTTTCAACTTGTTTTTTGCCTGCAAAAGAGCATGCGCCGAGCCTAATCTTTCTTTTTGAAAAACGTGGTCAACGTTACGAAAATTGTGCAAATACTCTATAACGGCGTCCGCACCGCAACCGACAACCGTCACGAGTTTTTGCATTTTCGCAGTTTTGCTCATGCAATCAACAACATAATAAATAAGTTCTTTTCCGCAAACCTTATGTAAAACTTTAGGAATACGGGATTTCATTCTCGTACCTTGTCCGGCAGCAAGAATAACTCCGTAAATTTTATTCATATTTATCACTCTTATATTAGTCATAGAATTCTACAAAATTATTATATGTTTTTCAAACTAAAATATAGTATAATTGAATTTATGAACAATAAAACCTTATCCGCACTGGGCGAGTTCGGATTGATAGATTTCATAAAAAAACATAATACCAAACCTTCAAAAATCCATAACGTATGTTTGGATATAGGTGATGACTGTTTCGTTTACCACGCCGGTAAAAACACAAAATATGTCGTAACTGCAGACATTTTAATAGAAAACGTTCATTTTAACAAAACGTGGTCTACACCCGAGCATATAGGACAAAAAGCAATAGAAGTAAACGTAAGCGACATAGCATCCATGGGCAGTGCCAAACCGTTATACGCATTTATTTCGTTGGGAATAAACAAAAACGTTTCACAAAGTTTTGTCAAAAGGCTCTTCGGGTCAATAAAAAAAACCTGTGACAAATACGGGATTCATATTTCCGGAGGCGATACGGTAGGTGCAAAAGATATTACCGTTTCGGTAACTTTAATAGGTATAACTTGCGGCAAAATCATACCAAGAACGGGAGCAAAAAGCGGCGATTTGATATTTGTTTCCGGGACTTTCGGTGACGGAGGAGCGGGACTTGAAATATTGAAAAAACAAAGCAAAAATAAAAAAAAGTTGAACTTTTTTGAGAAAGAACTTATAAAAAAACATTTGTTGCCTCAAGCACGGCTCAATTCGGCAAATTCAATGTCAAAAAAAATAAGAATTACGTCTATGACGGACTCTTCCGACGGACTCTTCAAATCTATAGAACTTTTAACTCAAGATAAAGGGGCGGTTATAAACGTAAACGATATACCGTTATCTGAAAATTTAATATCATATTGTAAAAAGAATTATAAAAAATTATACAATTTGGCATTGTTCGCCGGTGAAGAGTTTGAACTTGTTTTCACCGTTGACAAAAAAGACGGCGAAAAAGCGGCAAAACTGTTTCCTGAAATAAAATGTATAGGATATATAACGGACGACAAAAAAACAAAATATTTTGAAAAAGGAAAAATAAAAGACATAAAATATGACGGATATAAACACTTTTAAAAATAAAACTTTTTATACAGAAACCGACGAACAAACAAGAAATTTGGCAAAACGCTTTGCAGAGATTTTAAAGCCAAAAGATATAGTTTTTTTTAACGGCGATTTAGGTGCGGGAAAAACGACTTTCATACAGGGAATTTTATTTTATTTCGGTATAAAAAAGTTTGCAAGAAGCGCCAGTTTTATGCTTGTAAACGAGTTTGAAACGAAAATCTGTCCCATATATCACCTTGACCTTTACAGACTTGACGAAAATAACACGGCGAATTTGGGCATAGACGAATATTTGTTCGGCAACGGCATATCTTTGATAGAGTGGAGCGACAGACTGAAAACTTACGGCATAAAAACTAGATGGGAAATAGATATTGATTATATCAAACAGGGAAGAAAAATAACAATAAAGAGATTTATATGAAAATTTTAGCTATTGAATCTTCAGGTTCGTCATTAAGTGTTGCAATAAGTGAAAACTCGAACATCGTAACGGAATACTTTTATAATGCTGGCAAAATTCATTCCGATGTTTTGGTACCGTTAACGGAAAAAATAATTAAAGACGCAAAATGGGAACTTAACGAAATAGATAAGTTTGCCGTTTCATGCGGACCAGGCAGTTTTACCGGAATAAGAGTTGCAATGTCGGTTATAAAAACGCTGGCACAAACTTTAAATAAGCCGGCAGTTTCCGTCGACGGTCTTGAAATATTAAAGTATCAGGTAAATATTAAAGGGACAAAAATCGTTCCTGCAATTGACGCGTTAAGAAACGAAGTTTATATCAAACAAAAAAACGAAGTTGTAATCGTTTCTATAGAAACTTTTATAAAAAAATTTAAAAAATATAAAAACGATATAATCGTTATCGGAAATGCCGCTTTCGTATACAAGAAACTGCTATCAAAAGAGCTCGGAAAAAATTCCGTGTCTTTACAGCCTTGCTTAAATTTTCCGAAAGCGTCAACTTTGGCGCTTATGGCGGAAAATATCGAAGGAGTGTCGTTCAAAAATATAGAGCCGTTGTACGGAAGAAAATCATGGGCGGAAGAAAACAGGAAATAAAATTATCAAAAATTTTTCCTAAAAAATATTTTAACAATCATAAAAGTGGAAAAAGATATACAAAAATTATAAAATAATCGGATATGATAAGGGTTGAAAATTTGTATAAATCTTTTGATACGAAAAAAGTTTTATGCGGTGTAAGTTTGGAAGTTAAAGACGGTGAAACGCTTGTTATTATAGGCGGTTCCGGCACAGGCAAAAGTATTTTGTTAAAAAATCTTGTCGGACTGATAAAACCTGATTCCGGAAAAATTTTTATCGACGATACGGACATAACCAGTGCCGACAAACAGCAATTGCATGAAACGCAAAAAAAAATAGGTTTTTTGTTTCAGGAAGCCGCACTTTTCGATTCTTTAACGATAGAAGAAAACATTGCCTTCGGAATGGAAAACCTTACTAACTTATCGAAAGAAGAAATAAAAAAAAGAGTTACTTTATGTTTGAATATGGTAGGTCTTAAAGATATAGAAAAATTAAAACCGTCGGCAATAAGCGGCGGTATGAAAAAAAGAGTCGGTCTTGCAAGAGCGATTGCTTATAAACCGAAATACGTTTTTTACGATGAGCCGACTACGGGACTTGACCCGATAATGTCGGACGTTATAGGCGAACTGATAATACATTTGAAAAAAGAGTTGAAAATAACGTCAATAGTCGTTACTCACGACATGAACTCGGCTTACAAAATAGCCGACAGAATAATAATGTTGTATCAGGGCAAAATTATTTTTGAAGGAAACGTTGACAAATTAAAAGTGACGGTCGGCAACCCTAAAACTACGAATGATAAAATGTTAAAACAGTTTGTTGACGGTTCCAGTAACGGTCCGATACCGGTAGAAACGACGTTTACTATGCAATAATTTTTGTAAAGCAAAATTAGTTGAAAAGTTGAAGGATTGAAAAGTTTTTATATGAAAATTTGGCAATTAAAATTTTTATAAATGCAACTATTCAACACGTGCAATATAGGTTCAACGTAGCAAAGCTCGTTCAACTGTTCAACTTCAAATAAGGGGTTTTTGTGTCTAACGAATTAAGACTTGGTATTTTTGTAACGATAGGAATATTAGCCATACTTCTTACAATAATGCTTTTGGGAAATTACAGTTTAACTTCAAAATATGTTGTCAACACTTATTTTGAAAATACGGCAGGACTTCCGAAAAAAGCAAAAGTAAAAATTTCCGGCGTTGACGTAGGCAACATTAAAGACATAATTTTGGAAAACGGTAAAGCAAAAGTAATTCTTGTAATAAATCGTGACATAAAATTATATTCCGACGCAACGGCAAAAATAGTATCTATGGGCATAATAGGAACGAAGTATGTTGAAATCAATCCTGGCACGTCAACAAACAAACTTGTAAGTCACGGTCAAACGATAAACTCGCTTAACGGAGATTCTCTTGAAGAACTAATCGGTAACGCCGTAAAAAAAGTCGATAAAGTTTTATCAAGCGCATCAAAAGGGTTAAACGAAGAATTTTTCAAAAACCTCTTTGATACCGTAGAAAACCTTAAAAAAGTAAGCCAAACTATTGCAGACAAAGAAAAACAAATCGGTCAAGTTATAGATAACTTTAAAAATTTCTCCGCCGACTTATCGGAAATAACGAACAAAAACAAAGACGATATAAGAAACATAGTACTTGAACTTAAAAAAGTTTCGCAAAAAATAGATCAAATCGTAACGAAAGTCAACGAAGGCGACGGGACGATTGCAACTTTGATAAACGACGAAAAAATGGCCGGTGAGCTTAAAGAAACCGTTTCGGACATAAAAGTTACAGTAGAACAAATTCAAGCTTTTGTAAACAAAACAAAAAAACTTGAAATAGACTGGGAATATATGGGTAGATTTGATACGAGAAACGAAAAGTTCCGTAACGATTTCGGTGTAAGGTTCAGACCGAACGACCATAAATTTTATTATATCGGTTTGTCCAATATAGGTAACTACACAAACGAAGACGACGAATTTGAAAGAAACAATCTCAATAAGATTGACGCTCTTATAGGTTTCAGATCCGAACATCTTGAAGCTTACGGAGGTATTATGAGAAGTAAGGGAGGCGTAGGAATAGGATTTTCTCCTTTTGACAAAATTTACGGCGGCAACAGAAAACTTTATTTTAACATTGACGCTATATTCAGAACAGAAACGGCAAAGCCCGACGACAAAGACAGAGACAAACCGAACGTTATCGTCGGTGCAAGACTGGGTATATTTCACTGGTTATACGTCGGTGTTCAAGTTGAAGACACTCTCACAAGGACGAACTTTATGCCTTATATAAAACTTAAAGTTACCGACGAAGACCTTGCGTCCATGTTCGGCGTGGCAGGTATAGCGGCAACAAGTTCGAAATAATTATGAAACAAAAAAAAATAAAAACCGTTTTTGTATGTCAAAGCTGCGGATACGAGTCGCCTAAATGGCTTGGCAAATGCCCGGGCTGTTTTAAGTGGAATACGTTTGTTGAAGAAAAACAGCAGGAACTGACAAAGTCGATACAAAACACTAGACAACTTACGGGATTTTCTTCCGGAACGTTTTCTTTAAACGACGTAACGGTAAGAAGTTTTGAAAGGATAAAAACGGAAATTACAGAGTTTGATAATATGATAGGCGGCGGTATAGTACCCGGCTCGCTTACATTGTTGGGCGGTGCGCCGGGTATAGGAAAATCCACGTTAATGTTACAGTTATCGGGAGCTCTTTCAAAATTCGGGACGGTTTTATATATTTCCGGAGAAGAGTCTCTTTCTCAGGTAAAATCAAGAGCCGAACGGTTAAAAATAAACAAAGATAACATTTTTTTAGCATCAGAAACCAACCTTGAAAACATAGTTTCGGCAATAAATGAAATTGAACCGAAATTTCTTGTTATTGACTCCATACAAACGACATATCATCCGGAGCTGACAAGTGCGCCCGGTTCGGTTGCGCAAGTAAGAGAATGTTCTGCGGAACTTTTAAGAATAGCAAAGTCTCGCCATATAACGGTTTTCATTTTAGGACACGTAACGAAAGACGGCGATTTGGCAGGACCTAGAATATTGGAGCATATAGTTGATACCGTACTTTATTTTGAAAACGAAAAACAGCAGATATACAGAATTTTAAGAGCCTACAAAAACAGGTTCGGACCTACCAGCGAAATAGGAATTTTCGAAATGAAATCCGGCGGTCTGTGCGAAGTTAAAAATCCGTCACTTCTTTTTATCAGCGAAAATTCAAACAACATTGCAGGAAATGTCATAACGACGTCGGTTGAAGGAACAAGACCTTTGCTTATAGAAATACAGTCTTTGGTATCAAGAACCAATTTCGGGCTTCCGCGCAGAATGGTTTCCGGTTACGACATAAATAGAGTAATAATAATTATTGCCGTTTTGGAAAAACGTATCGGTATTGCTTTAGAAAATCAAGATGTTTTTATAAACGTCGTAGGCGGCATAAAAATAAAAGAGACGGCGTCCGACCTTGCAATAGCATGTGCGATAGCGTGTGCAAATAACGGAGTCGTTTGTTCTTCAAAGACGGTTGTATTCGGAGAAGTGGGACTTGCCGGCGAAGTAAGAGCCGTAAGCCAAATAAAAGAGCGGTTAACGGAAGCCGAAAAGCTCGGTTTTGAAAAAGCGATTATCCCGAAAAGCAATTTAAAAAACTTGGATTATAAAGGAAAAATGGAAATTGTCGGCGTAACGAACGTCGGCGCAGCAATACAGGAAATAAAATAAACTTTAAAATATATTTAGGAGACACTATGTTAAGATTTTCAACGGCAGGCGAATCACACGGACAGGCAATAGTTGCAATACTTGAAGGTATCCCGGCAGGGCTGAACATCAATACCGAAGACATTGACGTTGACCTTGCAAGAAGACAAAAAGGTTACGGCAGAGGACAAAGGATGAATATTGAAACCGACCAAGTAAACATTTTGTCGGGAGTAAGATATGCAAGGTCGCTCGGTTCGCCGATAACTTTGCTTATTTATAACAGAGACTGGGAAAACTGGAAGTCGGTAATGTCGCCTACCAGCGTAGATATTGACGGAAAGCACTTACATAAACCAAGACCCGGACACGCGGATTTGGCTGGACTTATGAAATACGGAGTTCAAGATTTCAGAGATATTCTTGAACGTGCTTCTGCAAGAGAAACCGCCGCAAGAGTTGCCGTAGGTGCCGTTTGCAGAGAATTGTTAAAAGAGTTCGGTGTAAACATATATTCTTATGTCGAAACTATAGGAAAAGTATCTGCAAAAATGTCGACGATTGACAAAAAACAGGTTCAGCATTTGGCGGAAATGTCTTTTGTAAGATGCCCTGACAAAATCGCTTCAAAAAAGATGATACAAATAATAAGACAAGCCGGTTCAAAAGGCGATACGCTTGGCGGAAAATTTAAAGTTGTTGCCGAAAACGTTCCCGTAGGTCTTGGCAGCCATACTCAATGGGACCTAAAACTTGACGGCAGACTTGCACAAAGTTTGATGTCGATTCAAGCAATAAAAGCCGTTGAAGTAGGTATGGGAACGAAATTTGCAAACGTCTTAGGTTCTTCGGCACACGACGAAATCTTTTATTCAAATAAAAAAGGTTTTTACAGAACAACCAACAGAGCCGGTGGAACGGAAGGCGGTATGACAAACGGTGAAAACATTGAAATAAGCTGCACGATGAAACCGATACCGTCTCTTGCAAGACCGTTAAAGTCGGTAAACGTTCACACAAAAAAAATCGAAAAAGCCGAGGCCGTCAGAAGCGACGTTTGTGCGGTACCTGCGGCAGGCGTAGTTGCGGAAGCGGCAGTTGCGTTTGAACTTGCAAGAGCCATGGTAGAAAAATTCGGTGCGGACTGTATGGAAGATATGAAAAACAATTATAAATCTTACGTTTCGAGGATACAAATTTTATAATGAAAAATATCGTTTTAACCGGATTTATGGGAACCGGCAAAACTACCGTCGGTAAACTTTTAGCAAAGAAGTTGAACAGACAGTTTTTTGATACCGACAAAATAATTGAAGAAAGGTTGCAGGCAACAATACCTGAAATTTTTAAGAGAATCGGCGAACCGAAATTCAGAGAATTTGAAACTCAAACTATTTCTTTAATATCAAATTTGCAAGATGCGGTAATATCGTGCGGAGGCGGTACCGTAGTTAATCCGGTAAACGTCAAAAATCTTAACAAAAACGGAATAATAGTAAATTTGTACGCATCCGCAGAGCATATACTTAAAAGAATAGGGGAAAACGATTCTCGCCCTTTAATAAAAAAAATGCTCAACCCTTTTGAAGAGATAACAAAACTTTTAGCTCAAAGACAAAAAGCATACAAAGAATGCGCGTTTGCCGTAAACACGGAAAATTTTACTCCTGAGAAGGTTGTTGACGAAATATTGTCTAACGAGCTTATAAAGGATATTATAAAATGAACCTTATAAAAAAATATTTTTTTATTTTTATAACTTTATTTTTCATACCGACATTATGCTTTTGTGAAGAAAAATCTCAAGAACTTTTTTCGGAAAAAACTTTGGAAAGAGAAGAGTATGCCGTTCAAATAAAGCAATATAAACCGGAATATCCTGTAATACTTTATGTAATTTTTAAAGAATCTACGCCTCTTTTAAATTCAATTACGAAAATTTTAAAAACCGAAATATTGATACTTGTAAACACTGAAAAACCGAATAACAACATCATTGCTTCGGCATGGTTCGACGACCGAATTTCGGACAAATTGGAAAAAATAGAACTTACAAAAACTTACGGTGCGTTCGTATGGATTAACGACGAGAAAGAGCGTAAAATAGTAAATTTCAACGACTACTTGAAATACTTGAAAAAGAAAAAAA
>JAZNAT010000137.1:0-2004 GCA_045586665.1 Endomicrobiaceae bacterium | reverse complement strand
ACAGAACGACATGGCTACGATCCGACTTGACTTGGCAAACAAAATTCCGACGTTCCGTTTTTATACAAAAAATATTCGCCGCTTTTTTCGGTCAAAATATTTTGAACGTTTTTATAATAAGAAACGTCTATAATATTATTTTCGGCATAATTGTTTGATATTACGAACTTTTCAATATAAGCACTGCAATTCTGAATCAAATATAGACAAAAAACGATTGTAAGCAAAAACAAAAATTTCAGTTCTCTGCTTTCAACAAGATATATAAGATTAAAAAATATAAGAATTATTATAATCAATAAAAGCGTAGAGGTATAAACCGAAGACATGAAAAAAGAAAATACGGTTCCTCCGATAATAAAGCCTATGGCTTCACACACATAACGTTTTATTTTCTTTTGATAAAGAACTGTTGCAAAACTTTGTTTTAAAAAATTTAAAATCAAATTTAACGTAAAACTTACGGGAAAAATCGCAAACAGAGAATAAAAAAATAAACTTTTCAGCGATACTCCCGTCGTAATATCGGTAGAAGAAATTACGTTTATGCTTCTTATAAAAACAAAAGATAAAATACTTAATACGATTAACAGAAAAAACAAATTAATTGATTTTGAAAAAAAGTCTCTCAGTTTACCGAAATATTTGAACAAGTAATTCGATACCCCTGCAGAAAACAGCCAGTGTCCCAAAACGATACCTATAACGAACTCGCTACCGTGAAACAGAGGAATAAACTCTCTGAGAAAAAATATCTGTAAAAATATTGAGATAATTCCGTATATGACAAAAATAATATGGGACATAATAAAATTTTATCATTTTTAAGTTATTTATTAAAGAATAACGTCTTTATTAATCGTCAAACTCATTGACAAAAACGAAGAAATCATTTAAAATAAAATATTAAAATCAAGTCGAACGAGTTAATCTCGGTCAATATGTGTTAAGTTGCGCCCATAGCTCAATCGGATAGAGCGTTTGACTACGAATCAAAAGGTTAGAGGTTCGACTCCTCTTGGGCGCGGACTGAAACGATAAACTGATAATTTACAATTTATAATTAAACGAAATTTTCAATTAACGATTTTTTTACAATTATAAATTATAAAATTAAGTTAAGGAGAAAAATATGAAAGAAAAAGTTGAAGCGATTTTAAACCAGGTAAGACCTTCTCTTATTGCGGACGGAGGCAACGTTGAGTTGGTAGAAATTACGCCCGACAATGTCGTAAAAGTAAAATTGGTAGGACATTGCGGCGGTTGCCCTATGGCAACAATGACCATGGAAATGGGTATAAAAAAATCCATTATGGAAGCAATACCCGAGATAAAGGACGTCGTTTCCATATAAATGAAGATAGGTATTTTATCCGACACTCATAACAATACGGACAAAATACTTAAAGCAATAGCTTTTTTCAATCTCCGGCAGACAGAGTTTGTTTTGCATGCCGGAGATTTTTCTTATCCGAGTTCGGCGCAACATTTTTTTAAGTTGAAATGTCCTTTTATTGCCGTTTTCGGTAACAACGATTTTGACGTTTACGGACTGAAAAAAGCAATAGAGCCGTTCGGAAACGTTTATGATGCGCCATACGAGTTCGTGCTTGACGGCAAAACTTTTTTGTTAACCCACCATTTGTATACGCAGACAAAAAAGTTCGATTACGTCATTTACGGACATACGCACAAGCCGTCGATAATAAAAACCGATAATATCATAATGATAAATCCCGGAGAAACCGCCGGAAGACGTTACGCAAGAAGTACCGTCGCAATGCTTGACACGAAAAAAAATCGTGCTGAAATTTTCGATTTGGATTTGGAATAACTATTTTTTTGAAATTAAAAAGTTTATAACATTATTGTTTTTTTTGTAATCTTTTATTATGAATCCGAAATTTTTAAGTTCATTATAAACGACGCCGAAAGAAAGTTCTTTCATAACGAAATATTTGTTTGCATAAACGATATCGTCGCTTAAAGGTCCGTCGTATTTTT
>JAZNAT010000136.1:0-6806 GCA_045586665.1 Endomicrobiaceae bacterium | reverse complement strand
TCAAAAGAAAACAAAATGGATTCTTTCGAATAGGTATCGTATACTACAGCCGGTTTTATGATTTTTTCGCATATAAAACAAGATTTTTGTACGGTTTCTTCTATTTCTATGGACAAAGTTTCCATGTTAAGAAGTTTTCTTATAATTCTTGAAATTTCTCTCGTTCTTATGGATATTTTAAAATTTTTTATTTTTTTCATAATAACATTAAAATATAAAATGGTGAGATTAAAAAATCCCACCATTTAAAAAATACAATTTTATTATTTTCTTGAAATATTCTTTTTATATCTTTCTCTTTTTCTTTTTTCCCATTCATAAGTTAACGGAGCACAAATAAAGACGCTGGAGAAAAAACCTACAATATTGCCTAAAAATAACGCCAAACCGAAATCGCTTATAACTTCTCCGCCTAAAAACAAAATAATTAAAGAAACGAAAGCTACCGTTAAAGATGTAATAACACTTCTGCCTAAAACGCCGTTAATACTTATATTTATAGTGTTTGCAAACGTTTCTTTTGCTATAAGTTTTAAATTTTCTCTTATTCTGTCAAATAGAACTATAGTGTTATTGATAGAGTAACCTACTATCGTCAAAAATGCCGCAACTAACGTCAAATCTATTTGTTTATCCATAAATATCATCAAACCGAACGTTATAAACGTATCGTGAATCAAAGCGAGAACTCCGACAACCCCCCACAACGCCGACTTAAATCTGAAAGCAACATAAATAATGATACCTAAAAAAACGAAACTGAATGCATACATCGCCTGTTTAGTCAAATGTTTACCTACCGAAGGTCCTACATATTCAACTCTGTCCATAGTTATGTTGGTATCTGGAAATTTTGATTGCAATACGGAAAGTATCGACTGTGACATTTCTTCCTGAGATTTGTCAGTTTGTTTAACTCTTACTATTATACCTGTTTTACCTGTTGACTGTAACTCAAACTCCAAATCTTTTTGAGCCGATAATCCTTCTCTTATCAAATCTAATTTGACTTCTTTATCAAAAGACATCTGCATAAGTATTCCGCCGCTGAAATCTATACCGTATTTCGGTCCTTTGACAGCCAAAGCAAAAATACCTACAAGTATCAATATTATCGATATTGTAAAAGAAACATATCTTTTACCTATAAAATCTATATTAGGTGTCTTAAAAAATTGCACGATGTTCCTCCCGATTATTATAATTTTATTTTATAAATGAAATTTTCTTTAAACAAGAAATCATAAATCAATTTGGTAACGACTATCGCCGTAAACATACTGATACACAAACCTATCGTAAGCGTAACGGCAAAACCTTTTATAGGACCTGTTCCGAACTGGAATAGGAAAACGGCCGCTATCAATGTCGTTAAGTTTGAATCGAAAATCGTTACGAACGCTTTTTGATAACCGGCGTCAACAGCAACTCTTGCCGTTTTACCTATATTAAGTTCTTCTCTTATTCTTTCAAGAATAAGAACATTTGCATCTACAGCCATGGCAAGCGTTAATGCGATACCGGCAATACCCGGCAAAGTTAACGTAAACTGGAAATACGACATTATCCCCATAAGAATAAAGAAATTCAATATCAAAGCAATGTCGGCAATAAGTCCGGAAAATCCGTAATAAATAAACATAAACAACACTACGACAAAAACGCCTATCAATGCCGAGGAGAAACCTTTTTTAATTGAATCGTCGCCGAGACTCGGACCTACCGTTCTTTCTTCTATAATTCTAACAGGAGCAGGCAACGCACCTGCTCTTAAAACTGTAGCTAAAAGTTTTGCATCATCGGAATTGAAGTTACCTTCAATAATAGCTCTCCCATCCGGAATTCTTGACCTTATAACCGGCGCCGACTGGACTATACCGTCAAGCACTATAGCCAAATTTCTATCTATGTTTGCACCGGTAACGTCAGCAAACAATTTTCCTCCGTCTTTGTTAAATTCCAAAGAAACGTGAGGATAACCGAACCCGCCGGTAGCCAGTTCAACTTTTGCGTTAACCAAATATGCACCAGTAAGAGAAGCATCTTTTAACAGATAAATTCTGCTGTCTTCCTTACTTTCGGCAATAAAATATCCTTCCGGTATCATTTTTGAAATTTCAGCATCTTCTTTAGCCTCGGATACTGACAAATCTTTTTCTCTGATTTTATCCTGAATTTTATTTAAAGTTTCATTATCTGTACTTACAAGACAAAACTCCAACAATGCGGTTTTACCTATAAGTTCTTTTGCTCTTGCAGGGTCTTTTATACCGGGCAACTGAACTACTATCCATCTGTCGCCCTGCTTTGCTATTAAAGGTTCGGCTACGCCGAACTGGTCTATTCTGTTTCTGATAACTTCAACCGCTCTGTCAACGGCATCTTTAACTGATACGGTTTCGTCCAATTTTGAAGAGTCGACTTCCAACAAAAGATGCGTTCCTCCTCTTAAGTCTAAGCCCAAATTCAACGTTTTTGAAATAATCGGGTCTTTTGATTTTTCCGCTTTTGCTTTTTCATCGTCACTCATTCTGTACCATTCAAACGTCGGGAACAAAAAATAACCTGAAAGAATGATTAACAACGCTGTAACTGCTGTTCTGAATCCTAATTTGTTCATTAAAGTAATTTCCTCTCATTTATTATTAATTCAAACTTACAATTTAAAAATTTTGCCGCTCTTTTACACATATTCATTCTTGACATAAAAATTTCAAAATATTCTATAACCTGAGATATTTTCGTATCAATATTCAAGTTTAAAGAAATCAATTTTCTTTCTTTATCTATTTTTAAAAAAGATCTGTCAACCGCAAAATTTACCCTATCATGTATGTCAAGAGGTCCTGCATTAGGGTTTCTTACTCTTGTTTTATGCACGTCGGACTTGTCAGCAATTATTAACGCCGCAGCCACCGGGTTTACCGGGTCACCGATTTCTTCTTCATGGTTTCCGACAGCCGAAACTATTAAAGAAACTTCATCAGGAGTAAACCCCATCTGCCTCAATATATGCATCGAAATTAAAGCGGCAGATTGACCGTGATCCTGTCTGTTAACAACGTTGCCTATATCGTGAACATATCCCGCAATAGCGGCAAGTTCCTGCAGTCTTTTAGGATAATCCAAAGATGATAAAATACTTTCCGCCATAGATGAAACCAAAACGACATGTCTGTATCCGTGTTCGGTATAACCGATAGCGCCCAAATAATCGTTTGCAGCCTGAATAAAACTGTTTACCGTTTCGTTAGCCTTAACATCTTCAAGCATTACGTTTGAAAATTCAAGTTCGTTAATATTCATTTATTTTTTTATAATCTCAGGTGTAACCGCGTCCGTTTTTGCGTTTTGTGAAACAACGACATTAACGATAGTTGATTTTACTATTTTTACCCTTACGTTATCGGAAATTTTTGCTTCCACAACATCGGCATTTACAGAAATTACCGTAGCGTATATTCCGCCGGATGTTATTATTTTATCGTCTTTTTTCAAATCGTTCAACATCTTTTCATGTTCTTTTCTTTGCTTTTGTTGAGGTCTTATCAAAAACAAATAAAAGAATACAAAAATTATAAGTAACGGCATCAAACCGCCGAAAGCACTACCAGCCTGTGCTGCCACAGCAGTTGAGCCTTCGGCATAAACGTTTTGAACGAAAAATATAAAAGAAACAAATAAAAATAAAACTTTTAAATTCATAATAAAAACACTCCGTTTTAAGCTATCGGAAACTCTTTTTCGAATAATATTTTTCAAAAAAATCTCGTCGTGTCTGCAAAAAAGTATCGTTGTCCAAAGCTTTTCTGATTTTATCCGTTAATTTTATCATAAAATTAATGTTATGTAAAGACAATAAAGTAAGTGCAAGTATCTCCTGCGAGCGGAACAAATGGTTGATGTATGCTTTAGTATATCCTCGGCATGTTTGGCAATCGCATTCCGGATCAAGAGGTTCAAAATTATCTTTAAACTCGCCGTTTTTAATATTTATTTTGCCATAAGTCGTAAATGCCTGCCCGTTTCTTCCGTTTCTTGTAGGTATAACACAGTCAAACATATCTATACCGCGTTCAATGCCGTCCCAAATATCTTCCGGCATACCTACTCCCATAAGATATCTTGCTTTATTTTCAGGCAAATACGGAACCGTATTTTCTACCGCTTCCAACATTTCTTCTTTTGATTCTCCTACCGAAACCCCTCCTATCGCATAACCTACAAAATCCACTTCCTGCATTCTTAAAGCACTTTCTTTTCTCAAATCTTTATAAACCGAGCCTTGAACTATACCGAAAAGAGCCTGAGTCTTAAAAGCATCGTCTTTATAGAACTCATCTTTACATCTTTTTGCCCAATTCAAACTCATAAGCATGGACTTTTTTGCATAATCGTAAGTCGACGGATATGGCGTGCACTCATCAAAACACATAATAATGTCGGCACCTATCGTTTTTTGTATCTGCATGGAAATTTCCGGAGATATGAAATGTTTTGAGCCGTCTATGTGAGACTTGAATTCCGCACCTTCTTCTTTTATTTTTCTGAAGTCGTTAAGAGAAAAAATTTGAAACCCGCCGGAATCGGTAAGCATAGGTCTGTTCCAAGAATTGAACTTTTGTATTCCGCCGGCTTTTTTTATTATATCAAGTCCAGGTCTTAAATATATATGATAAGAGTTTGCAAGTATTATTTGAGCTTTTGCCTCAACAAGTTGCTCGGTAGAAACCGATTTTACCGACCCTTGCGTACCGACAGGCATAAAAACTGGCGTATCAATTATACCTCTTGTAGTGTACAATTTGCCCAGTCTCGCATTACATTGGCTTGATTTTTTTATAAGTTGAAACGAACCGCAGTGCATTATAAAAATTTGTCTCCGTTGATGTAAAGTCCGAATTTGCAATTTAAAACATTACATGCTCTGCTGCAATATAACGTTCTTTGAGTAAATATTTCAAAATATTCCATAATGGAACAAATATTCGTATTTATATCCAACTTTAAAAATATTTCTTTATTATCTTTTGAAACTTCAAGATTGGTAGACTCACAAGCCGCTATAACTTTAGAATGAACATCTTTAAATCTCTGTTCTCGTTCTCTTAATCTTTGAAACCGAACGTCCGTTTTGTCGCCGATGACTACCGCCGCGGCAATTTCGGTCGGCGGAGTATTGTTTTTATCCTCATGACTTCCGATTGCGGTAAATATTTCAAAAATATCGCCGTTATATTTTTCTTCCTGAAGCTGCATCTCGCTTAAAATATGCATTGCTATTATCGCGCCGCTTTGAGCATGGTCTCTTTTTGTAACCAAATTTCCTATATCATGTAAAAATCCGGCTATTCTAGCAAGCTCCTGAACTCTTTTCGTATATCCAAGCTGCTTTAATACGAATCCTGCTCTTTGTGCAGTATATAACGCGTGATTTAATCCATGCTCTTTATAACCTATGCTTGCAAAAATATCGTCGGTATGGCTTAAATATGTCAGAATCTCTTTATTGTTTCTGATATCGTTAAAGTTCAATAACATACTTATATTATAGCAAATTTATTTTGCATAAATAACGGTATCGGTAAAATTGAGAGTATAATTTGCAAAATAAAATTCATATCCGACATTAAGTTCGTTCAAAAATTTCGGTATTTCATAATAATCTTCATATTTATGATAAGCAGCTATTGCGAGTTTAGGTTTGTATTTTTTTAATGTTTTTACCGCACCATGCAAAGCTTTCAATTCGCAACCTTCTATATCCATCTTTATAAAATCTATTTTTTCTATCTTGTTATCTTTTACATAATCGTCAATTGATATTGTTTTATATTGATACGAACCGTTTTTTATTTCCGTTAATGTTGTAATATCGGCACAAGCATGATTTAAATAAAGAATTTCGTTTGATTTGTTGTATAAAGGTTGTTCCGTTAAAATAATATTTTTTGCAAGTAGTCTATTACAAGAAAAATTTTCTTTAAGAATATTCAAATTATCTTCAAAAAATTCAAATGTAAAAATTTTCCCTTTATCGCCAACCATCGATGAAAATATTAACGAAGTGTCCCCCCAACAACCGCCGGCATCTATAACAAAATCGTCTTTTTCTATTTTACAATCTTTATATATATATTGATTATGTATTATAAGTTTATCAAGCAAAGCTCTTGCACCATATATTTTCAAATCATATCCGAGCTTAGACAAATCATAAAACTTTAATTTTCTCGTCGCAGATTTCAATCTTTTTATCGATTTGCCCGCCAATAAACCGTCAAAACATTCTCGAGATTTCAAATATTTTTCTTTATCAGTTTTCGTTATATATACATTACCTAAAAGATTCGTTAAAATCATTTTTATATACAGATTTTTTTCTTGTTCGTCCTGCAACAGATTATAAAAATATCCCAAACTGTTGTAATTATCTTTGAACCAATTAAAATAATTTATACAGTTTTCTTTAACGAATTTATCCGTTATTCTATTTTGAAAAAACTTTATATCTTTAAAAGAAAATATTCGCCGTTGATTCAACTTTAAAAATAAAATATCCGCAAAATTGTTCATTTTTATATTTTATATTTGAAATTATAAAAAAGCAAAAAATTTATTAATATTCTCCGTATCTTGATTCAATATACAAAAAACGCCTTGTGTGTTTAGGTTAAAACACATATGCGACAATTGAGGAAAAAGAAAAGGGAGTAAAAAAGGATGTCGCAATGCAAATAAAAAATATAACATATGGTATGACCTACAAAGGTTACAAAAAGTATAGGGAGAGCCTAAATATGTAA
>JAZNAT010000135.1:0-2832 GCA_045586665.1 Endomicrobiaceae bacterium | reverse complement strand
AAAATATCGAAAAACACTTCACGATTTTAAGTTTTTTTACTTCAAGAAAATACTCATTAAAATTTTTGCTTTCAAAATCTGCTTACAAAATTTAATTTTAAAATTTTACAAATCCGATTTTTGCTCACAAATTTTATTTTTATCGGTTAAAAAATGGGAAAAATAAAAAATAACAATTTCATAGACAGACACACACACTTTTATTAGCGGCGCTTTTTTCTTTATAATTTGCGTTTTTACCATAGCACATTTGATGCGGAAGCTATAAAAATATTTGATTATTTTTTTGTATCTTTAATGATTTCTTTAAATTCTTTATGAATAAAAGGAATGTCTTTCTTTACTGTTTGCCACAACACTTCAATATCAGTTCCAAAATAATCATGAATTAAAATATCTCTCATTCCTGCCATTTCTTTCCAAGGAATATTTGTATGTTTTGTTTTAATAGAATTAGGAATTTTCTTTGCTGCTTCACCGATTACAGATAGTGCTCTAACAATAGCATATTATGTTTTTTAATCTTTTAAAAATTGTTCGTGATTTACATCCTTAATAAACTCTTTTATAAGTTTACATGAATCAATAATATCTTGTAAGTAATCGGAATAAATTCTCATATGTAAATTACTTCTTTTAAAATTTCTTTTCCTATATTTTTTTTCAGTGCGGATTTCATTACCAAATCAATTTTTTTTCCGGTTTTTTTACTCAATGTGTTTGAAAGTTTTAAATATTTTAAAAGCGAAATTGATTTGTTAAATTCAACCAAAATATCTATATCACTATTATCATTTTGTTTGCCTTTTGAATAAGAACCAAACAACCCTAAAGTTTTTATACCATATTCTTTAGCTAAAGTTTGTTTTTTCTGTTGTAATAATTTTATTATCTGTTCTTTTTTCATATTAATATTATAACATATTATTAAACTTCTGTGTATTAATTGTTTTTTAAAAATCAATCAATATAATACAAAACATAAAAAACATATTGTAAAAGACAAAAGATTTTTAATATAATAAAAACAATATTCAACACTTCACGATTTCAGTTTTTTTACTTCAAGAAATTACTCATTAAAATTTTTACTTTCAAAATTTGCTTACAAAATTTAATTTTAAAATTTTACAAAACCAATTTCCGCTCAAAAAATTTTATTCATGTTCTTTTTTGTCATTGCCGAGTGTTGTAATCGGGCATCTCGCAGTCAGTTCTTTATAAAAATAAAAAGTTTAAAAGTTGACCGTTTTAACGGTATTTTAAGTATTCAACAAAAAAAAGGAGTGAAAATGGAAAAAATTAAAAAAGGTGCCTTAGGTTCGGTTTTGTTGTTGTCTGTAATGTTATTCGGTGTAAGTTTATCTTTTGCGGCGGAACATTATGTAATTGAAACAAGCAGTTCCGTGTCAAACCAAACTTATACGGGGTTTAACCAAACCGGATATGAATATCACGGCGGAGTATTTTATGTTCAAGAAGGAGCAATCCTTACGGTAAACTCGTCACAATTTTATAACAATTCCGTATCAAATTCATCATTTGGCGGAGCTATATGTAATAAGGGGACAGCGAAAATCGGTTCAAATACGGAGTTTGTTTCCAATTTAGGAGGTGATGCCGGAGCGATTGAAAATTATAATTACGGGATAATGGAAATCGGCTCGAACGCTCTTTTTAATAATAATAGTGCAAACGAGTATGGCGGAGCGATTTTTAATAATGAAGGAACAATGAAAATCGGTTCAAACTCAATGTTCATTTCCAATACGGCAGGAATAGAGGGCGGAGCGATTGAAAATTATAATTACGGGATAATGGAAATCGGTTCAAATACATCGTTTATTTCCAATTCGGCAAATTACGGAGGAGCTATATATAACGATGATTTCGGAGATATGACAATTTTAAGCGGAACGAAATTTATCGAAAATGAAGCCGGAAATGAAGGAGGAGCAATACTTAATTATGAAGCTGTATTAAATCTGATAGCCGAAACTGGTGATATAGAGTTTACCGGAAACACGGCAAACGGAATATCAAATGCAATACACGATAGTACGGGAACAATAAATATGTGGACGAACAAAGGTGCAAACATAGTATTTAACGACAGAATAACTTCCGCTGGTAATACAAGTATTATGAATATCAACCGATCATCCGGCACATTGCCTACAACAGGTAAAGTAATATTAAACGAAGATATGACCGGATATACCGGTAAAGTAAACTTATATAACGGAACGATTGCGTTAGGTGAAAAAGGGACATTGTTCGGCGGGAAAATATATGCAGATAACGCAACGATAGATTTTGGAAACGGTAAGACACAAAATTATAATTTTAAAGATTTAACGGTAAGCAATAAATTGAAGTTGACGATAGATGCCGATTTGAAATACGGACAAACCGATACCGTTACGGCAGAAAATTATTCCGGCGAGGGAAAAATAAACATAAAAACGATAAATGTAATAAGTGATGCCGCAGGCGACAAAATAACCGTATTGTTAACGACATCGACGGTATTAAAAGATAAAATAGAAACAGTAAAAGAGGCAAGTTCACCATTGTATAAATATAATGTTAAATATAACGAAGTTGTAGGAAGTTTGTCGTTCGATAAATCGTCATATAACCCTGCAATAGTTTCCGGAGCAGCGGCAAGTGCAGCAGGCGGTTTTACTGCACAAAAAGCGATAATCGACCAATCGTTTGCAAGTTTGAATAATTTTGCAAGTAAAAAAACGCAAACAAAAGCAAACATAAATAGAAATTTGTATGCTTCTGCAGCAAATAAAGTGTTTGAAAGTGAAAATAAAATAGAAA
>JAZNAT010000134.1:0-2986 GCA_045586665.1 Endomicrobiaceae bacterium | reverse complement strand
CCTTGTATAACTCTATACCCTTGAGCCGTACCGTCTTTTATAGCCTCTTCAAGTTCGTAACTCGTTACCCATACCCTGTACTGTGAGCCGTCTTTTATCTCTTTTAAATCGTGCGTGAAAAAAGGCGGATATTTGCATTTGTGATATGTTCCCGTAATCTCATATATCCCTGCAAAGTTTGGTATATATTTGTTTACTTTTTGATATGTACAATCTACAAAGTTTGGTATTGATACCATAGCAAACGGGTATGAAGAGGAAATATCAACTTCGCAACAGTTTTCAAAAATCGCAGGTCTTGTCCAATAGTATCCGTTACGTCCGCCGTGATATGAAAGTAAAGCTCCGTTAAAACACTCTTTTGGCGGAAACGGTATTTTGTTAGTTCGTGACAGATAATCTTTTTTAAATACTCTTGAAGAAAAGTGTGCCGAAGATACAGCTATCGGTACGTTATACTTTTTGTGCTGATTTAAAATCCAATTACCTAAATGCCACTCAGTCAAAACGTCCGTTTTTGCGTACTCTACAAAATACCTTTTCTCTTCACAATCATCCATATCGCGATAATCAATTTCACCTATCCCCTGTGGTCGTTCCATTTTCTTGAAAGGCAAATCAAGTACGTTTGCCCATTTTTCCAAAGAGCCTCCGACCATAAACGCTTTGCTGTCTAGCAAATGTATAGTCGTTTTTTGTTTGTACACTATTTTTGCGGTTGTAGTTGTACCGTAAATAGCGTTAATGTGCCAATCTTTGTAGTCAAACTCTATTTGTGAGTGTTCTACAAACTCTTTAAGATATGGAAAGAAAATAATACCCATATCAAAAGATAAATTGTGAAAATAAATATAGTTTGGATACCCTTGCAAAATGTGTTTAGTAACGTAATTATAAAATTTTTCAAAAACATTTTTTTCGTTAACCCATATAAATGATACGTCGTCATTAATGTTGCCGTCGTAAAATTGTAAACTCATAGGCTCGCCTTTGACGGTTTCGGTGTCTGCTCCAAAAAGTTTGTACCTTTTAGCAAACGGTTTTTTGTCGCCGATAAGCCCTTTTACTATACGTTTGTTTATCTCTATATTTTTAAGCACTCTTTTTAAGCTCTATCTTGTAATAGTAAGGATTTATAAGGTTACAAAACAGTTCGGCAATCGATTTTGTATCAAAGTATGTGTACATTTTAAAAAAGTTAAAGTTTCTAAACATTATATAAGCAAATAACGGTTTTAACCTTGTATAAGCCGTTAAATGCACTATACGTTCAAAGTTCATAGCAAAGTCTTTCAGTTCTTCGTCGTCGGGCAAGTCTGTAACTTTGTGTTTAACTGATAAATGCTTTCTTAAAAGTTCCATATAGTTTAACGTTTCTAAAAATATATTTTTTGAAAAATAGTTTAAGTACATACGTTTGTGTCTAAATCTGTACGTTACTATGGTTGTCCATTTATATTTTTCGTCTTTAACCGGTTTAACTCTTTTTAAAATATTTTTCTTTGTACGTTTCATTTTATTTTTGTGCGTCCTCTATAACTAAGTTGTCTGTCCTTGTATCATAATCTACAAAAAATATTACATCTAACACATTTACGTCGTAATGATAGTGACCGATATACTCTTCGTACTGCTCATTTAAATCTTTACCGTTATTCTTCCATATCTTTTTAAGATAGTCACGTTGTTTTTCGGGTTTCTTTTCGCTTAGAGCTTGTTTAGCGTATAAGTACGCGTTTCTTAACTCTTTTCCGTCGTGTATCTGGGTAGGTGTCGTCGGTATAATTTTGTCGGTTTCTTCGTCACGTTTGCAAAACGGTAATGCAAACTGGTTGTCTGCCCAAAACGGTTCAATATAAGTTTCGTGTACCATTTCCATATTGGATAAGTCTTGTTCGGTTACGTACGATTTTATACGCTCGTTATAAACTACAATATCTCTCGGTTTATACATATACTTTTCGAATAAAAATAACGCTATATAGTATTTAAACTTGTAATAATATTTAAGTTTTTTAACGAGTTCCGACGGAGTGTAACCTATCACACGTCTTACGGTTTTGTACTCGGTCAATTCCACAAATTTTGGTATAATAGCTGTATATTTTCTGCGTTTTGGTACTCGTATAAATTCGGTAGTCCAATAATAGTGACCGTCGATTTTGCGACGTTTAATTATTTCCTGCCAAACGTGTACAGTTTTGTATTTAATTTTTTTAATGTATTGTGTATATATTGTTGGTATAGGTACTTTAATTCTTTCGCGTATAGGTTTCGGTTTAGTTTTACGTTCTTCATAAACGTCACCGAAATACTTTTGTCTTGTTGCAAACTTTATGTCGGGTACAGCTTTAAAGTCCGACGGGGGATTTATTTTAAGCCAGTGGCAACTGTCTTTGTTGAACACATCGTATGCGGTGTACGTTTCGCCCGTCATATAGTTTGTAAGTTCGTAGTTTTTTAAGTAGTTCTCTATGTAGTCCCTGAGGGGAATAGTCTGTAATGCGTTTACTAACATTTAACCCCCAAATTTATAAAATGATATAATTACAAATTATACCATAAATCAAAAGAACATTTCAAGGAGCTAAAAGCTCCTATTGTTACGGGCATACAATCTTTTTGGTTTACTGTCTTTTATTTCTAGCCCTCTTGGTTTACGATATTGAATAATTTAAATTATTCAAAAATCATAAACATAAAGGGCTGGAAATAATGTAACCTATTCAATTAATTGAACGCCCGATAATTTAAATGTGCATTATGCACTAGAAATCTTTTTCGGATTTTGCGGTTTGGTCGGAAGCTACCTGCTGAAGTAAAAGGATAATACTACCCAAATCAGCAAGATTAAAATTGTTGGTAGTTTCGTACTCTCCGTCTTTTTTGTAAGTTTTTTCGATTTTGACGTTTGTACCTTTGTCACCCGTAAAGACGGCTACACGGATAGGATAAATAGAATAATTTTCTACTTTACCGCTCTTTT
>JAZNAT010000133.1:0-3073 GCA_045586665.1 Endomicrobiaceae bacterium | reverse complement strand
TTCTGAAAACAGGCTCGTCTCGCTGTAACAGATTTCGTTCTTTAAGCCCGGAAGAAAAGAAATTTTCCGAAGAGCTCCTAAAATATATTTTCGTACCGTCATGGCAATTTTCGGTTCTTGTTATTAAAAGTTCCTGTGCGTAATAGCCGTCATAACCTTCCTCATTAAGCAGAGACCATTTCTTTTTATTTTTATTATCCGAAACGTTTGCATAAACGGCAATTCCCAACTTGTTTAACAGTTGCGCCGTTTGCAAATTATGTGCTTTTATTTTTGCAAAGGTTTCCTCATTACCTCTCATGTCGGCAGCCAATTGTTCTCCCGGATTTAGAGTATCGTTTAAACATTGAACATAATTATACTGTTTGCCGTCATGGGTATAAATACCGGCTTTGAAATTGTAAAAGTTACCGTCGGACGTTTGAACTATAAAATTTTTATAATATATTCCGCCGTCATAAATATCCGTTACGAACCCTTTATACGTTCCTGTTACCAAATCGTTTAAAGAGTACTCTTTATCCGGAACGATTTTCATAAGAGCTGTTTCGTCAAAATCATAAAAAGTTCGTCTTAAATGCGGAATTTTTCCGTTTAGAAGATTTGCCAAAAACCGGGCTTTGTTTTCACCTTTAAAATTTTCCGTTTCCGCAATCAAACCGGACAAGACGTTCGTATTGTAAGTATCGTCGATATAAGAAAGAATTTCTTTTTTATCTTCAGCAGGAAAATTGTCAAGAGCGTCTTCAAGAACTGACATTACGGCATCTTTGACTTTTTTATGTCTGACATATTTTGAAAGCTGCAAAAATATAACGTTTCTTTTTTCTTCTTCGGTTACGGTTTGTTTTAAAGATTCGTATTTTTTTATAAGTTTCAATAAAATTTCGCTATTGTCAATATCTTCCAAAAAATCAACCGTTTCTTTATTTTGTATACCTGTTGTTAGGTCAAACGATAAAATTTCTTTTATTTTTTCTTTAGCGTTCCAATGCGTATGAGCTTCATAAAGAACGTCAATAAACTTTTCTCTAAGGCTCGGATTTAACACTATTTTTACAAGATGCGGTAACGTAAAAATTGACGATTTCGTAAAATTTGCCGTTATTA
This sequence comes from Endomicrobiaceae bacterium, assembly GCA_045586665.1. Classification (GTDB taxonomy): domain Bacteria; phylum Elusimicrobiota; class Endomicrobiia; order Endomicrobiales; family Endomicrobiaceae; genus Ruminimicrobiellum. Next base: position 1,963 of record JAZNAT010000133.1, on the reverse strand, counting down.
CGGAAATTTCGTCGATAATGTTCGTTAAAGAAGAAGACACCGACATATTTTTTGCAATTTTTAAAGCATTTGATAACATCAAACTCAAACTTACCGATACGGTTTGTTCGTTTTGTTCTCTATGGCTTTTTATAAACATATTTCTTATAAAGCCGAACGGTATCGACAACACTATTTTATAAGTTTCTTTTTCGTTTATTATTTGCTGCTTCTGAGAAAACATCATATTTTGCAGTTTTTTTTGCAATTTTTCCGATGTGAGGTTAACTGATTTTTTATCCGATGTATCCGTTATGGTTTTTGCGGAAGTTTCAAGTTGTTTTTGCAGTTCGTAAATCTTATCGGTCACGATTTTCATTATTTCCGATACGGAAATTACAGCCTGTTCAAACCCGTTTTTTTGCAAAGCGCCCAGAACTTGTTCCAGTTTTTCTTTGCTTCGTATCAACGACGGTAACGTATCGACATTTATTTTTTTCAAAAGTTCGGGAGTTACCTCGTCTTTGTAATTTTCTTCTATAACGTCTTTTATTATATCCGCCAACTTTTCTTTTAGGCTGCCTGTATTATTATAGTCGTCGCTTTCCAATATTTTTGCCGCGGCCAACTCGCTTATAAGTTCCGCTTTTTCTTCTTCGCTTATATTTTCATCCTCTTTAAAGTCCCGTGAACCCGACGACACAAGTTTTAACAATTCGTTCTGCAGCTGAGGAGATAACGATGCTACCGCCGGAGCAAAAGTTTGAAAATTTATTTTGCTTTGCTCTTTTGTTATTTCGTAGTACATTTGTTCCGCAGTTTTTACGTCGCCTGCAACGTTAGGTGTTATTACCATATAACTTACGTTTTCTTTTTCCAAAAGTTCGGTTACCGTTTGAGAATGGAAACCGCCGGTTATTACGATATCCAGAATTTTTGTTTCTTTCATATTTTCAATAATTTTACCTGTATCGTCGCTTGATTTAACATCGGTGTCAATCTTGTTTAAACGATTTTGTTTGTCGAAAATATTTTTTGCAAAGTAAAAATTTCTGTCGGTATTTATTTTGTAAAACATGTCTGAACGTGCAATATAAGGTTCAAGCATACCTAACAGTCCGTTATCTACATATTTGTTCCATAACCGTTTATATTCGTCAATGTTTTTACGGTAATATTCGTAATCTTGCGGAGCTATTTCGATTTTTACGTAATCGGTCAAATACTTTTCAAAATAGGTTAAAAAAACGATTTCTCTTTGAGACTGCGTTTGCGAAAATCTCGTATTTATTTCCTGAGACAATTTTTGTTCTTCCTTAACCAGCTCTATCGGATTGATTTTTTTGCTCAATTCAATATATTTGAAATATTTGTCAAGATTTTTAAAGTTTGCACTTAAATCAAAATCGGAAAATTTTGTCATCTGCGTAATATAATCGTAAAGTTTATCCGAACTTTTAAAATTGTTCGTATTTGATAAAAGAGTTTTATAAACGTCGTACGGCAGCTTTTCTTTTAATATCAAAATAAAACTTTGCAGTTCTTTGACTATCGACGGATAAACCAACTCTTTCTGCTTTTGCAAAAGTATGATATAAGCAAAAGTGTTTTCATATCCGCTTATGTCTATTCCGAGTTTTTCTATATGTTTTAACAACAAACCGTAATATTTTTGAGGAGCGATTTTTCCGTCTTTATACGATTTCGATAACTTTTCAAGTTTTTTTTGCCTCTTGGTATAATGTTTTTTCTTTAACTCCCTCGTTGAATCTTCCAGCGCTTTTAATATTATCTCCGCTTTTTCTCTTTCTTTTATTATATCAGCCAATCTTTTTAAATTGTCCAAATAAGGTTCTTTTTCTTCCAACCCTTCTATTATTTCCGCTTTACCGCTTATCGCACTGTAATATTCCGCTCCGGTAAGTCTGCCGGTTTTCAACATCTTTTCCAATATTTCTGCTCTGCTTTCTTTATCGGTTTTCTT
>JAZNAT010000132.1:0-4523 GCA_045586665.1 Endomicrobiaceae bacterium | reverse complement strand
TTGGCCACTTTGTCTTCCTAAGACCGCTTGGGCCTCCGACTTAATCAAATTAATGAACGGGGCGGACTTAAAAACACGCTGTGCGTGCTTAAATATCCGTATAGAAAAATATTCTACTTTCGGTAATATTATTCATTTCTACGCCAAACCCGTAATTGCAACACAAATCAAACGCATAAATGTTACCGTCTTGAAGTTTTACTACGGGATAAATATGCGAAAATATTTGTTCGCCGTTTTGTTTAACTATTTTGCAACCTATATCATAACCCAAAAAGTAAAGTACAAGACAACAAAACATTGTCATATCGTCGCAATCGCCGATAAGATACCCGTAATTATAAAAATCTCTTATTATGCCAAGAGGCGTTTTAAGAGTTTCTATATCTTCAGGCTCAAGCGTGTATCTGCACATACTTTTTAATTGGTTAAACAAGTACGACAGTTCTTGAGTTGTATTATTTTTTATGTTCGGATTTTTAGCGATAAGGTTTTCCGCCAAACGCCTAAAATATACAGCTTGATTTAACGGAATATTTTTTATTTGTTTAAGGATAGTTTTTGCGGTATGTTGTGGGTTAGTGTATAACATTTTAGCCCCCTAATGAAAATACCCATACAAATTTCTGTATGGGTATTATACATAATTATATAATTATTTGTCAACCGTCTGCGGTGTTTCTTGTTCGGGCGTTTCTGTTTCTTGCTCGTATAAAGCGTTATGTATGTACAAGCATATACCTTTTACGTAGTCGCTGTCGTTACTGAAAAGAACGGTATTTTTCATTAACGTTTCGTGCATTTTAGAGGCGTTAGAAAACGCTATATAAAATACTTGTTCTAGGTCTGGAGCTAACGCACCCAAATTTAAAATGGTGTTGCCCGTATCGTCGGGCGTGTACCCTTTCATTTTAAGCTGTAACAAAGATTTTTCGTGTTGCTTAAAAATGTGTACTACCGTATTTATAGCTTGCTCTTCTGGTGACACGGTCGGATTTTGCGGTTGTTCTTGTTGACTTGCTGAAACACTTGTATTTTGGGGCAGTTGCGGTTGTGCCGTCGGCGTGTTGTCTGTCGGCGGTACTATCGGTTTTTTCTTAAATGAAGAAATAATGTTTACAAGACTACCGTCCGTTAAAAAGTCTTTTACTATATCGGCTAAAGAACGGTTAGAAGTATCTACACCGTTTTGTTTTAAATCGTTTATAGCATTTACAAGTGCAATTGTATCTGCAATTGAAGTTTTTTCTTCTTTCTGTTCGGGTATCATACTTTTTATTGTTGCAAACATAGCAAGAAAATCTTTCATTGTATTTTGTTCCTGTTTAGGATGCTGTGCTGTCTGTTGTAACAGTAACGCTTTAAACAGTTCCATATTTTGTGTTTGCTGAGCTTTGTTCTGCTCGTTCATAGCCGAAATAAGTGCAACAATACTGTCTTGCGTTTGTGTACTCTTGTTATTGTTTATTTCCGCTTTAAGTTCTGCAATGTCGTTTGTCAACTTTTCTACTAAAGATAACGCTTGCGATAAACTGTCGTTACCGTTACTTTGTATCTGCGGTTGACCTGTATAATCGCTCTCGTTGTTAGCGTATCTTTGTTCGTCCATTGCTACACGTTTGCCGTACTTGTCACGCAAATCATAATAGTATAAACCGCCACCATAAATTTTTGCTATCTCGTCACGGTCAAACTCTGCCGGTCTGTACTTTGAAATTTTTACTTTCGGTTGTTTATCTTTCTGTAAACTTACGTGTACCCAACCTTCGTTTGCTTGAAATTCCGACACTAACTTGTCAAAACTTTTAAAATCTTCGACTTGTTGAACGTCAGACGTTTCAACGTCTGCCGTTTCGTTGCCCTCTTCGTCGTTTTCGTCAACTATGTCATAGTTTGACAAGTCCATTTCTCTTTTTGTTCTTTCAAGTTCTTCTTGTTCTTTTTGACTTCTCTTTCCTTTAGCCATAAAATTAATTCTCCTTTTGGTTTAATATCTTTCTATTATTTACCCTCTTGATTTACGTCAATAAATAAAAATTTAAGTTATTCAATTTCGTAAACATAGAGTGCAAGAAAGAATACACACAGCGTGTTTTAAGCAACGCACGCTATAAAATCAATCTTAGATTGTATTAATAAGTTTAAACGCTAAAATAAAATGGTTTACGATTTTGTCCAACTTTTCAATTGTAAAATCGCTCATAGTCGCCGTCTTTAATGTGGTAAACTCTTCAGTTAAATTTACAAAATATCCCGTTTCAAAACAAAGACTTTTACCCTCATAAATACTAACAGAAATAACAAAATCTTTTATGCGTAAAACGTACCTCTGAAAAAAATTGTTCTCTTCCACTTTTTCAAAGCCGTACTCAGTTAAAAGTTTTATATACTTTTTAAACGGCTCTTCATTAAACTTTTCTTTTTCTATTTCCATACCGATACAATCCACCTTAACACAAAGTATAGTCCGACCGTAAACAAAGTCCAAAACAACAACTTTATTTTTATTCTGTTATGTCTGTACATACTTATCAATCTGTAACAGAAATTAAAAAAAGGTGTTCTGACAAACTTTTCGGGCGTTATAGCACCGTCCGACCAATGCCAAACAATTCTGCCGTCCGACTTTGCCTCTATCATTACAAGTCTGTGTCCTTCATAATCCAACGTGCTTTTAACGTCGGACTTTTTTCTTGAACCGTTAATCTGTATTTCCATTTTTATTGTTCCTCCGACACATAAATTTTGTAAACTATACACATCAAATTTAGTAAACCACAAAAAGCAAGATAAAATCCCGATAAAGTACAGCCAATATAAAAATTTATAGTCGACATTACAAAACATATCGAAGCCAACAAAATAATTATATAGTCTAATAAATTCAATTTCATTTCTTGACCCCCATAAGACCTGAAACTGTTTTTGTTATTTTACTTGCAACGTTTTGTAAACTGTCAAAAACTTTTATTGTTATTGTAAATTCTGTCTTGTTATCTACAACATCAAGTTTAAAGTTGTCTGCATACTTTTTTAGCCAACCGTTCAAAAACGTTGTAAGTAATTTAACGTAAACGAAATTCGGCAAACTCATTTTTGTTTTGCGTTGGCGTTCCTTTTTTAATAAACTTAAAGTTCTATACGCCAACGACTTAAACTTTAAGGAGTAATTTCTTTTTATTCTTGTTCCTCTGTTTCCTTTTGTTCTGCCTCAATCATAAAATCTAAAAATAAGTTTACTTTACAATCCATACCGTTATAGAACATACATTTATCTTTTATGCACGGTATAACATCTGTCTGTTTTACAATCTGCGGTTTACCGAGTGCCGTCTGTACGGGCATTAAGTACGTGCCGTTGATAAACGGACAACACTTAATTTCTTCTTTTGGTTTGCTAGCGTCTTTACCTGCTACCAACTTAATTTTAGGTTGTTCCTGCTCTGTTTTGTTTTGTTCTGCCATTTTGTTTACTCTCCTTTTTGTAAATTTATTTTTGGTATATGTAACATTGTACACAATATTACATACATCTCGTCGTAAGTGTAAATGGTATCTAACAACTTTAATCCGACGTATCTTATACAACCGTTTTTACAAAACTCTATATATCCGCCGTCTATAGCGATACAATCGTCTAAAGTATAAAAGTGTACGTCTTTGTCAATACAAATTTTTTCGGCTTTTTTAATAAAACACTTCCAATCTTTAATATTCATTGTCCGATACCTCTTGAATTAAAGATAAATCTACGTCCAACTCTTTTTTAAGACGGGTCATAACAAACGGTTTTAACCCTTGACGGCTAGCCTCACGAATTTTTAGCATACGGTCAACCGTATAATTACAGTTTTTGCTGTCGATAACTTGTAACAACTCTTTTTGTCGTCCTGCAAACCCGTGAAACGCTTGTTTTTCGATTATCCCCTCTCGGTTATAATGTAAGTACAACTTGTTACGTAACAATATACATTTTCCGATAACTTCCACACCGTAATCGCCTAGTATGCCCTTATCTTTGTTACCTTGACATTTTCGGTCGTACGCTTCAAGTTTATCTTTTTCAAGCAACTTTGCGTTAAATTTTACGCTGTCGGTAGAAGAGTGTATCGCGTTATATTTATGTTCAAGTCTGTGCAAATATGCTCTTGCAAATCCCGTAATAAATGTCGCTATCATAGGCTGAAAAAGTCCGCCTGCAACATATATATGGGCGTTTGTCGGTGCGTGGTACACGTTAAAGCTACCGTCTTTGTTCTGTTTTAAGTCCATAACTCTAAGTTCGGGGTCAAGTTCGTTGACTTTGTAGTCGTCTATAATTGTCTGTATGAATTTTCCGTAAAGAGAGTTAAGTATAATTTTGTACATCAATCTTTCGGTTTTGTCTATACCCTTTTGCTCTTTTTTGGAATAAAACTCGTTGACAAATTTTACAAACGGATTTTCAACTTTGTAATTGGCTGGTATAACTATCCAACCTTGTATAACTCTATACCCTTGAGCCGTACCGTCTTTTATAGCCT
>JAZNAT010000131.1:0-3034 GCA_045586665.1 Endomicrobiaceae bacterium | reverse complement strand
CATAAATCTGTTTACGTTCATACCAGTATTTGTACGGATTAAAAAAGTCGTTCATAAAAGATATATTGGAATAATTTATCGAACGTGTTAAATTGTTTCTTATCGTATTAAAATTCATTACAGAATTATAGTAATAGCTTTTACCAAGACTTTTAGCCTCGTTGTATCTGTCGTTACCAAACCCGTCGGGCAAACATATACAAGAACGGACACGTTTTTCGTCATCGGTCATACCGCCGCCCGTAAAGTTGCTTTCAAGAGCCAGCAACGAAAACAAAAATCCGTTTTTAGTTTTAAGTATATCAACCAGATAATCATCAAAAGTAGGATACTTATTTATAAAATCTATAACGTCACTTTTTATACAATAACTTCTGTAAGCCGACGGCAAACTTGCTCTTGCGTTCGTTATCTGCTGTTTTTGCTCGTCGGTAAGATATTGTTGTGTTATATAACGTGTCTGTACTCTGCCAAGACTGTCTTTATATGTATAAGATACTTTATATGTTTTATTTAAGTCGGGCATATTACAATAATATAAGTCGTCTTTAACTAAATCCCACCAAGCACCGCTAAACACTTTTTTATTTACAAGTTCCGACATTGCACCAAAACAAGCCTCAAACGGTACATACTTTTTTAAAAATTTTTCTGTAGTATAAGCTATGTTTTGGCTCTGTCCGAAAAATAAAATTTTCGGCAAACTTTTTAACTGTAAATCGGTGTCCGTGATACCGCTGTTATTTAAAATATCTGTACAATCGATATGTTTTTTGGTTTCTATATTTAAATATTGTCTTAAATTTATAAGTTTACCGTTTTTGTATATACTTGAATAAAAGTTTAACAAATTTTCATTAAAAATATATTCGTCATTTTTACCGCTTTCAATATTTTCATAAATTCTTAAAAAGTAAGTCCACTTAACATATTCCGACTGTATATCTTTATAAATTGCAGACATATTATTAATTTGTGAAATAAGTTCTTTAGAATATACGGACGGATTTTTTGAAACGGTTTCAACAATCTGTTTTTCGTAGTTCTTTATATAAGTATTGTTATACAGTATGTTACCGAAATAAACTAAATTGTTTTGAAACAAATATATAGGATATTCGGGATAATTTTTGCAATATTCCTCTATATCTAAGTTGCTATATATTGTTTGTATCAAAGTTTGATACGAGTTTGCAAGCGAATTTTTAAATGCGTAACCGTAATCCAAATATCTGTAAATTGAAGTAAACAAACTGACAACGTCGCCCGATATAGAATTGTTTTCACGTTGCAAGTTGTGCAACAGTTCGTCACCAAACATAGACAAAAGGTCGGTAACTTTAGCTTTCAAATATTTTAAATCATTTACGGTAAAATCCAACAAAGCGGTTTTGTCGTCAAGTCTTATTTGTATTTGTTCTTTTAAATAATCTAAATTTAACGCAAAAACGTTCAACATATCGACGTTATTATCGTAAATAAAACTTTCGATACGCACCTTGTCTTGCTCTATAACTTTGTGTGTTTCGATATAATCTATTATAGAAACAAACTTTACATAGTCTTGTATTGAGCCGTTTCTTACAGTCATAAACTGTTCGTTGGTATCTATCCAAGACAATATATTCGTAGTAAGTACAAACGAGTTAAAATCGCACGGTACAAAATATTTTTTCTCCATTTCAACAACGTTTTTGTCGTTACTTTTAACTTTGTACGCTAAATCAATTAAATGAGTTTGTGCCGTGTTTATAAGGTTATCTATCTGTAAATATATCAGTCTGTTTGTATCGATTTTTAAAAGTCGTTTAATTCGTCTGTACATACCGTAACAAAGATTTCTTGCTTTTTTCATTTCCGACAACGCAGAAAAATAGCTGTCAATAGAAAATATAAGAGTTACTATACCTATAACAATACCAACTCCCGACATTATCATACCGACAGTCGAAATTATTGCCTCGTAAACTGTAGTAGAAATAAGTTTTATAACGGGCATAACAACAGTATTAATAAACTCTTTTGTTAAAGAAACGTAAGTAATTAATAATTGTTCGTTTTTACCAGCCATTTTTAAATACCCTCGTCAAGTTCACTTCCGTTTGTAGTTTTGTGTCCGCCAAACCCGAAATTGCACGCTTTTTCGTAAGCGTTATAGTACGCTATATACATCATTTTTAAATAACCTAACTTTTCTTGAAGTTCACTTCTGTTAAAATAAGCCTCATTATTATAATTGTTTTTGTTCCATTTTTTAAGTTCGTCCAAATTGTTCAACAAATCGTTTATAACTTCAAGGATAACTCTGTTTGTCATAAACGGGTTATACAAAAATATTTCTTCAAGTACACTAAAATCTTTTACAAAGTCGTTATAGTCGGCATAATATAACCCGACTAAATTATTATCTTTAACGTCGTCAATATAACAATACAAACTGTCCGACATAGCTTGTTTGTACCCGTCTGTTTTTGACGCAAACATTTTTAACGCCTCTGCGTTACCGCTTACAAGTTCTACTTTGTTTATTGTATATGTATAATCGTAAGCTATAGCACCGTCTGTATCGGGCGTACAATTTTCATACACGTTTTTCCCGTCAACGTCTTGTATCAATCTATGATACAGTTTAACCGTTTTTGTTTCCGACACAATTCTACAGTTCGGGTTAAAACTTTCCGTGTCACCCGTCGATAAAAACGAATTGTATTTTTGTATATAGTCGGTAATATCTTTATTTAAGCCCGTAAGCGAAAGTTGCTCAGCATACTTTAACAACTCCTCGGGCGAAAACGGACTTAAAATTTTGTTAAGTTCGTCTTGCGATATTATGTTTCCGTCAATTAATAATTCGTTATTTATCATTTTTTGTTCTACGCTCGCTACTTAATATTTTGGTTTTATCTCATTTACTTAAGGCGAGCGACTAAAAACACAGTTTGTGTGTCTTGCTCCTTATGTTCAGAAATTCTTGCCCTATTGTTTACGTCATTGAATAGCTTAAGGCTCTTATTCTTCCGCCCCGGAGTAATAT
>JAZNAT010000130.1:0-3898 GCA_045586665.1 Endomicrobiaceae bacterium | reverse complement strand
ATGAAGAGTTTAAAAATTTGCTAATAGAATGGTTAGTATATTATAATAGCAAAAGACCACATTTTTCTTTAAACTTAAAATCTCCTTTACAATTCCTTGTTGAATACAACAAAATGTCGCATATGTATGTAACCAATACAGTGTGTTGACACAAACATTATTTTAAAATAAAATAAAAAGATATGAAAAATATTATAATTCAGGCTGGCGGCAAAGGTTCAAGACTGGAATTATTGACCGCAAATAAACCTAAATGTTTGGTTCCCGTTAACAATTTACCGATAATTTTTCATTTATTTAGAAAATATCCCGATTCGAAATTCACAATCATTGCCGATTATAGAAGAGATACTTTAAAAAAATATCTTAAAACTTTTGCATCCGTTAAATATAATTTTATAGAAACAGACAATAAAGGTACCTGTTCCGGAATAAAGCAAGCGTTGAAATTTGTTCCCGATAACGAATCTTTTATGTTGATATGGTGCGATTTGATTTTATCAGAAAAAACAAAAATTCCGAAAGAAATAAAAAATAACTATGTAGGACTTTCCAAAACTTTCGAATGCCGATGGTCTTACAAAAACGACAAATTTATAAAAACTCCTTCAAAACAAAACGGCGTTGCCGGAATATTTTTATTTAAAAACAAATCTTTTATAAACGATATTCCAAAAGATGGAGAATTTGTTTATTATTTATCAAACAAAAACATAAACTTTAAAACGTTTAATTTGTCCGACGTAAAAGAAATAGGAACAATACTTTCATATTTTCAAAATGAACTCAACAAACCTAAAAGCAGACCGTTTAATAAAATCGAATTCCATAGCAAAACAGTGATAAAAAAACCGATAGATGAGCATGGTAAAAAATTAAGCAAAGACGAAATTGCCTGGTATAAAGAAAGTAACAAATTTAATTTTACCGATACTGCAAAAATTTATAAATTTTATCCTCTAACTATGGAACGAATTCAAGGAGAAAACGTCTATTTTTACTCTTTTTTAACTCACAGTTATAAGAAAGCGATATTGGAAAAAATTCTCAATACGATAAATTCATTACATCAAATAAAATTTAATAAGAGTTTTAATGCTGTCGATATAAAAAAAGATTGTCACAAAGTATACATAGAAAAAACTTTTGACAGATTGTCCAAAATAAAAAATTTAGTTCCTTTTGCAAAAGATAAAGAAATTATAATTAACGATATTAAATGTAAAAACGTATTTTTTATAAAAGATAAAATAATCGACGATATAAAAAAGTTTTATCCTACTGAATTTAATTTCATACACGGAGACTGTACGTTTTCAAATATTATATTGAAAACCGAAGGAGTAAAACCCGTTTTGATTGATCCTAGAGGTTATTTCGGTTCGACAAAATTTTACGGCGACAAAGATTATGACTGGGCTAAATTATATTATTCGATATCCGGAGACTACGACCAATTTAACAGAAAGAATTTTTCTTTAAACATAAATGAAAATTCCGTGGAATTGACCGTTATGTCAAACAATTGGAAAGACTGCGAAAATTATTTTTTTAACTTAATTTCACAATTCGACAATACGGATATTTCCGAAAAAAGGAAAAAAATAAAACTGCTGCACGCACTGATATGGTTATCTTTAACTACTTACGCATGGGAAGATTATGACTCAATATGCGGAGCTTTTTATAACGGTTTATTACACCTTAAGGACTATTTGGATGAAACGAAATAAATTAATTTTTTCTTCATTGCCTAAAACGTGGATATTGGATATTGACGGGACAATAGTAATACATAACGGTTATAAAAACGGTAATGACGTTTTATTGTCGGGAGTAAAACAATTTTTAAAAAAAATAAAAAAAGGCGATACGGTTATTTTTATAACATCCAGAGATATTTCTCAAAAAAAAAGTTTGGAAAAATTTTTAAATAAAAATAAAATAAGATACGACCACATAATTTATAATGTTCCTATAGGCGAAAGAATTTTAATAAACGATAAAAAACCTTCAGGTCTTAAAACGGCATTTGCAATAAATAAAAAAAGAGATGAAAAATTGAAAATCGATTTCTCAATTTCAAAATCCTTATGAAAATAAGTAATGTATTCAAACCATCCAGCTGGAAACGAAGAATTAATTATATTTTGGAAGATATTCGCATACGAATATTGATAAATAAAAAATACAAAAACTATTATATATTTATGACCGTCACATCCTATGGAGATATTGTCGTTCCTTTATGTCTTATTAAAAACTTTAAAGAAAAACATCAAGGCAAAATTTTATTTATAACAATCGCACAAATGTATGATTTTGCAAAATTTTTCAAAGAGATTGACGATATAATAGTTGTAAGTAAAAATTATATTTTATACAAAATAGACAAAAAAACAATTAACTCTTCACGCATAGTAAGGGGTAAAATTTTTATTTTATGGTGCAAAGACATATTTGAATCGAAATACAAAATTAACAACATTATCAATAGATTTTCCTATATATTGAAATTAAAAAATCGTATAGACGATATCAATACGAGATTAAATATTCATAGCGGGCAAAGCAGGATGAAATATAACAACTATGCAAAAGATATTTTTTTATTTCCCGAAGCCAATGCTTTGAATTATAAAATACTTTCTTCAAATTTTTGGAAGGAATTATATAACACATTACAAACTTCAGGCTACAATCCAATTATAAATACAAACAGCGATGAATATAAAAATTATAATTGCGTATTCCAATCAATAACCAATACAATCAAAATTGCTTCTAAATGCAAAGCCGTTATTTCTTTCAGATCGGGGATATTGGATATATTGGCAATCAGCATACCGAATAAAATTTTTTCCATATATCCTTCGGATATTCATAGAGTATGTTTGGTTTATAGTGATGATAAAGAAAAGAAGTTTATAAAAAGCAATTATTCAATATATATAAACAATTCGCTGGCTCAAACAGAACTTCACTTATATTCTTTAAAAAAGATTTATAAAAGAAAAGATATTGAAGAAGTTTTATTTAACGGAAATGAAGAAGAATTAATCTCTCAAATAAATAATTTTATACACAAATAAAAATTATTTCAGTATTTTTTTTACTTCATAAAAAACCATATCAGGAGTAATATCATACATACATTTCGGCTCTCTACATCCTTCGTTGGTTTCCCAGCATTTATAATTACACGGAGAACACTCTCTATAAGAACACAGTATGACGGCATTTTTATTTACGGGCATAGATTGCTCCGGAAGAGTAGATCCGTGCAACGAAATTGTCGGTATTTTATACACGGCAGCCAAATGAATAATCCCCGTATCGACGGAAACCAATAAATCCATATTTCGTAATATTTCTTTTAAATCCGATATTGATGTTTTTCCGCATAAGTTTATTATATCAGTATTTTTTAAACTATTTTTTAATATTTCAGCATTTTGCAATTCCGCTTTACTGCTGCCCATAATAAAGAAAGTTGAATCAAAATCATTATTAATTTTTATTATCAATTCTTCAAAATATTTCACATCCCAATATCTCCAAGAGACAGAACCCATCGTGCATAAAGCTATTTTATATTTTTTAGCTTTCCCTATTAACCTTTTTATTTTTTCCGAATGAGAACTTGTATCAGGCAATATTGGTAATGACAAATTATATGTAGGAAAGATATTACGTACCAATGTTTGATAACGAATCATAATATGCTTTTTATCCTGATCTTTCGGTAAAGGAATTTGTTTTGTATAATATTTGACATCAGGATTTTTTGTATTGTATCCCAACCATAAAATTGACGGACCTATAATATTTTTTATCTTTAATATTTTTTGTGCTGAGAAAGCCATAAATTTAGATATATCCAAAAATAATACAGTAT
>JAZNAT010000129.1:0-1856 GCA_045586665.1 Endomicrobiaceae bacterium | reverse complement strand
GAATGTATATGACAAATGTAAGAATTTGTTAATAAAACGGTTAGTATATTATAATAACAAAATACCACATTTCTTTGAACTTAAAAACACTATATACTTTATTGTAAATGCTTTTTTATTGAAGCATAATTGATTTATTATATGATTATTTAATAAAATACATATAATAATTTCATAAGTTTTACAATGAATTTTAAAAGTATGCGAGAAAAAATTTCTTCAGAAACAAAACTTTTAGGTATTTTCGGTAATCCTGTTAATCATTCTTTATCACCGATAATGCATAATGCTTGGTTTGCAAAATATAAATTGAATTGCTTATATGTTGCATTTGATGTTTTACCTAAAAATTTGAAGACGGCTGTTGAAGCAATAAGAACTTTGAATATTTTAGGTGTAAATGTTACGGTTCCGCACAAAGTTGAGGTTATGAAATATCTCGACAGTATAGACGTTGCTGCAAAAAATATAGGCAGTGTTAATACAATCGTCAATAAAAACGGCAAGTTGTTAGGTTTTAATACCGATTGGCAAGGTTTTATTACGGATTTAAAATCCAAAAATATAAACTTGAAAAATAAAACGGTACTTGTTGTCGGTGCAGGCGGCGCGGCAAAAGCAATTCTCTACGCTTTGAAAAGGTTAAATGTTAAACGGATTTATTTGACATCAAGAACTTTTGATAATGCTAAACTTATTGTAAAAAAATATAAAAATATTTCCGTCGTTGATATAAATGAAATTTCTGTAAATTTTTTGGAAAATATAGATTGCTTTGTTAATTGTTCGACTTGCGGAATGAAAAAAGAAGATAAATTTCCTTTTAAAATAAAAAAGTTCAATAAAAAGATTGTTTTCTATGATATCATATACAACAAAGAAACACCGTTTAAAAAGTTTGCCGCAAAAAACAAAATAAAATATTTTTCCGGTGAAGGAATGTTAATATATCAAGGAGCCGTTTCTTTTGATAAATGGACACAAATTTTTCCCGATACGTCAAAAACTTTAAAACTTATCAAAAAGTTTATGAGGTAATTAAAAATGTTAATAAACGTTATATTGTTTATAGTTTATCCCGCAAGCGTATATTTTTTGATGACTAACGACGTAAAATCCGTAATTTTATCTTACTTTTTATCCGTATTTTTATTTATATTGATAAAAGAAAAAGATAAAAAAGAAAGTGTTTTGTTGGACGTAAGCGTTGTAAACGATGACAGAATAATTGATATTATAAATTCAAATTTGTATCAAAAATTTTTGTTACCGAGATTCGTTATAAAAGAAATAGAAAACAGATTAAACGGTTCAAAAAATAAACGTTTGGAAAGAAATTTGGAAAAAATAAAACGAAATAAAAAAGTAAAAATTATTTATAGAAATTATTTTTCGATAAAATCTGTGGATTTAAAAATTATAAAACTTGCAAAAGTGTTAAAAGCTAAAATAATAACTGCCAATTTTAATTTAAATAAAATGTCTGCAATACAAAAATTGAAAGTTGTTGATATAAACGATTTATACGAAAGATTAAAACCGACGGTTTTACCGGGACACAAAATTACCGTGTTTTTGGTAAAAGAGGGGAAAGAAAAAAATCAAGCCGTAGGTTTTTTGGATGACGGAACTTCTGTTATCGTCGAAAACGGCAGAAATTTTATCGGCAAGAGGGTGGAATTGAAAATAACGTCAATGCTTCATTCTTCAAACAACAAAATGCTGTTTGGAAAAATACCGAACGAAGATATATTGGAAGGTAAATTATAATATGAATTTTGCTGCAGTTATTGTTGCAGGCGGTGCAGGTAAAAGATTCGGCTCAAAAGAGCCGAAACAGTTTTTACTTTTAAACA
>JAZNAT010000128.1:0-11258 GCA_045586665.1 Endomicrobiaceae bacterium | reverse complement strand
TCAAAACAAAAATCTTTCTTTTTTTTGCGGTAATGTTTTTGTTGTTATCACTCATCGGAGGCAAACCGTCATACTTGATTGCAAAAGGGTGGCTTAAATTTGCCGAAGTACTCGGAAAAATCAACACAAAAATTATTATCTTTATAACTTACTATTTTTTCATCTCGCCGTTTGCCTTGCTTTACAGACTGTTCAACAAGAAACAGGTAAAAGATTTTTTTGATAAAAAAGAAACTTCTTATTTTAAAGATGTAAACAAAAAGTATGAAAAAAAAGATTTAGAACAGTTATGGTAACAAAAAAAAATCTTTTGATAATTTCTCCGACACTTCCGGACCCGACAATGTCAGCGGGCGATTACAGAGCATACTCGTTAACGAAAGAACTTAAAAAATATTTCAATATTTTTTTTATGCCATTGAATTATAAAAATTTAACACCCGATAATTTAAAAAATTTTATAAAAGTTACGGATAAAATTTTTAAACCGATAAATTCAAAAATAAAATTTAAAAATTTCTTGCTGAAAAACAAAATTTCAATATGTATAATTGAAAAATATTTCTCTATGCCGTTTGATGTTTGCAAATTATTGCCTTTGGTAAGCATTCCGATTATTGACGTTCACGAGATAGGTTTTATAAAAAGTTTGGCTTTGTCAAAGTTAAAAAAAACAAACTATTTAAAACTGTTTAAAGCAAAAGAACTGATATTTTATAAAAACGCAAAAATTTTAATAGCAATAACGGACAAAGAGAAAATTCTGTTACAAAAATATTTTCCCGAAAAAATAATTATTGTCGTACCGACTTGTACTGCGGTTTTAAAATCGATAAACAAAAATTTTAATGAAAGAAAAGATTTGTGTTATTTCGGTTATTTCGGACATACGCCTAATGTTGACGCCGCAAATTATTTTATTAAAAACGTTTTCAATAAAATAAAAAACAAGTTGCCGGAATTGAAGTTTTACGTTTTAGGTTACGGAAGCAAAAATATAAAAAATACAAACGACGTAATATCGGTTGATAATATAAAAAATATCTTAAAAGAGTTGTCAAAATATAAAGTTTTCGTCTGTCCGTTACGTTACGGCGCAGGACTTAAGAAAAAAATTCTCGACGCTATGGCAGCAAAAACCCCGATAGTATCGACGTCTTTCGGTACGGAAGGAATAAAAAATATCGAAAAAAATTTTTTCAGTATTCATAACGAAAATTTCGTAACAGAAACCGTTAAATTATATACGGATAAGCGGTATTGGAAAAAAGAAAGTGTAAAAAATTTCAATATTGTACAAAAATATTATTCCATATCCGCTTTTAAAAAATATGTAAAAACTTTAGCAATGCAAATTAACTTACTTTATAAAAAAATCAATTGAAAAATATCACATTTTATATTATGATATTATGATATATTTTATTGTTATGAAAAAATACATTATATATTTACTACTTATATTTTTTGCTCTTGCAGGTTGTTCCAAAAAAAATATGGAAATTGACATTTCGCAACTTCCGGAAGTTGAAACGATAGTTTTTCAACCGGGAGACGTTTTTATTAAAACGTTCGAACAAACCAAACTCTCATCCAAAGACGCTTTTACTATTTTAAACGAACTGAAAAAAATGGTTAACGTAAATAAATGTAAACCGGACGATTTTTATGAAATAACTTATTCTACCGACACTTTCGTTGAACAGACTTGGACAAATTTCAAATACTTCCCGGAAGGACAATATTTTTATTCCATAGACAAATCTACAGATAACGTTTTAACCGGGGAAAAAATAGAACTTCAAACAACATCACAAATTTTTGAAATTTCCGGAACCATAGAAAGTTCTTTATGGGAATCAATGACAAACGCAAAAACAAAACCTGCAATAATTCTAGCTTATGCCGATATGTTTGCATGGCAGATAGATTTTCTTACCGACTGCAGACACGGAGACAAATTCAAACTTATTTATGAAACGAAGACTCTTGAAAAAAAAGACACGGTAATTTCATCGTCAATACTTGCAGGTCAATATATTACGGCAACATCATCTTATACCGCTATAAAATTTGAAGATTCTAAAGGAAATGAAGGATATTTTGATGAAACCGGCAAATCTGTAAAAAACGCATTTTTAAAAGCACCTTTACAATATAAAAGAATTTCTTCTTACTTTACAAAAAAAAGATTTCATCCTATACTCAAATATTACAGAGCACATGAAGGTATAGATTATGCCGCACCCATCGGAACACCGGTATCGGCGGTAGGCGACGGTGTAGTAAAAAAATCACAGTACAGCGGCGGTTACGGTAACCTTGTAATAATCAAACATACAAACGGATATGAAACTTATTACGGACATTTATCAAAATACGGTAAAGGTATAAAAAAGGGAGTCAGAGTAAAACAAGGACAAGTTATAGGATATGTCGGTTCTACAGGATTATCTACGGGACCTCACTTGGATTTCAGAATAAAGAAAAACGGAACATTTTTTGATTTTCTCAAAATGAAAATGCCGCCTGCAGTAACTTTAAGAGGCGTGGATAAAGAAAATTTTAATGTTCACAAAGAATCTTTAATGTTAAAACTCAACCGTTTGTAAATAAGCCGAAAAATAATATTATTTTACTTAATTTTTGCTGCAAATTTTTATCTTAAAAAAACTTTTGTTTTACTTGACTATTATGTGTCAATTTTATATACTTTTTTTGACGATAAAAAGCAAAAATTTCCAATAAAAATTTACTTTATTTTTATATCGTAAAATTTAATATATTAGTAAGTTATCCACAGCTGTGGATAAGTTTGGGGATAAAATGGACGTTACTATTGCAGATATTTGGAAAAAAGTTGTGGATAATTTAACATTATCCATAGGACAAGAATCGGTAAATTTATGGATTAAACCGGTTACTCCGGTTTCTTTAAACGAAAATATTTTTACAATTTCTGTTCCTAATAACTTTTTTTCTCAATGGATAGAAAAAAATCAACAGTTCAATATAGAACAACTTCTTAAAAATATTTGTTTAAAAGATATTAAACTTGAATATAGAGTGGAAAAAGATATATCCGAACAAATGTCTAAAGTTCCTTCTATTCCTACACATCCCGATTTACCTGTTTCTCCTATGATAAAAGATCAACTAAACTCCAAACTTACTTTTGATAGATTTATTGTAGGAAATTCAAACAGGTTTGCTTCCGGCTGCGCACAAGCCGTAACAAAAAATCCTGGAAAACAATTTAATCCTTTATTTATTTACGGCGGTGTAGGACTGGGGAAAACTCATTTAATGCATGCTATCGGTAACGAACTTAAAAAAAATTTTAAAAGTTTCAGAATTTTATACGTTACCTGTGAGAAGTTTGCATCCGACTTTATTGAAGCTATCAGATTTCAGGAAAAAATGCCGGAATTTAAAAACAGATATAGAAATCTTGACTGTTTACTTATAGACGACATACAGTTTCTTATAGGTAAGGACAGCTCTCAGGAAGAATTTTTTAATATATTCAATACGTTAAAAGACAGCGGTAAACAAATAGTTATTGCTTCCGACAGACCTCAAAGCAAACTTGATATAGAAGAAAGACTTATTTCAAGGTTTAAGTGGGGTAACACCGTAGATATTCAATCACCCGACACGGAAACAAGAATTGCAATTTTAAAAAAGAAAGCCGAAGAAGAAGGTTTTTCCGTTCCCGACGACGTTATAATGTTTATAGCTTCTCAAATAAAATCCAATATAAGGGAACTTGAAGGAACGCTTTTAAGAGTAGTTTCTTTTATAAAGTTTACAAATACGCCTTTTACTCTGGACGCGGTAAAAACAATATTAAAAGATGTTATAGTACCTGATGAAAATACGAAAATAACCATTGAAAGAATTCAACAAATAGTTGCAGACGAATATAGTTTAACAGTAAAAGATTTGAAAGTTAAAAAAAGAACTGCTCAGCTTGCAATACCTAGACAAATAGCAATGTATTTGGCAAGATCTTTAACGGATATGTCAACTACCGAAATAGGAGATACTTTCGGCGGAAGAGACCATACTACGGTTATGCACGCTTACAATAAAATAACTAAAAAGGTATCGGAAGATCCTTTTTTTAATGCAGAAATAAACAAAATTATCAAATTAATAAAAGAAGATAACTAGTTGTTGATATTTTGTTAATTGTTTAATTTTTTTGTATATAAACTAATTTTGTTCTAATAATGTTAATAATTTTTTTGCTTTATCAACATAATTATTAACATTAAATTTTTAAAATAAATATTTGATAATCATAAACTTTTTTGATTTTGTTTCTTTTTTTAGATTATCAACAGGTATTATTATTATAAATAATTTTTTTTAAATAAAAAGGAGGAAACGGTAATGAAAGTAATATGTGCAAAAGATGAATTAATAAAGGGGATGCAGATAGTTCAACCTGTAATAGCATCAAAGATAACGTTACCTATCCTATCCAACTTTTTATTTGAAACAGAAAAAGACAAAATAAAATTATCAGCTACAGATTTAGAAATAGGAGTAACTTGTTATATAAAAGCCGAAATAGTTTCTGAAGGTGCAATAACGATACCTGCAAAAAGATTTTCCGATATCATAAAAGAGTTGTCAGAAGGAAACGTTGAAATAAAGTCTGATGAAACAAACCAAATAAATATAAAGTCGAATAAATCAAAGTTTGTTTTAATGGGTATAGATAAAAAAGATTATCCTACACTTCCTGATTTTCAAAAAGAAAATATGTTTTCTTTAAAAGCGAAAGATTTGAATTCCATGCTTAAAAAAACTATTTTTGCCGTTTCCAAAGACAGCCAAAGATACGTTTTAAACGGTGTCTATTTTATAGTTGAAGACGGTACGATAAAAGCCGTATCTACCGATGGTAGAAGGTTATCTTATATCAGTATGGACGGTTTGGATAAACAAATTAAGGGTAAAGTTATAATACCTACAAAAGCCGTTTCCGATATTTTAAGATTGATATCTTCAAACGATAAAATAGAAGAAATTCAAATAATTTTAAGTGATAATTTAATGACGGTTATGATAGGAGATATAACTTTTCAAACCAAATTAATAGAAGGTGTATTTCCTAATTATGAACAGGTAATTCCTAAAAAAACAATGTCAAAAATTAAATTGAACGTTGCACAAACCGTATCTGCAGTAAAACAAATGGCTCTTCTTACCGGAGATAAACTTGTTGCTGATAGATCGTCTTCAATAAAGTTAAGTTTTGAAAAAAATAAAATGATAGTTTCCGCAAATACTGTAGGTTTAGGATCCGGTGAAGCCGAAGTTGAAGTTGAGTATTCCGGTGAAGTTTTCGATATTAATTTTAATCCTAACTACATAAAAGATATTTTACAAAACGTTGACGATGAAAATGTATATTTTTCTTACACTACATCTCAAAATCCTGTAATAATATCACCTGAAAAAAATAAAAATTATCTTTGTGTAGTTATGCCTATGAGAAGTTAACGATGGAACTGACGGAAGTTTCTACCGTATTAAAAAAGATTTCCGATCAATTGGGATTAAATGACGATTATTTTGTTATTATGTCAAAATGGCAGCAAGAAATCGGAAACGATAAAGTAGTAATGAACGGTTTTAAAAACGGAATAATATTTGCCGCTACGAGTTCTGCAGTTTATTTAAATGATTTTAATTTAAGAAAAAGACAAATTATTAACAGACTTAATCAATATTTGGGAAGAAAAGTAATAAAAAATATAAAGTGTGAAATAAAGTAAAGATGGAATAATAGAAGATTAGAAGGAAAGCGGAAAAGATAAAAATTTTAAAGTAATTTTATGACTTAGCATCCAATCTTTCAATCTTTCAATCTTTCATAATATGGGGGAAGTTAATGACTAGCGAAGAAAAAAATAAAGCTGCATCGAATTATGATGCTTCTAAAATTCAAGTATTGGAAGGTCTTGAAGCGGTTAGAAAAAGACCGGCCATGTATATCGGTTCAACATCCGAACAAGGCCTTCATCATTTGGTATATGAAACCGTAGATAACTCTATCGATGAAGTTTTGGCAGGTTTGTGTAAAAATATCGATGTTACAATTCATCCAGATAATTCAATAACCGTATTGGATGACGGTAGAGGTATTCCTGTAGATCCTCATCCAAAATATAAAGATAAATCCGCGCTTGAAGTTGTTATGACGGTTTTGCATGCCGGCGGGAAATTCGATAAAAATTCTTATAAAGTTTCCGGAGGTCTGCACGGTGTCGGAGTATCGTGTGTAAATGCTCTTTCGACAAAATTGGTAGTTGAAGTTTTTAGAAACGGTAATATTTATAAACAGGAATATTCTAAAGGAAAACCGACGACAAAACTTGAAATTATAGGTAAAACCGACGATAGAGGAACTAAAGTTACGTTTTTACCCGATCCCGAAATATTTTCCGTTACGACATATTCTTTCGATACGTTAGCTAACAGGTTAAGAGAGTTGGCTTTCTTAAATGCAGGTGCAAATATAACAATTATAGATGAAAGACAGGATAAAGAATATACTTTCCATTATGAAGGGGGTATAAAAAGTTTCGTTTCTTATTTGAACACGAATAAGCAAGTTATAAATAAAGAACCGATATATTTTTCAAGAAATAAAGATAATGTGGATGTTGAAGTTGCAATGCAGTATAACGATTCTTATAACGAGCAAATTCATACATTCGTTAATAATATTAACACAATTGAAGGGGGAACACATTTATCCGGTTTTCGTTCGGCATTAACAAGAGTTGTAAACGATTATATTAAGAAAAACGAATTATCAAAAAATAAAAATTTGTCACTTTCCGGAGAAGATGTTAGAGAAGGTTTAACGGCAGTTATTTCCGTTAAAGTTCCTAACCCTCAATTTGAAGGACAGACAAAAACAAAGTTAGGAAACTCCGAAGTTGAAGGTATAGTAAAATCTCTCGTAGGCGATGCACTTGCAACATTCTTGGAAGAAAATCCTGGAATTGCAGGTCAAATTTTGGAAAAATCTATTAATGCCGCAGAAGCGAGAGAAGCTGCAAGAAAAGCAAGAGAACTTACAAGAAGAAAAGGTGCTCTTGACTCGGCAGCTTTACCCGGAAAACTTGCGGATTGTTCCGAAAAAGATCCTCAGAAAACAGAACTTTTCATCGTGGAAGGAAACTCTG
This sequence comes from Endomicrobiaceae bacterium, assembly GCA_045586665.1. Taxonomy (GTDB): domain Bacteria; phylum Elusimicrobiota; class Endomicrobiia; order Endomicrobiales; family Endomicrobiaceae; genus Ruminimicrobiellum. The sequence goes on along the minus strand of JAZNAT010000128.1, from coordinate 4,047 downwards.
CAGGAGGTTCAGCAAAGCAAGGTAGAAACAGAGCTTTCCAAGCAATACTTCCTTTAAGAGGTAAAATCTTGAATGTTGAAAAATCTCGTCTTACAAAAATGTTAACCAATGAAGAAATTAAGACGATGATTACCGCAATCGGTGCAGGTATCGGTAAAGGTGAAGGTGAATTCAACATAGATAAAGTGAGATACCATAAAGTTGTTATTATGACCGATGCCGATGTCGACGGTGCACATATCAGAACACTTCTTTTAACATTCTTCTACAGACAAATGCCACAACTTATAGATAACGGTTATGTTTATATTGCACAACCGCCTCTTTACAAAGTTAAAAAAGGTAAAAAAGAAATGTATTTACAGACGGAAGCCGAACTCGATAAATTTTTGTTCAAGCAAGGATTGGACGGACAGTCGATGATATTGTTAAAAGACGGCGAGCAGATAGGAGACGTTATAGATCAAAAACAATTGACACAAATCGTAGATTCTATTGCAGAACTTGATAACCTTATAATAAAAATTACAAAAAAAGGTTTAAAATGGAGTGAGTATTTAAAATTCAGAGAAGAAGGTAAAATGCCGCTTTTCAGAGTTGTGGACCAAAATCAAGTAAGATATATTTATTCCGATAAAGAATGGAAAGAGTTTAAAGCGGAACTTGCAGAAAGAAAAAAACAAATGCAACAAGAAAACGGCGAACTTCCTGTTGACGGTTTAACCGAAGATGTTTTGCCGGAATATAAAGAATTGTGGGAACTTCCCAGAATAAACATATTGGCAAACAAACTTGAAAGTAAAGGGTTGCATTTACATCATTACGGAACAACTCATGTAAAACCGGTTTACAGATTAAAAGGTGAAAACAATGATGTTCACGATTTGGCATCAACAAATCAGTTGATAGAACAAATCAGAGAATTAGGAAGAAAAGGTGCAACAATTCAAAGATATAAAGGTTTGGGTGAAATGAACCCGGAACAACTTTGGGAAACGACAATGGATCCCGAAAGAAGAAAAATGTTGCAAGTTAAACTTGAAGATGCAATCGAAACGGACAGAATATTTACAACACTTATGGGCGATAAAGTTGAAGCAAGAAGAGCATTTATTCAAGCACATTCGTTGGATGTAACAAATTTGGATATTTAACAAATTACAAAGCAGTTTGTTGATGTATAGATGTACGGAAGTATAGAGAAATAGAAATGATAGTTTAATAGTTGAAAAACTAAGGAGTATATGATGGCAGAAGATACGAATAAACCAACACAAAATAATACGGAAACGGAAATAGCACAAACTGGAATTCTTCCTACAAATCTTCAAGATGAAATGAAATCATCTTACATAGATTATGCAATGAGTGTTATTGTAGGTAGAGCGTTGCCGGATGTAAGAGACGGTTTAAAACCGGTTCACAGAAGAATTTTGTATGCAATGAAAGAAATGGGTGTAAGAAGAAATACACCTTACAAAAAATCCGCCAGAATCGTGGGTGATGTGCTCGGTAAATATCATCCTCACGGAGATTCTTCTGTATATGATGCACTCGTAAGAATGGTTCAAGACTTTTCTATGAGATATCCTCTTGTAGACGGACAAGGAAACTTCGGTAGCGTTGACGGTGATGATCCGGCAGCTATGAGGTACACCGAAGTAAGAATGGATTATATCGCAGATGAAATGCTTGCCGATATAGATAAAGATACGATAGATTATATTCCAAACTATGACGGTTCGTTACAAGAACCCTTAATACTTCCTACAAAGTTACCTGAACTTTTAATAAACGGTTCGTCAGGTATCGCAGTAGGTATGGCAACGAATATTCCTACACACAATTTATCTGAAGTTATAGACGGAACAATCGCTTTTATAGATGATCCTGAAATTTCAATATCCGAAATAATGAAATATATTAAAGGTCCTGATTTTCCTACAGCAGCTTTAATTTTAGGTAAAGCCGGAATTAAAGATTATATGGAAACGGGAAGAGGCTCCGTAAAAATGAGAGCTAAAACCGAAATCGAAGAGATGAAAGGCGGTAGAGAAGCTATCATTATTACCGAACTTCCATACCAAGTAAACAAAGCAATGCTTATCACATCGATAGCAAACCTCGTAAAAGATAAAAAGATAGACGGTATTTCCGACTTAAGAGATGAAACCGACAGACACGGTATGAGAGTTGTTATCGAACTTAAAAGAGATGCAAATGTTCAAGTTGTATTAAACCAATTGTTTAAACATACGCAAATGCAAACAAGTTTCGGTGTTATAATGCTTGCACTTGTTAACAATAAACCGAAAGTTTTAAATATTAAAGAAATGCTTTACCATTTTGTAGAGCATAGAAAAATTATCGTTGTCAGAAGAACAAAATTCGAACTCAAAAAAGCGGAAGCAAGAGCTCATATTTTGGAAGGTTTAAAAATTGCAATCGATAATTTGGATGCCGTTGTAAAAACAATAAGACAATCCCCCGATACCGACACTGCAAGAATTAACTTGATGGAAAAATTCAGATTATCAAAACTTCAAGCGCAAGCAATTCTCGATATGAAATTGCAACAATTAACAGGTCTTGAAAGAAAAAAAGTTGATGACGAATATATAGAAGTTATAAAAAATATCGAAAGATTAAAATCTATTTTGGAAGATCCTAAAAAAGTTTTGGCAATAATTAAAGACGAATTGTCACAATTAAAAGAAAAGTACGGTGACAAGAGAAGAACACATTTAACTGCAGATGCGGAAGATTTCAACATTGAAGATTTAATTCAAGAAGAAGAAGTGGCAGTTACCGTATCAAGGGCAGGATACATTAAGAGAATTCCTGTAAATACATACAGAGTACAAGCAAGGGGCGGAAGAGGTGTTGTAGGTATGACAACAAAAGAAGATGATTTTGTTGCAAAAATGTTTGTAACATCTACACATGCTTACTTGTTGTCGTTTACTACAAGAGGAAGATTGTACTGGTCCAGAGTATACGAAATTCCTGAAGGAACAAGAACATCTAAAGGTAAAGCTATAGTTAATATAATCCAGTTATCAAGTCCGGATGAAAAAATAACGGCTTCAATTCCTATAAGGTCATTCGATTCAAAAGAAATTAAAGATGAATATTTGTTAATGTGTACAAGAAAAGGAACAATAAAGAAAATAGCATTATCCGAATTTGCCAACCCGAGAAAAGGCGGAATTATAGCAATAAAATTGGAAGACGGCGATATATTAATGGATGTTAAGAAGATAGAAAAAAATCCTGAAGTAGTTATAGCTACAAAGAAAGGTATTGCTATAAGATTTAAGGAGCAGGATGTTAGAGCTATCGGAAGGGCAGGTCAAGGTGTAAGAGGTATATCACTTGAAAAAGATGATGAAGTAATAGGTATGGAAGTATTTTCACCTGAAGATGTGTTTGTGTCAGTTGCCGAAAACGGTTACGGTAAGAGAACCGAAGTAGGTAAATACAGATTACAAAAGAGAGGCGGAAAAGGTGTTATAAATATGCAGACTTCCGAAAGAAACGGAAGTGTTATATATATCGGAAAAGCAAATGAAGGTCAAATAATGCTTATTACCGAACATGGTATAACAATAAGAAGTAAAGTAGATAAAATTTCCGTTATCGGAAGAAACACGCAAGGTGTAAGACTTGTAAGACTTGAAGAAGGCGATAAAGTGGCATCTGTTGCAACGGTAGTAGGTGAAGATGCTGAAGAAGAGGAAACAAAACCTACGGAATTGGAACAGGCTGCACAAGGTACAAAATCGGAAGAAACAAAATAGTAAGTAAACCAATATTATTTTGTATATAAAATAAGAGAAGGATGGTAAGAAACTTTATCGTCCTTCTTTTTATTATAAAGAGATTGTTATCAATAAAAAAATGTATTATACTTTAAATATATTATGACAAAAATTTTATCTTTTTTTACACTAGTTTGTTTTCTTTTAACTAATGTATTAGGCAGTGCTTTTGCCAATACAGCGATATTTCCGGTGCCGTATAAATATAACAATAATGAAATTGTTA
>JAZNAT010000127.1:0-10825 GCA_045586665.1 Endomicrobiaceae bacterium | reverse complement strand
CTTATAGTAAAAACAATTACTAAAATTTGCCATTAACGGCATTATTTAGTAATAGAATTATATAGTATTTTTATTATTAAAGCAATAGAATATTATTATTTTTACGTCATTGCCGAGTGCCGTAGTCGGCAATCTCTCTGTTATTGCTTTTTAGTAAAGATATAATTATAAGTTGTTAAGCCAGGAAATTATTTTGTTTTTTACGTTCTCTTCGTAACCGGAATCCAAATTGTTAAACGCCTCACCTTTTAAAATGTTTGCATTTTGTGCTTTCAGTTTAAAATCTTCAAAATAACTTCCGTAGTTGCTGCCTTGAGTGGAAAAAGGAACTACGTTTTTATTTTTAAAATCGAACTCATTTAAAAAGCGAAGAACCGGAGTTGCCGCCGTGTACCACCAGATAGGAGCTCCTACGAAAATCGTGTCGTAATCTGCGGCATTAGGCAAATCTTGAACTATTTCCGGATAACTTTGAGAAGATATTTGTTTTTTCGATTCCAAATACAATAGTGCGTTTTGTTTCAATTCTTTTACCGGTTTTATTTCGTAAACGTCGGCATTTGTTAGAGACTGTATTTGTAAAGCAATATCTTTTGTTTTGCCGGTTAAAGAGTAATATACGACAAGGGTTTTACCCAAATCGGCATTTAAAGTTACTCTGTTTTTAAATTTTGCCATTTCGGTTTTATTTTTGTTCGATACTTTATATAAGTGAAATAATGATGCAATAATGGAAACTATTACGACCGACAACAATACGTATAAAACATATTTCATATATATACCTCCTTTTTTTTGTTATTATACCATATTTTAAAAGTTTTAATTTTTTTGAATAAATTTTGTAGAATATCTTAAAAATTATAATTTTTTTAACGGAGACAAAAAAATGAAAGTTTTATTTATTAACGGAAGCTGCAACAAAAACGGGTGCACTTTTAGGGCATTAACGGAAATAGAGCAAGTGCTGAAAAAAGAAAACATCGAAACCGAAATTGTTCAGTTGGGTTCGGCTCCTGTAAGAGACTGTATAGGTTGCGGCGGATGTGCCAAAAACGCCAATAAGTGCGTTTTTAACGACGATATCGTCAACGAAATAATCGAAAAAGCAAAGACTTCCGACGGATTTGTTTTCGGTTCGCCCGTTTATTATGCGCATCCTTCCGGAAGACTTTTGTCCGTGTTGGACAGAGTTTTTTATGCCGGAAGCAAATTTTTGGCATATAAACCGGCTGCTGCGGTAGTTTCTGCAAGACGTGCCGGAACGACAGCTTCCGTAGATGTAATAAACAAATATTTTACGATAAACAATATGCCGGTAGTTTCTTCTCAGTATTGGAATATGGTACACGGAACAAAACCGTCCGACGTAGATAAGGATTTTGAAGGGTTACACGTTATGAGAATTATAGCTAAAAATATGGTGTGGCTTTTAAACTTAATAAAACAAAACGGTCATCCGGAACCGGAAATAAAACAGGTAACAAATTTTATAAGATAAAAAAGTCCTTGACATTAGAGCAACTCTAAGTTGTAAACTTATTAAAAATACGGTTTAAAATAAAACAGGATATTTTTTTATGAAAAAAACAAAACAGGAAACAAAAGTTGACAGGACTCCGAAATATACGGTAAAAGACGTTGCAAAAATAATGAACATTTCCGCACATGCCGTAAGGTATTACGACAACGAAGGGTTGATACCTTTCGTTTCAAGAACCGACTCGAACATCAGGATGTTTTCCGAATACGATTTGTCGTGGTTCAGGACGGTTCATTGTTTAAGAGCTACCGATTTGTCAATTAACGACATAAAAAAATATATACGGTTATGTTTGAAAGGAAACAAAACCGTAACACAAAGAGCAAAAATAATTTTTGCTCAGGAACAAAAACTTAAAGAACATTTGAAAACTTTGCAGACTCAAATGAAAATTTTACGGAAAAAGAAAAAATTTTATGAAGACCTTTTAAACAATAAATCGTCGGATATTTGTAATCCTTTAAAAAATAATATTTAGGAAGGTGTCAAATGAAAAAATTGTTCGTAACGTTTTTCGCATTTTTTTGTTTTTGTTGTATGATGTGCGGTGTTTTGTTTGCCGAAGACGTGCAGGAAGTTGACATAAAAGAGCTTTCGTTAAAACTTGAAAATCACAGTCTGCTTGTTTATAAAAACGGTGAAATTTCTTTTCAGGACGAGCGGGGAATAAAACCGCTTCTTATCCAAATAGAAAAAAACGGGCTCAAAGATGCGCTCGTCGTAGATAAAGTTATCGGTAAAGCCGCCGCTCTTCTTATGGTTTACGGTAAAGTAAAACAGGTTCACACCAATATTATCGCAAAAGATGCCGTAAAAGTTTTTGAAAAACATAAAGTTAAGTTTTCTTATAACGAAGTTGTTGAATATATTCAAAACGACAGAAAAGACGGACTTTGCCCTATGGAGCAAAAAGTTCTAAAAACGAACAGTCCCAAAAAAGCATACAAAATTTTTACAAAACAAAAATAGTTTATATAAACCGTAAAGAGCAAACTAAAATTTCTGGAGAACAAAATGAACAGAAGACAATTTTTAAAGTCGGCATTATTTACAACCGTCGCTGCAGTGCTTTTAAAAACTACAAAAACGATAGCGGCTCAAACCAAAAAAATCATAGAAAAAGTTTCGACGAAAAAATATAAAAATCTTGACATATCGGTAATAGGCTTCGGTTGTATGCGTCTGCCGTTAAAGCCTTTTTCAACCGAGATAGATTTGGCAAAAACACAGGAAATGGTAGATTATGCTATAGAGCACGGTATCAACTATTTCGATACGGCATGGTTTTATCACGCAGGACAGTCCGAAATTGCCGTAGGTAAAGTTCTGAAAAAATATCCCAGAAACTCTTATTATCTTGCCGACAAAATGCCGCTTAGAATATTGAAAAACAAGTCCGAAGTCATACCGGTTTTTGAAGAACAGTTAAAAAAATGCCAAACGGACTATTTCGATTTTTATCTTGCACACAACATAAACAAAAGAGAATGGGAAACGTTAAAAAAGTGTGACGTGTATTCTCAACTGCTTAAAAAGAAACAGGAAGGCAAAATAAAATATTTGGGTTTTTCAATACACGATACGCCAGAACTTTTGGAAGAAGTTGTAAAAACGTATAAATGGGATTTCGTCCAGCTGCCTATAAACCCGATAGACTGGGATATGGTAGACGCAAAAAGGCAGTATGAAATTGCAACAAAAGCCGGGCTTCCGGTCGTAGTAATGAACCCGTTAAAAGGCGGACAGTTGTCAACTCTTACACCGAAAGCCGTAGAACTGCTTAAAAAAGAAAATCCTAACGTATCGCCGTCATCGTGGTCGTTAAGATATTCCGCTTCTCTTCCTAACGTTTTTAACGTTTTAAGCGGTATGACTGCGTTGGAACACGTAACCGACAACGTCAGCACTTTTACGAATTTCAAACCGTTGAGCGACAAAGAACAAAAAGTTCTTTCAAATGCAATTGCCGCATATAATTCGTCGGGAGCGGTTTCGTGCACGTATTGTCAGTATTGTGAAGGTTGCCCGATAGGAATAGATATCCCGAAAAACTTTTTGATATATAATCAGTATAAAGCTACCGGCAGAAAAGACAGATTTATTATAGCTTACGAAACTATCAAAGAAGAAAACAGAGCAGACAAATGTATAAACTGCGGAATATGTAAAGCAAAATGTCCTCAAAAACTTGATATTCCGGAACTGTTAAAAGATGTTGCAAGTTTATATAAAGAGTTGAAATAAAAAAAAGTGTCGGCTGTTTTTGCGTTGACAAAGCAGCTTTGAGATGCAACTATAAAACTAAAAATTAAAAAACGAAAAAATTTGTCGTCATTACACATAAACGAAATTTGGTATAATAAAAATATGAAAAAAAATAAAATCGTATATTTTGTAAGGTTGCTAGTATCGGCACTTGTTTTGGCTGTATCTTTTTTTGCTTTTACGGCACAATTTCATTTTCTTGCAAAGTTTTTTTCCGTGCAGCTCGGTGCAGGTATCGCAAGTTTGGTAGCTTCTTTTTCAATTTCGGCGCTTGTAACGGTTGTGTCGATTTTAGCGGTTACGTTTTTGTTCGGCAGGTTTTATTGTTGTCTTGTTTGTCCTTTAGGAATTTGTCAGGACTTTTTATGTTTTTTCTCTCTTAAAAAAAGTAAAAATTTTAAAAACTTTTATAAAACCAGATACGTAATAGCTGCAGCTGTTTTCGGGGCGCTTTTTGCCGGATGGGCTGTCGGTTTGAAAATTCTTGACCCTTACACCAATTTCGGACTTATTGCTTCAAGTATTTTTACGCCGGTTTATAATCTTATAACAAAATCGCAAAATTATGAATTTACAATACCTGTTTTAATAATCTCTTTAATACCTTTTATAATTTTAATTTTTTTAGTTTTATTTAAAAGAAGATTTTTCTGCACGGCTATTTGTCCGGTAGGCACTCTTTTGGGATTGTTTGCAAAATACGGTTTTTTCAGGCTTAAAATTTCCGACAAATGTATAAAGTGCGGTGCATGTTTTAGAAGTTGCCCTTCAGGCAGCATAAACATAAAAGATAAAATTATCGATAACGAACTTTGTTTAAGATGTTTGAAATGCGTTTCGGTTTGTCCTAAAGGTGCGGTAAGTTTCGGTATTTATAAAAAAGAAAAACAAAACGTAGCTTTCAGTGCCGAAAGAAGAAATTTCGTTTTAGGCGGCATTTTCGTTTTGGGAGCAATTGCCGCAGGTGTCGGCAGTGCCGTTGCAAAAGGTAAAAAAGTATTGAAAGATTCCGTCAGGGCAATTCTTCCGCCCGGTGCAAAAGATTACGGAAGATTTTCTTTAAAATGTACAAGCTGCCAGCTGTGCGTTGCGGTATGCCCTTCAAAAGTTATTCATACAAGAGATTTTCAACATCCGAACATTTATATGGACTATTCTAAAGGATACTGCCGTTACGACTGTAATGCGTGCAGCCGAGTTTGTCCGACGGGTGCACTTGAAAAAATGACGTTGGAACAAAAACAACATTGCAGGATAGGTCTTGCAAAAATAGACAGAGATTTGTGTATAACATGCGGAATATGTGCTTTTAAATGTCCCGTAAAAGCGTTGAGTATAGAAGAAGATTCTAACGGAGACAGAACGTTGAAATATAATGCGGCGGTTTGTATAGGTTGCGGCGCATGCGAAGCCGTCTGCCCGCATAAAGCGATAGAAATCGTAGGAATTGTAAAACAAACCGAAACGACAATTGATAATTTATAATGTATAATTTATAATACGTAATGAAGTTTTTTAATTTTACATTATAAATTAATTTAACGGAGGTAATTTATGTCTTTAGGGTTTACCGAAATTCTTTTAATTGTAATAGCAATTCTTTTATTGTTCGGTGCAAAAAGAATACCCGAACTTGTAAAATCCATCGCAAGAGCATCTTACGAGTATAAAAAAGCCAAAGAAATGATAAAAAAAGAGTCCGAAGAGTTGATGGCCGAAGGCGAAAAAAATGTCGAATTTGAAAACAAAAAAGAAGCCGTTTCTTCAAAACATGAAGAAAAAACGGGGACTTTAAAATAATCGTAAATGCTGCCGGACGAACAGGAAAAATTAACTTACCATTTATCCGAATTAAGAAAAACGATACTTTCGATAATTGTTTGTTTAATCGTTTTGTTTCCGTTAGGATATTTTTTTGCACCTTACTGTATCGACCTGCTTATAAAACGGAGTTTTTCAAATCAAGCGTTGACGCTGAATTTTTTTACTCCGATGGAAGTTTTTCTGGTAAACTTAAAAATAGGTTTCGTCATAGCTTTTATCGCAGGGTTTCCTTACATAACTTACAAAATATGGCAGTTTTTGCTGCCTGCATTATACGATAAAGAAAAAAAGTTTTTAAAAACGGCCGTTTTTGTTTCCGGTTTTTTATTTGTTTCAGGTGCGGCAATATGTGTAGGTTTCGTTCTGCCTTTAATAATAAAATTTTCAATGAGCTTTGCCACCGAACAAATCAAACCTATATTGGGAATAAGCAATTTTGTAACTCTTTCCGGCTGGCTGATACTTGCTTTCGGGATGATGTTTCAGTTTCCCATAGCAATATATTTTCTTGTCAAATTTTCAATAGTGTCTATAGAAACTTTAAAAAATAAAAGACCGTATATAATAATAATAATGCTTTTTATTGCGGCTTTGGTTACACCTCCCGACGTAGTTTCTCAGCTTCTTTTGTTTGTACCTACATATCTTTTGTTCGAGCTCGGTCTTTTGTTTGCCTCTCTTTCAAAAAAGTAACGGCTTTAACCGTGCCTTGAAAATGAAAATTTTAATAGCTTTGTCGCTGTGTCATCAATTTCGAAGGTCGTAATCGGGAATCTCGTAGTTAGTTTTTGATTTTCCAATTCCTTCGTTGATAAATTAACTTTAGACGCAACTGCGGAATTGAAAATCAAAAACATAAACATTCTTATCATCATTGCCGAAGGTTGTTATCGAAAATCCGTTTGTTTGTCGTTAATTATAAATTTGCCTCACAACAGAAATTTTAATATAATAAAAGCAATAATCAAAAAACACTTCACGATTTTAGTTTTTTTACTTCAAGAAAATACTCATCAAGATTTTTACTTTCAAAATCTGCTTACAAAATTTAATTTTCAAATTTTACAAAACCAATTTCCGCTAAAAATCTTTTAAAATATCATACGACTTCAATTATGCAACAACTTGTTGCATAATTTGAAAGAACAAGGATTTTATTATGATAACTCCTTACGATAAGCATTTTGAAAAAATTATTAATATTATAGAATCGGCTAAAGAGCGGGTCTATCGCAAAATAAACGAAGAATTAGTTTTGATGTATCAGGCTGTAGGAGAATATATTAGCAAACACGCGGAAAATACCGAATACGGTGATGCTTTTATACAAAAAATAGCAGATTTTTTTGCAGAAAAATATCCTGATTTAAAGGGTTTTAATCGGCGGGGACTTTATAGAATGAAGCAGTTTTATGAATTATATAAAGATAATTCAATTGTGTCTCCACTGGTGACACAATTAAGTTGGTCTAACCATTTGAAAATAATGTCTTCATGTAAAACAATGGAAGAACGAATATTTTATATGCAAATGTGTATTAATGAACATCTTTCAAAACGAGAATTAGAAAGACAAATTGATAGCGGATATTATGAAAGATATATGTTATCAAAAAAGTCATTATCTCCGGCTATTGATAAATCAAAAAAAACAACCGGTAATATATTTCTCGATAATTATGTACTTGATTTTCTTGATGTTCCCGGAAAAGTATCGGAATTTGATTTACAAAAATCAATAATACGAAATCTTAGAAATTTTATTCTTGAAATCGGTAAAAATTTTACATTTATAGGAGAAGAATATCGTGTGCAAGTAGGACAACACGATTATTATATTGATTTATTATTTTATCATAGAGGTTTTTCTTGTCTTGTTGCATTTGAATTGAAAATCGGAGAATTTAAACCGGAATATGTCGGTAAAATGAATTTATATCTTGAGGCACTTGATAGAGATGTAAAAAAAGAAAACGAAAATCCGAGTGTAGGAGTTATTTTATGTGCAAGCAAAGATGATGAAGTTGTAGAATTTGCTCTTAGTCGCAGCTTATCTCCGACAATGGTATCGGAATACAATCTAAAATTGATTGATAAAGAACTTTTACAAAAGAAATTAAAAGAATATATTGAATTAGCAGAAATTTCCGATAAAAATAAAAATTAAATGATAAAATCGGCCGTTTTGTTTGTTGCCTCACAACAGAAATTTTAATATAATAAAAGCAATAATCAAAAAACACTTCACGATTTGAAAATAAACATCTGCTTTCAAAATCTGCTAACAAAATTTAATTTTAAAATTTTACAAAACCAATTTTTGCTCAAAAATCGTATTGCAAGTTTTTTTATTATCATTACAAGGAGAGAAAATGGAAAAAATTAAAAAAGGTCACTTAGTTGCGGTTTTGTTGTTGGCGGTAATGTTGTTCGGTGTAAGTTTGTCTTTTGCGGCGGAACATTATGTAATTGAAACGAGCAGTTCGGTAACAAATCAAACATATACGGGGTTTAACCAAACCGAAGAGAAATATCACGGCGGAGTATTTTATGTTCAACAAGGAGCAGCACTTACGATAAATTCGTCAAAATTTTATAACAATTCAGTCTCAACAGGATCTGCATGGGGCGGAGCGATTTATAATTCCGGAACATTAAATGTTTACGACAGCGAATTTTCTTCCAATACGGCAGAATATGGCGGAGCTATATTAAACGATCGCATAGGAACAATAGAAATCGGTTCAAATGCTATTTTCAGCAGCAACACGGCATATATGAGCGGCGGCGCGATATATAACCATGGAGGAACAATAGAAATCGGTTCAAACACTCTTTTCAGTAATAATACGGCAGAATATGGCGGAGCGATATTTAACGACGACGGGACAATAGAAATCGGTTCAAATGCTATTTTCAGCAATAATACGGCAAGACTGGGCGGCGGAGCTATATTTAACGATGATTTCGAAGTTATGACAATTTTAAGCGGAACGAAATTTATCGAAAATAAAGCCGGAAATGAAGGCGGAGCAATTTTTAATAATTATAAGGGTATATTAAATTTAATAGCCGAAACCTCCGATATAGAGTTTACCGGCAACACGGCAGGCGGAATATCAAACGCAATACATGCTGAAACTGGAATAATAAATATGTGGACAAGCAACGGTGCAAACATAGTATTTAACGACAGGATAACCTCCGAAGATAATGCAAGCATAATGAATATCAACAAATCATCCGGCACATTGCCTACAACAGGTAAAGTAATATTAAACGAAGATATGACCGGATATACCGGACAAGTAAACTTGTATAACGGAACGATAGCATTAGGAGAAGACGGAAAGTTTTTCGGCGGGGAACTAAATGTAAGTAACTTAGCGACAATAAATTTGATAAACAACAGAAGAAATACACCGTCGGATGTAAAAATATCGACATTTTCCGGCAATGCATTGTTGGAAATAGATGCAAACTTAAACGGAAATTTTTGTTTAAACGATATTGTTGAAATTACCGACAGTGCAAGCGGTTCGATAACATTATCCAATGTAAATGTTTTAAACATAAACTTAATTTTACAAAATACGGGAAGATTAACATTATTTTCGGAACAAGCACCTTCTCTTAATGCGGACTTAAAAGTAAATTACGGCGGGACGGCGGTAAAATTTTCAAAATTGTCGGATTATGCAGTCGGTTATGAAAAGTTATCATCGCCGCAAACATTTAAAGAAATTGTAAACGATACGACTACATACAAAGTATATAATTTAACACAAAATGAAACTATTACGGAAGATTTAAAAGATTTTGGCGGAAAGCAGTTAATAATAAACGGTAACGGTTACGATATAACGGGAAATGGAAGAATATATGGAATAAGAGTCGGCAAATATGAATATAACGGCAATGATAAAAAAATAATAATAGAAAATGTCGGCACGATATCCGGATTTAGAGAATTTATAGAAAACAGTTTCGGTAGTATTATCGAAATCGGTTCAAATATAACCTTTTCTAACAATTACGGAAATCTGATATGGATCGGCAAAGAGATGAATGGAAACCCGTCCGTATTTAGAACAGGTTCGCAAGTTATCTTTTCACATAATACGGCAGATTTCGTGGCCGGAGCAATATTTAATCACAGCTCAATAGTAGAAATAGGTTCAAATAATATTTTCTATAACAACTATGCAAACCTCTCAGGCGGAGCTATAAGGAATTTCCTAGGAACATTCACCGTTTTAAGCGGAACGAAGTTTATCGAAAATGAAGCCGGAAAAGAAGGAGGAGCAATAGATAATGAAGAGGCTATATTGAATTTAATAGCCGAAAGCTCCGATATAGAGTTTACCGGAAACACCGCAAACGGAATATCCAATGCAATACACGATACTGCAGGAACAATAAATATGTGGACGAACAAAGGTGCAAATATAGTATTTAACGACAGAATAACTTCCGCTGATAATGCAAGTATTATGAATATCAACAAATCATCCGGCACATTGCCTACAACAGGTAAAGTAATATTAAACGAAGATATGACCGGATATACCGGTAAAGTAAACTTATATAACGGAACGATAGCCTTAGGAGAAAACGGAACATTTTTCGGCGGAGATTTGCATGTATATAGAGGAACGATAGATTTTATAAACGAAAAAATACAAGACCATAATTTTAATAATTTAACGGTAACAAACGGTTTGACTTTGGCGGTAGATGCCGACTTGAAAAACAAAAAAATGGATACGATTTATGCACAAACCGTTTCCGATGCGGGCATGATAAACATAAAATCGATAAACATATTGAGCAATGCCGGAAATACTACCGAAATAATGTTTACAAGTTCGACGGTGTTAAAAGACAGAATAATCTCAACACCTACGGCATTCTCAGCACTGTATAAATACGATGTGGTTTTTGATAATGAAACGGGAACTTTTTATTTTACAAATGCCGGAGGAATAACGCCTGATATAAACCCTGCAATAGTATCGGGAGCAGTAGCAAGCGCAGCAGGCGGTTTTACTACACAAAAAGCGATAATCGACCAATCGTTTGCAAGTTTGAATAATTTTGCAAGTAAAAAAACGCAAACAAAAGCAAACATAAATAGAAATTTGTATGCTTCTGCAGCAAATAAAGTGTTTGAAAGTGAAAATAAAATAGAAA
>JAZNAT010000126.1:0-5462 GCA_045586665.1 Endomicrobiaceae bacterium | reverse complement strand
ATTTTTGTTTTGAAAATTATAAAAAGTATCAACCATGCAAGTGAAAGTATCATCATGGTTTTAAGTTCAAGTTCTTTATTCATAAAACGTATTTTATCATTTTTTTGTTTATGGAACAATTTTCTTTTTTTATTGCAGGCTCAGATTGAAATTTTGTTATCAATATGGTCGTTTTTCTTGCAGAGTGTTTGTAAATAATATAAAATATATTCTATTATGAATAAATATAAACTTTTATCAGGAAACGAAGCTCTTGCACAAGGAGCTTATGAAGCGGGTCTTAAATTTGCGGCGTCCTATCCCGGAACGCCCGCAACCGACATTTTAGAGTATTTGGCACAATTTAAAGAAATCGACGCACAATGGTCAATAAACGAAAAAGTGGCTTTTGAAGTTGCTCTCGGCGCATCTTTTGCCGGAGTAAGGTCGATTTATTCGTCGAAACATGTGGGAGTAAATGTTGCGATGGACCCTCTAATGACGGCAACATATTCGGGAATTAATGCAGGTTTTGTTATTGTTACTGGTGACGATCCGGGAATGCATTCATCTCAAAACGAGCAAGATAACAGACTTATTGCAAAGTTTGCAAAAATTCCGTTGTTGGAACCCTCATCACCTGCGGAAGCAAAAAAACTTATAAAACTCGGCTTTGAAATAAGCGAAAAGTTCGATACTCCCGTTCTTTTCAGAATGACGACAAGGGTCGCTCATACTAAAGAAACGGTAGAAATTGGCGAAAGAGTTGAAATTGCCGATAAACCGTTTGAGAAAAACCCGAGAAAATATGTTATGGTTCCTGCAAACGCTTATAAGAAACATATCGAGTTGGAAGAAAAATTATTAAAAATGCAGGAGTTTTCCGAAAATTTAGCGGAAAATTTTATAGAAATAAAAGATAAATGTTTAGGGATAGTTTGTGACAGTGTTTCGTATTTATACGTTAA
This sequence comes from Endomicrobiaceae bacterium, assembly GCA_045586665.1. Taxonomy (GTDB): domain Bacteria; phylum Elusimicrobiota; class Endomicrobiia; order Endomicrobiales; family Endomicrobiaceae; genus Ruminimicrobiellum. The sequence goes on along the minus strand of JAZNAT010000126.1, from coordinate 4,515 downwards.
AGAAGTTTATCCGAATGCGTCCGTTTTAAAACTGTCAATGCCGTTTCCTTTTCCGGACAAAAAAATAAAAGAGTTTTGTTCTAAAGTAGAAAAAGTCGTCGTTGTAGAAGAAAGTGAACCTTTTATTGAAGAACACCTTTTACAGATGGGAATAAAGTGTCAAGGCAAACATTATACTTACAGAGTCGGAGAATTGAATCCTCAATCGGTAAGAGACATAATCGAATCAAAACCGAAGACCGTTTATCCTCAGTCCGGAAGAAAACCTGTTTTGTGTCCGGGATGCCCTCACAGAGCAACGTTTGTGGCTTTAAGAAAAACCAAAGTTATCGTTGCAGGAGATATAGGTTGCTATACTTTGGGTGCAACACCGCCGTTATCGGCAACACACACGACTATATGTATGGGTTCGAGTGTTACAATAATGAGCAGTTTGACAAAAATTTTAGGTAAAGATAAAGCCGTTGCCGTTATAGGTGATTCCACGTTTTGTCATTCCGGAGTTGAAGGGTTAATCAATTGTGCATATAATAAAACGAAAGGTGTAATTATTATTCTTGATAACGGAACAACAGCTATGACAGGAGCTCAACCGAACCCTGCAACAGGCGTTACCGCAAAAGGTGAAAAAACAAAAAGACTTGATTTGGTTCAATTGTCAAAAGCCTGCGGTGCCGACAATGTTGAAGTTATAGACGATATGTGCTCGTCGATAGAAGCAAAAATAAAGCAATATAGCGCTAAAGACGAACTGTCCGTTTTGATAGTAAGAATCGGTCTTTGCAAAATGATAGACAGAAGCAAAAAACCTGCACCGAAATTTTATAGTGACAAATGTAAAAAGTGTTATATGTGCGTAAGCGTGGATTGTCCTGCAATCTTTAAGAACGAAAACGGAAATATAAAACTGAACGAAAATTTATGTGCCGGATGTAACGTTTGTGTTCAACAATGTAAGTTTGGAGCTTTAGAAGCTGCAAATTAGCTTATAAGCTGAAGAGCTGAAAAGTTATAACGACAGCTGAATAGCTGACAGGTTGAAAAGTTGAAGAGTTTGTTGTAAAAATTGTATAGCAATTTTTGATAAATAAAAGATTTTTCGCAGAGCGAAAAATACCGAAACCTTTCAGCTCTTCAGCTAAGAAAAACAAAGTTTTTCGTTCTCAGCTGAGGACACGAAGTGTCCGACTCAGTTCAATTGAAAGTAAATTTTTAATATTTTATTTTATCAATAATAAGAGGAATAAATTAAATGAGTGATACGATAAATATTTTGTTCTGCGGTACCGGCGGACAAGGAATACTTACCGCTGCAGAAATCGTCGGACTTGCCGCTATGTATGACGGATACCACGTAAAAAAGTCCGAAGTTCACGGTATGGCACAAAGAGGAGGTTCTGTCGAGTCTCATTTAAGGTTCGGTAAAGAGGTCTTTTCTCCTATAATCGAAGCAGGACAGGTTGACTATTTGTTATCTTTCGATAAAGGCGAACATGACAGAATGGTATCGCTGTTAAAAAAAGCCGGAACGGATTTGTTTGAAGAATTCGTCAATGCAAGAAATAAAATAAATAATCCGAAATTTTTAAATACGTATATGCTTGGTGTTTTATCGAAACATCTCGGACTTTCGAAAGAAAGTTGGCAAAAAGCATTAAAGCAAGTGATAAAACCGCAATTTGTAGATAAAAATTTGGAAATTTTTAAATCTGCGATTTAAATTAGCTGATAAGCTGATAAGCTGAAGAGCTGAAAAGTTGAAAAGTTGAAAAGTTGAAGAGTTTGTTGTAAAAATTGCATAGCAATTTTTGATAAATAATAGAGTTTTCGCAAAGCGAAAATACCTTAAACTCCTCAGCTATCAGCTAAGAAAAACAAAGTTTTTCGTTCACGTTCAACAACGCAGCTTCTCAGCTAAAAAATCGCAAGGCGATTTTTAAGGAGCAATAAAATGATTTACAACGAAGAGATAGAATGTGCAAGCAGACAAAATTTAAAAAATCTTCAATCCGAAAGGTTGGTAAAACTTGTAAAGTATGTCTATACCAATTCGCCGGTGTATAAACAAAAGTTAAATAAAATGGGAATAGTTCCTACTGATATAAAAACGATAGACGATATAACGAAGTTGCCGTTTACTCCGAAAGAGGATTTGAGAGACTCTTACCCGTTCGGTTTATTTTCCAGAAACGTTAAAAACGTTGCCGAAATTCATGTTTCAAGCGGAACGACCGGAAATCCCACTGTCGTCGGCTATACCGTTAAAGATTTGAATCTTTGGGCAAACGTTGCCGCCCGTTCCATCGTTTGTGCCGGCGGTAAAAAAGGAGACATAATTCAAATTTCTTACGGATACGGTTTGTTTACCGGAGGTCTCGGGCTTCATTACGGTGCGTTAAGACTGGGTGCAACTATTATGCCGATGTCGTCGGGACAAACTAAAAGACAAATCAAATTGATGCAGGATTTCAAACCCAGAATCGTAGCTTGTACTCCGAGCTACATTTTATATTTGGCGGAAGAAATGAAAGATTTGGGAATAGATCCGAGAACTGCAAGTTGGGAAGTAGGTATATTCGGTTCGGAGCCCTGGAGTATTGCAATGAGAGATACGATAGACAAAACTTTAAATATGACCGCTACCGACATATACGGACTTTCCGAAATAGTCGGACCCGGAGTGGCACAGGAATGTACTTACAGAGAAGGTCTTCACATTTGGTCCGACGTTTTTTATCCTGAAATAATAGATCCTGTAACGAACGAACCCCTTAAAGAAGGTCAGCCGGGCGAACTTGTAATTACGACGTTGACAAAACAGGCCATACCTCTTTTAAGATACAGAACAAGAGACATAGTTTCTATAACTTATGAAACTTGCAAATGCGGAAGAACCGTTCCTCGTCTTAGCAAAATAAAAGGAAGAACCGACGATATGATAGTTGTAAGAGGAATAAACGTGTTCCCTACGCAGGTGGAACATGCCTTGCTTCAAGTAGACGGTGCGTTGCCGAATTATCAGTTGATAGTCGACAGAGTTGACGGCTCTATGGACACTTTGGAAGTATTGGTAGAAGTTGATGAAAAGTTATTTACCGATGAATTGAAAGCATTGGAAAATTTGAAAGCTAAAATAAAAAAAGCGATAGATTCTACAGTAGGGCTTGGCGTTAACGTAAAATTGGTTGAACCTAAAACGTTGGCAAGAACCGAAGGTAAGTCAAAAAGAGTTATAGATAAAAGAGACTTACATTAAACTTCTCTGCTATCAGCTAAGAAAAACAAAGTTTTTCATTCACGTTCAACAACGCAGCTTCTCAGCAAAAAACACGAAGTATTTTTTTAAGGAGGAATAATGAAAACAATTAACCAAATGTCTATTTTTATTGAAAATACGAAAGGAAGATTGGCGGAAGTTTGTAAATTGTTAGGCGATAATGACGTCAACATAAAAGCACTTACTATTGCTGAAAGTCCCGAGTTCGGAATATTGAGGGTTGTATTAGATGATACAGAAACTGCAAAAAAAGTTTTAAAATCGCACGGTTTTATTACTACGGTAGCCGAAGTAGTTGCCGTGGAAGTTTCCGACACGCCGGGAGGACTTGCAAAGGCGTTAAAAGTGCTTGCCGATAACAATATTAATCTTGAATATATGTACGGGTTTGTAGAAAAAGCAAGTGAAAAAGCGTTGATGGTTTTCAAGTTTGATAATTTGGTAAAAGCTATAGAAGTGTTACAAGCAAACAACATACCTATTGTGGATGAAAAAGTTGCATTGGGACTTTAACGGCAAAAGATTGGAAGATTGGATGAATAAAAAGATTGGAAGAAAAAAAGATTAAAAATTTAAATAAATATAAGGCGGTATTGTTTGATATGGACGGAGTTATTGTAGACTCCATGCCGTACCATTTTATTTCTTGGTTTGAAACTTTAAAAAAATATAATGTTACCGTTTCCCCTTTTGACATTTATGAAAAAGAAGGCGAAAAGTGTGAAGTTTGCGTACAGCGGTTTTTTAAAAAAGAAAAAATTGAATGTAACGATAAAATTGTCAATGAAGTTTTAAAGTTAAGAGATAAATTATACAAAAAATATTTTAAAGTTTTTTTGTTCCCAGATATAGAAATCGTTTTAAAAAAATTGAAAGAAAGAAATATGAAGTTAGCAATAGTTACCGGCTCTACAAAAGCAAAAGTCGTTTCCATGTTGCCTAAAAAAATTATTTCTTTATTTGACGTAATAGTTTCTGCCGATATGATAAAAAGAGGAAAACCTTATCCCGATTCATATTTAGCGGCGGCAAAACAACTAAAAGTTATACCTGACGAGTGTATTGTTATGGAAAATGCTCCTTACGGTATAAAAGCGGCAAAAGCGGCAAAAATGTTTTGTGTTGCAGTTACCACAAGCCTTCCGAAACAATATTTAAAACAAGCGGATTTTATTTGTAAAAAAGTTAGTGATTTATTATGAAATTAAAGTTTATGAATAAGATTCATTTAATATTAT
>JAZNAT010000125.1:0-16557 GCA_045586665.1 Endomicrobiaceae bacterium | reverse complement strand
ATATTTTTGGCAAAATTTTTGTTTTTGTAGTGTCTTGCCACTTCCAAAATGCTTTCGGTAAAATTCCCTGCAAGAATGTGACATAGCATATCGTTGTATAATTTATGATTTTTCTTTTTTAACTGCCGTTTTATGTGGCACTCTATAGAACGAATAAAATTTTCTTTCGTGTTTGCATATTTGGTTCCGTAACTTTTATCGATTAAAATTACAAAAATTTTATGGTTTTCCAAAATGTTAAGAAAATAATTTTCCGCAATATTTTTGTATTTTTGCGAAGGTGTTCCGCAAGATTTTTCTTCTTCACGGGTAATTTTGTCAAAATTTATAACTAAAGAGGAAGCTATTTTATCGAACAATTCTTCTTTGTTTTTGTAATATGAATATATAAGTCCTACCGGGATACCTGCTTTTTTTGCAATTTCCTGCATTTTTGCACTGCGATAATCCTTTTCGTAAAAAACATCTATTGCGGCATTATATATGCGCTCGAATATTTCGTCTTTTAAAACCTGAACCAAAACGGACTCCTTTTTAATATTGAATTTTAATTCAATATTAAATATAACATATAACAATAATAAAAGTCAATATGTCGGTTTAAAATATTTCGGTTAAAAATCGGCTTTGAACTTTTAATTTATTATGATATAATAAAAAATTATTTATGATTACTGTCCAAAGGGGAAAAAAATGAAAGTTTTAGTGGTAAATTGCGGTTCTTCGTCGGTAAAATATTCTTTGTTCGATATGGAAAAAGAACAGAAAATCGCTTGGGGACTTGTGGAATGTATCGGTCTTGAAGAATCTTTTTATAAAAGACAAACCTTAACCGTTGCGCAGGTAAAAACACCTTGCAAAGTTGCAAACCATTTTGAAGCCGTTCAAATAATAATAAAAGATTTGTTGGACGAAAAAACGGGAAGCATTAAAGATATAAAAGAAATTGCCGTTATAGGCCACAGAGTAGTTCACGGCGGACACAAATTTTCAAAACCCGTATTGGTAGACGAACAGGTAAAGAAAGATTTGAAAGAATGTTATTCCATAGCACCTTTACATACGCCTCACCATTATGCCGGTATAGAAGCCGTTGAAAAAATGTTGCCGGGAATACCTTCGGTATTGGTATTCGATACGGCTTTTCATCAAACGATGCCCGATTACGCTTATATGTATGCCGTTCCTTACGAATATTATGAAAAAGACCACGTAAGAAAATACGGTATGCACGGAACATCGCATAAATACGTTACGCAAAAAGCCGCTCAAATGTTAAATATTCCCGTAGATAAAGTAAATTTGATTACATGTCATTTAGGTAACGGAAGTTCTATTACGGCAATAAAAAACGGTAAAGTTATAGATACGTCCATGGGTTTTACTCCTTTGGCAGGTCTTGTTATGGGAACAAGATGCGGAAGTATAGACCCTGCGGTGCTTGTTCATATAATGGAAAAAAATCCCGGTATAACCGCAGAACAGATGAATAATCTTTTAAACAAAAAAAGCGGTGTGGCTGCAATTTCCGGTATAGCCGGCGGAGACATGAGAGAAGTTGAAGATGCAATGCTTGCAGGCGACAAAAAAGCCGAACTTGCTTTCAATATGTTATGTTACAGCGGCAAAAAATATTTGTGTGCATATTACGGAGTTTTAAACGGTATCGACGGTATAGTATTTACCGCAGGTATAGGAGAAAATTCTCCTTTAACGAGAGAAAAAATGTGCGAAGGGTTGGATAATTTGGGTATCAAAATAGATAAATCGTTAAACGAGCCCAGAAGCTCCAAAGAAAGGTTTATTTCCGCAGCCGATTCCAAAATAAAAGTTATGGTTATACCGACGAACGAAGAACTTATGATAGCAAGAGAATCGATAAAAGTATTGAACGAAAAATAAAAAATATGATATAATCAAAAAATAGTTTATAATTTCTTGTAAAATTGTCATATACTTTATAAATTATAAATTGTAGTTTCGGGGCTATAGCTCAGCTGGGAGAGCGCTTGCATGGCATGCAAGAGGTCAGGGGTTCGATCCCCCTTAGCTCCATTTTTTTTACTCGAAAATTTCAATTTTACAAACCTGATTTCCTCTGATTTCAACTCACAAATTTCTTTAGCCGTCATTGCCGAGTGCCGTAGTCGGAAATCTCGTAGTTATTAATCAGATCTTAAAACCTTTCAACTTGCGACAATATGTTGACGCAATACTTTTATAAAATTTATAGTAAACATCAAATAATTTTTGTAAAATCTATAAATAAGGAGTATTTATGGAAAAAGAAAACAAAATAATCATTTATAAAACAAAAAACGGTGAAACCGAAATCGATATAAAAATGCAAAACGAAACCTTGTGGTTAACACAAAAATCTATGGCAGAGTTGTTTGATGTGAAAGTTCCTGCAATAAATAAGCATTTAAAAAATATTTTTAGAGAAGGAGAATTGGATGAAAAAGAGGTTATTTCCAAAATGGAAATAACCACTCAACATGGCGCTTTAATTAATAAAACTCAAACAAAAGAAACTTCTTTTTATAATCTTGATGCCATTATTTCCGTAGGTTATAGAGTAAATTCTGCAAAAGCAACACAATTTAGAATTTGGGCAACAAAAACATTAAAAAAATACCTTACACAAGGGTATATTATAAATAATAAAGTGTTGCAGCAACAAAGAGAAAAATTTATAACATTACAACAAACGGTAGATTTGCTTAACAGAAGTTTAACAAATCAAGTTGAAACTTTAAAGCAGGCACAAGACGTAAGCAATATTTTAAACACTTTTGTTAAAGGATTGAATTTACTTGACGACTACGACCATCAACAGTTGGATAAAAAAGGTAAATCTAAAAGAAAATCCGTTCGAATAAAAATGCAAGACTTTTTAAAAATTATCGATAAAATGAAAGGTGAATTTGCAAGTGACGTCTTTGCCCTTCCTAAAGATAAAAGTTTTGAAAGTTCGGTTAATCAGCTGTATCAAACTTTCGTCGGGCAGGATCTTTATCCTACTTTGGAAGAAAAAGCTGCAATGCTGCTTTATATGGTTGTAAAAAACCATAGTTTTGTCGACGGAAACAAAAGAATCGCCGCAAGTTGTTTTTTGTATTTTTTAGACAGAAACAAAATACTTTATGATAAAACAAACAAACCTGTTATAGACAGCTCAACTTTATTTGCTTTAACGCTTCTTATTGCAGAAAGCAATCCTAAAGATAAAGATGTTATTTTGCAGGTAGTAATTAGTGTATTGAATAGAAGTTAAAAGATACCGATATAGTTAAAAAAACAAATAAAAACTATTCAGTAGAATAACTTTATTATACGTTGCCGTTTGTTTGTTGTTTCTCAGCAGAAATTTTAATATAATAAACTTATCAAAATTCACTTCACGATTTTAAGTTTTTTGCTTCAAGAAAATACTCATTAAAATTTTTACTTTCAAAATCTGCTAACAAATTTTTTATTCATGTTCTTTTTTTGTCATTGCTGAGTGTTGTTATCGGCAATCTCGCAGTAAGTTCTTTTAAAATTTTACATTTTCCTGCACTAAAGCCATTGGCTCCAATTTTTAAAACCGACGGTCAACTTGCTTTTGCCTAACAACCTAATGTAACGGCAAAAGCTTCGAACAAAGACGCGTTGCCCTACGGGAAAAAACTTTTAAAAGAGTATAAGTTTTTTGTTTTAAAAATAGTTCGCTCATAGACGGCTTTAACTGTGCTTTGAAAATGAAAATTTTAAAAGTTTTGTCGCTATGTCATTGTGATTCTTTTTATTTGTCAATTGCGAGCGGAAGCGAAGCAATCTCGGCACGCAGTGCCGTCATTGCCGGAAACCTTTGTTTTTTAAGAGAGAGGAAAGATTTTCGATAAAACGGGGAGATAAAAATATCTTCCCGGTTTTTATATACTTTTTTTTCTAAGCGGTTTTTTGTAAAATATCTGTCAAAACTAAAAATAATCGGATTTTTTATGCTTAAAATTATAGGCGGAACTTTCAGAGGAAGACAACTTAAAACTTTACCTAAAGACGATTTTTCTATAAGACCGATGCTGGGTATGATGAAAAAGTCTGTTTTCGATATTATTACTCCAATTCTTCCGGGCAGTTTGTTTTTGGATTTGTATGCCGGTGTGGGTTCGGTCGGTATAGAGGCGTTATCAAGAGGGGCGGAACGTGTAATTTTTGCCGAGATAAGCGATAAATCGATAGCGCTTGTAAAGTATAATTTAAAAATGCTTTCTCTTGAAGATAAAGCCGATATAGTTAAATGCGACGTGGTAAAAGGGTTTGCAAAATTTCAAAACAAATACGACATTATTTTTATGGGACCGCCTTATAAAGACGGCGACAAAAAAGCGTTGGCTTTAACTTATCCGACGTTGAAAAACGTAGTTTTGTTTTCAATGCTCAAAGAAAACGGTATAGTAATTTCACAAAGGCACATGAAAGAGTCCGTCGGTAACGTTGCAGGCTTGAACAATTACAGAACGGAAAAATACGGCGATACCGTAGTTGCTTTTTACAGGATGTAAAAAATGAGAGATAAATCTTTTAAAATAAGTTATTCCAGAATAAACACATATTTGTTTTGTCCGCACAAATATAAACTGATATATTTGGAAAACAAGTATATTCCGTTAAACTCCGATATAGCTTTCGGAAATGCCGTCCATAAAACTTTGGATTATTTTTATAAAAAAGGAATTTACAATTACGAAGCGTTGCTTGACGCTTTGAATTTCTGTTGGGAAAGCAGCGGATACGAAACAAATCAAGACGTATACGTAAGCTATTTAAGAGCCGTTGACGTGCTGAAAAATTTTTGGGAAACGTTCGGCAGACACGTTCCTAAAAAAATTTATACCGAGCACAATTTCAAATCCGAAATAGGCAAATATCCTTTTATAGGCATAATAGACAGAATAGACGAGTATGATGACGGAACGAAAGAACTTGTAGATTACAAAACTCATAAAGTTATGTGGGAACAACAAAAAGTCGACGCTGATTTACAGTTAAGTTTATATTGTTATGCCTGCAAAATAGCGCTCGGTTTTATTCCGGACAGAATTGCAATATACTTTTTATCGCACAATAAAAAAGTTTATACGACAAGAAACGAAGAACAAATAAATGCGGCGGTAAAACTTTCCGTTGAAGTTGCCGAAAAAATAAACGAAAACGAGTTCGTTCCCGACACGCAAAAATGTGCTTGTTGCGATTTTAAACTTTCCTGTAAATTCAGCACTTTAAAAACAAAAGACGACGGTTTTAAAGTAACAATCGCCGACCTGATATAACAGCCTTTTATAATTCCTACAAAAATGTTATTATAAATGTTCAATAACGACTAATAAATTTTTGTAGCTTTTTTTCGGGGGATACGATGAAAAATATTACCGTAATAAAGTTCGGCGGAAGTTTGACTAAAAATAAAGACGCACAAAAAAAGTTTATAAAAGAGCTGGCACAAATTTCAAAAAAACAAAACATAGTTTTGGTGCACGGCGGAGGTCCTGAAATAAACAATCTGCTTGAAAAACTGAATATAAAATCGAAGTTTGTCAACGGTTTAAGATATACCGACGAGCAGACTTTGGAAGCCGTTGAAATGGCTTTGAGCGGCAAAGTAAACAAAATGCTTACCGCAGAACTTATAAAATGCGGCGTCAAAGCCTGCGGAATATCGGCAAGAGACGGTTCCGTTGCCGTTTGTAAAGTAAAAAAAGAGTTGGGCTTTGTAGGCGAGCCTGTAAAAACCGATATAAAATTGATAGAAACTTTGATAAAAGGCGGATTTTTTCCGGTAATTTCTTCGGTAGGTATGGATAAAACATCACATGCCGTTAACGTAAATGCAGACGTTCTTGCAACAAACATTGCCGTTGCCTTTAAAGCCGACAGGCTTATATTTTTAACCGACGTTGCAGGCGTTTTGGATAAAAATAAAAAAACGATAAAAGATATAAAAATAAAACAAGTCGACAAACTTATAAAAGACGAAGTTATCACCGGCGGTATGATACCGAAAATACAAAGTTGTAAACAGGCAATAGTTAAAGGCGTAAAAGAAGTTTTGATTGTTGACGGCGTAAGCGGTATAAAAAAATTGAAAGGAACGGTTATAAAAAAGAAATAAAAATGATATAATATTTATTTAGAGGTTTATTGATGATAGATTTGCATACGCACACATTATTTTCGGACGGAGTTCTGTTGCCGAGCGAACTGGTGTACAGAGCAAAGTTTAAAGGGTATAAAACTATTGCATTAACGGATCATGTTGATTATTCAACTTATGATTATGTTATACCCAGAATTATGAATGTTTCCGCAATTTTGCAGGCTGAGTACGATATTGAAGTTCTGCCCGGGGTAGAAATTACATATGTTCCTCCGAAGCTTATAAAAGATGTGGTACAAAAATGTAAAGAACTCGGTGCAAAAATTATTGTCGTACACGGCGAAACTGTTGCCGAAACAGTTCCGCCTGAAACAAATTTGTATGCGGTGCAGGCGGGAATTGATATTCTTGCTCATCCCGGACACATTACAAAAGAAGAGGTTTTACTTGCAAAACAAAATAACGTCTGTTTGGAAATTACTACGCGTTGCGGACACAACGTTACAAATAAAGAAGTGGCGGCACTTGCTTTGGAATACGGTGCAAAGTTGGTGTTGAATACGGATTCTCATGAACCTGAAAATTTGCTGGATAAAGAAAAGATAGAAGTTACGCTTAAAAATGCGGGACTGGACTTTGAATATTTTAAAATTATGCAACAAAATTCTTACGATATTGTTGCTTCAAAAAAATAGAGGATTTTAAAATGAAAACAAAAAAAACGAAAATCGTTAGATTGATAGATTGGATAAAAAAGAATAAAACTTCTTTTTTCAGTACGCTTGTTTTTGTAGGTATTATTGCTTTTTTTATAGTTTTTGCTTATGCAAGAATTCAGGCTATAAACGGTTCGGCATCGGATAAATTGAATACCGCATCGGAACTTATCGCTTCCGGAAATACGGAGCAGGGTTTGTCCATAATGGACGATTTGATGAACAATTATAAAAGAACGCCCGCCGCATACAGAGCAATGCTTATGAAATCAACTTATTTGATACATCAAAAAAATTACGAGCATGCGGAACAATTGTTAAAAAATTTTACGGAAAATGCCGTTCCTTACACGGTAAGACCTATAGGTTATCCGTTGCTTATTTCAATTTACGATGATAATAACAATTTTGAGCAGGCAATTGCACTTTCAAAAGAGTTTTTATCTAAGTATGCAGACAATTATTTGGCACCTTCGGTTATGGAAAATTTGGCAAGATTGTACGAGTTGTCAAACAAACCGGAAGAAGCAAAACAAACATATAAGGATATTATTGATAAATTTTTCGGTACGGTGTATGCCAATAAAGCAAGCGAAAAATTGAAATAATAACAAGCAACGTTTCCGGAGTTTTTAATGAAGAAAACTTATTTAGCATTTTTGTGGCACCAGCATCAGCCTATTTATAAAAATCCGTTGAGCAATACTTACGAGCTGCCTTGGGTAAGACTCCATGCAACGAAAGATTATTATGATATGATTGCAATCTTGGACGATTATCCTAAAATAAAATCAAACGTAAATCTTGTTCCGTCATTACTGATTCAGCTTGACGAATATTCAAAAGGTATTGCAAAAGACAAGTTTTTGGATTTGACATTAAAACCGGTTTTGGAGCTTTCCGAAGAGGAAAAAGTTTTTATTCTAATGAACTTTTTTATGGCAAACTGGGATACGATGGTTTTTCCTTATAACAGATACCACCAGCTTCTTGATAAAAGAGGACGACAGACCAGCGAAGCCGACATTAAAAGAATATTGAACTATTTTAAAAACGAAGATATAAGAGATTTGCAGGTTTGGTTTAATTTGTCGTGGTTCGACCCTTACTGGAGACGGCACGACGAGTTTATAAACTCGCTTTATGTTAAAGGTAGAGACTTTACCGAAGATGAAAAACATAAACTTATAGAAAAACAACTGCAAATTTGCGGAATGATAGTTGCAAAACATAAGGAACTGCAAGACAGAGGACAGATAGAAGTTTCCGTAACGCCTTTTTATCATCCTATAATGCCTCTGTTGTGTGATACGAACAATGCACTTGATGCGACGCCGAATATAGTTTTACCGAAAAAAAGATTTTCTCATAAAGAAGATGCCGTTTGGCACGTACAAAGTGCAATAAATTATTACGAAAAACTGTTTGGGAAAAAGCCTTCCGGAATGTGGCCGTCTGAAGGTTCCGTTTGTAATGAAGTTGTGAAAATAGTTTCCGAAAACTCAATAAAGTGGCTTGCAACCGACGAAGCGATACTTTCGGCAAGTTTTAATAAAGTTTATGAGAACAGAAGATACTTGTTCAGACCTTACAACGTAAATGTTGAAGGAAGACAAGTGAGCATGATTTTTAGAGATCACGGTCTTTCCGATTCCATAGGGTTCGTTTACTCAAAGTGGAATCCGGACGATGCCGTAAAAGATTTCATATCAAAAATAAAAAATATAGGAAATTATGTCGCAAACGAATATTCTCATCCGCTGGTTTCGGTAATTCTTGACGGAGAAAATTGTTGGGAATATTATCAAAACGACGGGCGCGACTTTTTATCAAAATTGTATGCGGCTTTGGAAAAAGAAGAAGAAATAGAAACTGTAACTATAACTGATTATTTGACGAGATTTCCGGCAAAAGATACCATAACAAATTTAAGAGCCGGTTCTTGGATAAACGGTAATTTCGGTATATGGATAGGTCATAACGAAGATAATACGGCTTGGACTTATTTGGGACAAACTAGAGATTTTATAGTAGACCATACGAAAAAACATCCGGAATTTTCCGGCAGCGAACTTGAAAAAAAAGTTTGGCAGATTTTATATGCGGCCGAAGGATCGGATTGGAACTGGTGGTACGGTGACGATCATTCTTCCGGAAACGATGCAATGTTCGATTTGTTGTTCAGACAACATTTGATTGCAATATACGGGTTGTTGGGGCAAAAAGTTCCGGATTATTTGCATAAAGCGATAAAAGGACAAGGACAAACAAAACAGAGCGGAAACAATTTTGCTATGCCGACAGGTTTGCTTTCTCCTTCAATAGACGGCGAGATTACAAACTATTTTGAGTGGAAAAAAGCAGGTCTTTACGTTGTGGGGCACAGCGGCGGGTCAATGCATCAGGTATCTACGATATTAAAATCGTTCAATTACGGTTTTGATATGAAAAATATATATTTGGCTTTAAAACTGAATATCGCACAAAATGCGAAAGAACTTGAAATATTTAATTTTAACGTAAACTTCTTGGACCCGGTAAAAAATAAAATTTCGGCAAAGTTTGATATGCAGAACAATTTGACGGAATTTTATATTTATTATGAAAATAGTGCCGAGAAAGTAAATCTTCCGGTCGATGACATAAAATTCAAGTCGATAATAGAGTTGAAAATTCCTCTTGAAATTTTGAAATTGCCGGAAAATTATAAAAATATCGAGTTTACGGTAAGCGTCGATAAGGACAATATGGAAGTTGAAAGGTGGCCTTACCAATCGTCGGTAGTTATACCGAAACCGAGTAAAAATTTTAATATTTTATCATGGACGGTATAAAAATAGTTTTGCGAAGGATTGAAAAACAAAAAAATTGAAGATTGGAAGCTTTTGTAACTTTAATAATTCGAGAGAACAATATGGTAACAAAAGAAATTAAAATAAAAAATTCGGTGTTTAAAGGTGTTGAACTTGAATTGAGCAAAGACAGCAATTTGCTTGTGATTACCGGCGATAAAGGTTATATTATGTGCGGCTATTTGAATATAAACACGGCACAAAAAAGAAACGATGTCGCTTGTATCGTTACCGGCGTTAAAACGATAGAAGACGTTTTAAATTCAAAAATTGTTGCGCTTACTTCGGCTGCACAAAAGCTCGGTATAAGTATGGGTATGGAAGTAAAAAAAGTACTTGAAATACTTGCAGAATAAATCGGAAGATTTGAAAAAAGAAGAATAAATCATTTTCGATTATCGTTATAATTCAAACGATATATATTCGGATATATAAGGAGTACAAAATGGCGGAAAGTATTGATATCAAAAGTTTAAACGAAAAAGTAAAACAGCAGTCTTTGGCTATTGTAGGATTGTTAAGCGAAGTTTCAAAAGTTATAGTCGGGCAGAGTTACATTCTTGAAAGAATGCTTGTCGGTCTTTTGTCCGACGGACACATATTATTGGAAGGCGTTCCGGGGCTTGCAAAAACGTTGGCTGTAAACACTATGGCAAAAGCCGTATCGGGCGATTTTAAGAGAATACAGTTTACGCCCGACCTGCTTCCTTCCGATTTGACCGGAACATTGATATACGATTCGAAACAGGGCGACTTTAACGTAAAAAAAGGTCCCGTATTTTCGAATTTTATTTTAGCCGACGAAATTAACAGGGCTCCCGCAAAAGTGCAAAGCGCTTTTTTGGAAGCTATGCAGGAAAGACAGGTTACCATAGGCGAAATAACGTATCCGTTGCCTGACCCTTTTTTGGTTTTGGCTACACAAAACCCGATAGAGCAGGAAGGAACTTATCCGTTGGCGGAAGCTCAGGTTGACAGATTTATGCTGAAACTGAAACTTGATTATCCTACCGAACAGGAAGAAAGAGCGATACTTGACAGATATTCCACAAGAAAAAAAATAGAAGTAAATTCCGTCATAACTTTACAGGATTTGGAAGAAGCCAAAAAAGCCGTTGACGAAATTTATGTTGACGATAAAGTTAAAAATTATATAGTAGACATAGTTATAGCAACGAGAAAACCGGAAAAATATAATTTAGGAAACTTAAAAAATCTTATAGCTTTCGGCGCCTCTCC
Organism: Endomicrobiaceae bacterium; assembly: GCA_045586665.1. Taxonomy (GTDB): domain Bacteria; phylum Elusimicrobiota; class Endomicrobiia; order Endomicrobiales; family Endomicrobiaceae; genus Ruminimicrobiellum. Next base: position 5,608 of record JAZNAT010000125.1, on the reverse strand, counting down.
CAGAGCTACAATCAATTTGAACAGAGCCGGAAAAGCTTTGGCGTTTTTAAAAGGAAGAGGTTTCGTTACGCCGGAAGATATTAAAGATATAGGACTTGACGTTTTAAGACACAGAGTTCTTACCACTTATGATGCGGATGCGCAGGAACTTACAAGCGATGATATAATAAAACAAATTTTTGACGGAGTTGAAGTTCCGTAAATTTTAATTCTGTTATAGAGTTTTATTAAAAACAATGCTATAAGGAATATTAAGTTGTTAAATACCGAAATATTATCAAAAATAAAGAAAATAGAGTTAAGATCGAAAAAACTTGTTGACGACGTTTTTTCTGGAAAATATCACAGCGTTTTTAAAGGGCAGGGACTGGAGTTCAGCGAAGTAAGAGAATACGTTCCCGGCGACGATGTCCGCAGAATATCGTGGAATGTTACGGCAAGAAGAAACAAACCTTATATAAAAAAGTATGACGAAGAACGCGAACAGACCGTAATTTTTGCGGTTGACTTGAGCGCTTCCGGACAGTTCGGCAGTAAAAACGTTACGAAAAACGATTTGATTGCGGAACTTACGGCGGTACTTGCTTTTTCGGCGCTTAAAAACAGCGACAGAGCCGGACTTTTAACTTTTACCGACGTTGTTGAACAGTATATCAAACCTAAAAAAAATAAAAAACACATTTTAAAACTTATAGACATAATTTTAAGTTATAAACCGCAAAACAAAAAAACAAACATTGAAAATGCATTAAAATCTTTAAACAGATTGTGCAAAAGAAAAGCCTTGGTTTTTTTAATATCGGATTTTTACGATAAAGATTTTGACAGTATGTTGAAGGTTACGGCGAAAAAACACGATTTGGTATGTATAAAAATTTCCGACCCGAAAGAAAAACAAATTCCCGAAAAAGGTATTTTTACTTTACAGGATTGCGAAACGGGGCTTATCGCTAGTATAGATTTTTCGTCAAAACAGGTAAAAGACGAATATTATAAAAATTTAAAAGAACATGAAGATTATCTTGACGAAACTTTTAAGGTGGCAAAAACCGACGTTATGGATATATCTACCGATAAACCTTACATTTTTGAGTTGATAAAATTTTTTAAAGCAAGACAACTTAAAGCTTTAAAACATTATTAAAATATATTTTAGGAGAAAATATATGAAAAAAATTTTTAATTTTGCGTTAACCGCAGTTTTCTTTTGTACGGTAAATGCCTATTGCTTTGCAATAAATTATAACGAAACAAATCCCGACGCTCAGTATGAAATAGGCAGACGCTATCTTGAAGGTGACGGAATAAAAAAAGACGAAGTTCAGGCGTTTAACTGGTTTAAAAAAGCGGCTTTGCAGGGAAACGTTGAAGCTCAGTACGAAGTTGCAAGTCTTTATGCAAGCGGTAAGGGAAACGTCAATCAAAGCGATAAGGAAGCGTTTAAATGGTATAAAAAAGCGGCAGACAAAGGACACGGTGAAGCCAAATTTTATCTTGGAGAAATGTATCAAAATGCAAGATCCGTAGCGCAAAATAACGAGTTGGCTTTGAAATATTACGAAGAGTCGGCAGCCTACGGATATGTTGAAGCGCAGTATACGCTCGGCGAACTTTATTATACGGGAACCATGGTTGAAAAAGATTATGAAAAAGCATATAAATGGTTTTTGAAAGCGTCCGAACAGAAAGATAAAAGAGCACAATATTGTTTGGCAAATATGTATAAGCTCGGGCAAGGCACGGCAAAAAATTTCGAAACGGCTTTAAAATTGTATAAAGAGTCTGCAGAGCAGGGGTATGCAAACGCACAAAACGAATTGGGCAGTTATTATTATGACAGAGGCAACTATAAAGCTTCTTTAAAGTGGTACGACGAAGCTGCAAATCAAGGTAATTCCGATGCGGAGTATGCGTTAGGTCTTATTTATTATCACGGTGAAACGGGGAAAATAAATTTTACCGCATCGTTGGAGTATTTCAGAAGAGCAATGGTCGGCGGAAACGAAGATGCAATTTTTATGTTGGGTATGATATATTATAACGGTTACGAAGTTGATAAAGATTATAGTGAAGCTATGGACTATTTTAAAGAGTACGATAAACTTAAAAACGACAGCGAAGCCGAATATATGATAGGGTGCATGTATGCTTCCGGTGAAGGAGTTGAAGAGGACGAAGACGAAGCGAAAGAATGGCTTTTGAAAGCGGCAAAACAAAACCATGAAGGTGCAAAAACGAAACTTAAAGAGTTGTTCGGCGAAGATTTTAACGTAAAGCTTGAAAACGTTTCGGCGGTGCAGTCCGACAACGACGCTAACAAAGAACCGAAAACCGACGGCGACGATATAAAGTCTTCCGTACAAGATTTTAAGGAATAAGTAATTTACTGAAAATAAAAATATTAAAATGTTAATAAGTAAAAAAACGTTAATTACAGTTATACTTTTTATAAGTTTTGCAAACTTGTATGCTTTTGAGCAGACCTTAACTCCTCAACAAAATATTACAGTAGGAGATAAAGTAATACTCAACTTAAAAGCCGAAGGTTTGACGACTGATGCCGTCGATAAAACAAAATTGATGCAGGCAAATTTCGGCGATTTTGAGCTGTTGAACATAAATCCCGCACAGGACGGAAGCGTTGATTTGATTTTGTCCGTTTACAAGTCCGGCAAAACGGAACTGTTGTCTGTAGAAATTTCATATAACTATAATGACCAGCAAAAGTTTATAAAAACAAATGCCGTACCTGTAGAAGTAAAGTCTGTTCTTGACCCTCAAAAACCGTCAGCCGATATTTACGATATTAAAAGTTTGATAAAGTTCAGACATGGTTTTTTGTATTACCTATATTTCTTTTTGGCGACGATTTTAATTGCTTTAATCGTTTATTCTTTTTACAAATTTATCCGCAATAAAAAAAGGAAACCTACGCAAGAAGAAATAATACGGGCGATACCTCCGAAAGAGTATGCTTTTAAACAGCTTGACGAGCTTACGGCTCTTAATTTGATAGAGAAAGGTTTTATAAAAGAGTATTATGATAAACTCTCCGACATTATAAGATTTTATATTTCAAGAACATATTCCGTTGATGCTATGGAAAAAACGACTTCGGAAATTTATTTGATGTTGAAAAATAAAATTGCTGCAGAACATAACAGGGAACTTAAAAACTATCTTATAAACTGCGATTTCGTTAAATTTGCAAAACTTGTTCCGAAAGACGAAGAAATTAAAAAAGATTTTGATACGGCAAAAGGTTTTATAGAAAAGTTATGAGATTTTTATATGTATATTTATTATTGTTGATACCGGTAATTTCCGTTTTGTTTTTTTTGAAAGACAAATATTATTTAAAAAATTTGTTAAAGTTTTCATCCTTATCTTTTTTCGGAACCAAAACCGGCACGAGAACAAAATTTTTGATTTTGCCGGATATTTTAATATTGATAGGAGTATGCCTTTTAATTTGTGCTCTTGCAAGACCGCAAAGTTCTTCAAAATACGAAACTTTTCAGGCAAACGGTATAGACATAATGCTTGTAATCGATACGTCAACGAGTATGGAAGCAATCGATCCGACGGTAAACATTTCCAGAATAGAGAACGCAAAACAAAGAGCGAAAGAATTTATTTTAAAAAGAGTTAACGATCGAATGGGGATAACCGTTTTCAGTTCCGTCGCTTTTACACAGTGTCCGTTGACTTTGGATAAAGACGCTTTGATAAACTTTATAGATTTGATAAACACGTCTATTACAAAAGCCGACGGTACGGCGATAGGCAGTGCTCTTGCTACCGCAGTTAACAGACTTTCAAAAGTCGACGGTAAAAGTAAAATTGTCGTACTTCTTACAGACGGAGCAAACAATGCCGGTGAAATAACTCCTTTAACCGCAGCCCGTCTTGCTGCGGATAACAAAATAAAAGTTTATACGGTAGGTATAGGAAGCCCCGACGATTATTATGAAATGGACGATATGTTTTTCGGTAAAAGAAAAGTGCAGGCACAGGATAATACTTTTGACGAGACTCTTCTTAAAGAAATTTCCGCAAGTACCGGCGGAGAATATTTTTCGGCACGGACTTCAAAAGATTTGTATCAGGCTTTTTCAAGTATAGACGATCTTGAAAAAAACGTCGTTGAACATACGAAATCCGTAAATTATAATGAGCAATTTATGAAGTTTTTAATGCCGGCTTTTTGGCTTTTATTTTTTGGATATTTGTTAAAAAATACGATTTTAAAAAGGTTGCCTTAGACAATGTTTGAAAATATAAATAATTTTTTACTCTTAATAGCGGTTTTGATTGCCGCAGTAATGTTTTTGGTTTCTTTTAAATTGTCCAAGAAAACGATAAACGAGTTTACGAGTTACTCGTTATGGGAACAAATGTTAAATGTTGATTTTATAAAAGTTTTTATAAAAAATACGGCATTTGTTTTGGCTTTGTTTTTTGTGGTCGTTGCTCTTGCAAGACCCAAATGGGGTTTAAAACAGGTTGAAGCAAAATCTTTGTCAAGCGATATCATCGTTGCAATAGACGTATCAAAAAGTATGCTTGCTCAGGACTTAAAACCCGACAGGCTGACAAGAGCAAAGATCGTTTTTAAAGATTTGACCGAGAAACTTAAAGGACAAAGAATAGGATTGATTGCTTTTGCCGGAGAAGCATACTGGCAGTGTCCGTTGACGTCCGATATCAAAGCGTTTGAAATGTTTTTGTCTTTGATTGATACCGATACCGTACCTTTTTACGGAACAAATATTGCGGCTGCCATAAATTTGGCGTGCGAAAGTTTGAAAAATGTTCCTTCAAATGCTAAAGCGCTCGTTATTATTACCGATGGAGAAAATTTTGACGGTAATTTAAGTTCATCTTTAAAATTTGCAAAAGAAAGTCAAACGAAAATTTTCTGTGTCGGTATAGGTACGCAAAAAGGTGAACCGATACCTACTTACGAAAACGGGCAGTTTAAAGAATATTTAAAAGACGATAAAGGTAAAACGGTAGTAACCAAACTTGATTCTGCAACTTTGGAACAAATTGCTGCCGTAAGCGGAGGCAGATATTATAACTTGAATCAAAATTTATCGTTAAACGATTTGTCTTCAAGGTTGAATGTTTTGGACAAAATTGAAGGAACTGCAAACATATTTAACAATTTGGAAGACAGATTTTATTTTCCGCTTGCTTCGGCTTTGTTGTTTTTGCTTGTTTACTTGTTTATGCCTACGACGAAAAAGCAGAAGAACGGAAGAATGGAAAATTAAAAAAGGAAAATTGGAAGAAAGAATGAAAAAAATATTGAGTTTTATTTTTATCTTGTTTTTTTGTTCGATATTTTCTTACGGTGACGAAAATATGATTAAAGGCAATAAACAGTATCAAAAAGACAATTTTGATAAAGCGATAGAATATTTTCAAAAAGCAAAAGAAAAAAACGAGAACGACCCGTTAATAAATTACAATTTGGCAAACGCTTACTACAAAAAAGGCGACTACGCCAAAGCCATGGAAAGTTATAACGTCGTATTAAAAAATACCGATGACATAAAGTTAAAAAGTAACGTGTTATATAACATGGGTAAAGTCGGAGGCC
>JAZNAT010000124.1:0-6722 GCA_045586665.1 Endomicrobiaceae bacterium | reverse complement strand
AAAAATATTACCATCTCTATAATATTCATTGTTTGGCAAATCTACAAATATTATATTTGTATTTTTTAAATTTCTAATCATTTTTATTATATTTTGTCTGAAATTTTTTTCAATTGTATATTTTGTCAATTTTTTTTCATGACAAAACAATTTAGAAAACAATGCAAAACTTTTAATTTTTTTTATCAGCGGATATTTATATGGCAAGTAATTTATATCTACAGGATCTATTTCGCATCCTGCATAATCTTGAGAATATATCCCATCATTATTACCTATACAAACAACAACATAATCCGGTTTAAATTTATTTAATTCTCTACTAATTTTTTCTATTCTATAACTGTCATAAGCACCCATGCCGATATTAATTACTTCAACATCATCAAAAAAGTTTAACAACTCTTCTTCAAGAACAAATTCCGGATACAATCTCGCAACAGATTCTCCTAATATAAAAATCCTTTTTTTATTTTTATCTTTACTTATAGAGTAATATTCAATACCTTTATCTCTTGGTATCCAAATATCCTCTCTCTGAATAGAAAATACATTTTTATCTACATTAAAAAATGGTTCATGTATATCCAAATAAGCCCATTTTATAAATTTATTTTTTGGAAATTGAAAGTTTACGTTCAATTCCGGATCAGATAACGGTTCATATTTAAATATATGCAATAAAATTTCAATCAAAAAAAAAGCTAATATAATACCAATAACCGATATTATTAGTTTCTTTAAAAATTTCATTTTACTTTTCTATGTAATGTTGAGCAGCTATTGCCGCAGTTGCGCCGTCACCTGTTGCCGTAACGACCTGTCTTAACAGTTTTTGTCTTACGTCTCCGCAGGCAAAAATACCTTTAACAGAAGTATTCATATTGTCATCGGTTATGATATAACCGTTTTCATTTAATTTTATTTCTGTCTGTTTTAAAAAACCGGTATTGGGAAGCCATCCTACAAAAACAAAAATACCGTTTACCGCCAATTGCGAAGAAATATTATTTTTTACGTTTTTAAGTTTTACGGTTTCTACGACAGACTCTCCCAAAATTTCTTCAACGACACTGTCAAAAATAATATTTATTTTCGGTTCGGAAAATACTTTCTCCTGCAAAATTTTTGCAGCTCTAAATTGGTCTCTTCTATGAATTAAATTTACTTTTGAAACGAATTTAGTCAAATATATTGCTTCCTGCAACGCGGAATCGCCACCGCCTACAACGGCAATTTCTTTGCCTCTGAAAAACGGTCCGTCACACGTAGCGCAAAAAGAAACCCCTTTACCGATAAATTCTTTTTCACCTTTGACTCCGAGCTTTTTGAAATTTGCACCGCTTGCAACAATAACCGTTTTTGTAAAAAATTCTTTATTGTCGGTAAGAACGATTTTTTTTATAACGTCTTCGGTTTCAATAAAAGAAACTTCTCCGTAAACGATTTCAGAACCGAAAGTCCTTGCCTGCTTTTCCATTTTTACTGCAAGTTCAAATCCGTTTATTCCCTCTTCAAAACCGGGATAATTTTCAAGATGGTCGGTAATTGCAATTTGTCCGCCGCAACCGGCTTTTTCAATAAGCAAAGTTTTAAGTCTTGCTCTTGAAGTATAAATGGCAGACGACATTCCTGCCGGACCGCCGCCGACTATTATAACGTCATATATCATATGTTGACTCTCTTTTATTATTTTAAAATTTTTTCTATATCTTTTTTCCAATTTTCTTCAGAACCGGGCGCAAAACCTATATATTTATTATAAATTTCGCCGTTTTGGTCTATCAAGAAAAAAGCCGGAATTGACCGAATTTTGTAATTCGATACTACTTTTTTATCGCTTAATAAAACGGTATAATTCATTTTTTGGTTTTTCATAAATTTCGTTATAGTATCTTTATCTTCCTGTAAATTTATACCGAGTATTACGAAATTTTCGTTATCTTTATATTTTTCATATATTTTTTCCACTTCCGGTATTGACATTCTGCACGGAGGACACCACGTAGCCCAAAAATCCAAAAATACGACTTTCCCTCTGTAATCCGACAATGATACCGGCCTTCCTTCCAAATCCTGTAACGTAAAATCGTAAGAAAGTTCCGCACAAGACAAAGAAACACAAGCTACCGTCAATAACAAAAACAAAACTATTTTTTTATAAAACATTGTCCAGCTCCTGTTTGATATCGTTTTTAGGTCTGAAACCGACCATTTTATTTACCGCTTTACCGCCTTTAAAAATTATGAGGCACGGAATTGAAGTTATTTGAAACTGCGAAGACAAAGACATATTTTCATCCGTATTTACTTTACCTACTTTTATTTTACCTTCGTACTCTTTTGCAAGTTCGTCTATTACAGGCGACAACATTTTGCAAGGTCCGCACCACGGTGCCCAAAAATCCACCAATACCGGAATATTTGATTGCAAAACTTCCTGTTCAAAATTAGATTCGTTTATAACAATTTCAGCCATTTTTGTACCTCCTGAAAAATTTGTGTTTTTTATCACGTAAATTATATAAAAAGCGGATATAATTTACAATTTACAAATTGCCGAAAAAAGATTTTTAAAAGTTTTTGATAATAAGGGAAAATTTTTTTCTTTATTAAATAATCAAAAAACGTTTTACGTTTTTATAGCGGGACAAGATGTGCGTCCCAACCGCCGCTTTTTGCTTTATTGTATTTGTATATCGGAGTATTTGCATCTTTTCGTGCATTATCAAAGTTGATTACGGACGTTGCCAACATATCGGCGTTAATCAAGCCGAGAACCAATGCTGCCGCCCATCCCGCTAAAGGAATTTCCACCAGTTCCGCCGCTGCGGTTATAAGCATTTGGCTTTGCTTGACAAGAAGTATCAAACTTGACAAAGCTGCAAAATTTACGCCGGTATATACGCTTTCATGTTCCGGTATCATTGAGTCTGCAGTATTATATACGCCTGATGCCGAATATGCAGTAAGTTGCGGCATTTGAATATTGAAAATATTTTTAAAATAAGGATAATTTCTATCGGTTCCCAAATTTTTTACCCCTAATGCGACAAGTTTTTTATCATAAAAGTCTTCATCCTGCACATACCACGAATAATTGTCGCTCATATAATGTTCGGAGTTTACAAAATGCAAATGTATGCCGACCGCATAAAAACAATAATTTTTGGTCTTAAAATACTTTATACCTTTTGAATTTTTCTTTACACCCAACAATTGTTCGCCCGATAAACTCGACAAATTAAAATTTTTAAAATTAAAATTTTTTATATCTTCAACATATCTTGAAGGAAGTGCGACAATTACGCTACCGTCGGTCGAAAATTTTATCAACAAATTACTGTAATTGACAGCATATAGATCAATCAGTTTTTCTTGGAACTCTTGTATAGCTTTAACCGTTTTTCTTAACATTTTTACGCCTTTATATTCGGTTCTGACACGGCTGCATTTGTAATCGCAAAACGGTCCCGGTATCATTGAACCGCCTATCTTTTCCGTAGAAAAGCTCGGTACAAGCATTTTTAAAGGGTACCAGCCGAATACTTCATAAACCTTATCGCGCACCAATTTAGGCTGTATTTGCGACATAAAAAGTTCGGCTCCTAAACTTTCCGGATATCCGGACGTAGATAAAACGGTTGCCATTAAATTATTCGTTAATCCCAGCATATTTAACGTTCTTGCCTGCAAGTTTGCTATTGATAAAACCGCATTATCGGTATTATTCTGCAGTATCATTTTATCTCTGATAATTTTGGCAATATTTAACATCATCGCCCAGCTAAATATCAGTATCAAAGACATTACAAGCATGTAAGGTAAAACCTGACCTTTTTTGTTAGCCATACCTTTTAAACTCTCTTGCTTCCGGATACGCTTTATTATAAAATTCTTCGTCAGGCGACTTTACCATTCTTGCTCTTGCAGACTCTTCCCTTAAAGAGCTTTGAAGATTAAAAAGTCCGTAAAACATTACTTTTGTTTGATAAGCGATTTTTATGTTATGTTTCTTTATTTCCCGTCCGCCGTGATCCGGAGTCGTGTTACCTAAAATAGTTTCCGCCCAATGCGTGGTTTTATGGTTTACAACACTTTTTGATTTTAACATATACGGCGTAAAAAATTTTGATACTGTCCGTTTCGCAGTATCGGAAATATCGGAATTTTTTGTTACGACAACTTTTCTTACGGTAAAAAATGCCGCATAATTTGCGTACATATCGTCAACGACTATAATGCACAACTGTATTGCCGCAAACATTATAACAGTTATTACAACAGTAACAATAAAACCTTCTATTAACGATTGTCCCTTATTATTGTTTAAACTTACGTTTTTAAAACAACACATCCGACACTCCGACAATAACGGAAATAAAATCAAATTTATTTTTCCATGCAATAATAAAAAGTCTAACCATACCGTAACTTGCAGCAAACATTATAAGCAGAAACAAAACATATTCTACCGTCGCCTGTGCTTTATCATTATTTATACAACCGTAAATTTTTTTCATTGTTCCATTATTTTCGGAGTAACAAAAATTAAAATATTGGTTTTATTGTCAACCGTTTTGGTACTTTTAAATAATATTCCCAAAACAGGAATATCCGACAATATCGGTATCCCTGAAACGGTTTTATCTTTATAATTTTCTATAAGTCCGGCAATAATTACCGTCTGCCGGTTTTTCAATATTACGTTGGATTTTGCTTGTCTTTTTGCTATATTGGGAAATCCTTGCACGGCGTTAGACCAGTCAAGTCGCGAAAGTTCGGCTTCTATTATCAAATCTATTTTATCATCAGGTAAAATTTTCGGTAAAATTTCGGTAATTATCCCGTACTCTTTCCATTCAACGTTTCCGCCGGAAACGCCTGAAACGGAAATAGGAAATTCACCTCCTACAAGAAACCTTGCTTTCGTACCGGACTTTGTTACAAGTTTAGGGTTTGACAGAACTTGCGCCGAGCCGCTTTCCTGTAAAAGTTTAAGTTTGGCACTTAAAGGAGTATATCTTACCCACTCTTTATATTCAACTAAAGACGGATAAAAGGTAGTATCTTGAGGGTCTGATACGAAAAGTTCTCCGGTAGATATTTCATCCACCCACTTTATTCCGTATTCTTTTGCTTTATTGTTGTTTATTTCCGTTATTTCAATAGATATCTCGATTAGTTGTTGAGCAAATATGGCACTATTTAATAACACTGCGGTTATTAAACCGAACCAGACTTTTTTCATTCAGCTCCTTTTTTCGCGTTTATAAAACGGTTTTTTGACTATCGTTATATTTCTTAAATTATTGTGAACTTTTACCTGCAACGATAACGTTTCGTTTACGGAAAAATCCATCAAAGCCATACCTATGGCTTTTTTCAGAGTAGGTGAAAATGTTCCACTTGTAACATAACCGATTTTTTTACCGTCCAAATAAATTTCGTCGTGTGCTCTTGCTATGCCACCCTGACAAATAAAAGCTACAAGTTTTTTTGAAGGAGTATCTTTTATTTTTTCTATTTTCTCTTTTCCTATAAAATCCTTATTCCAAAATACCGTTTTTATAAAACCTGCGTCTATCGGATTTATTTCTTCAGATATTTCATGACCGTGTAACGGCATGCAGGCTTCAAGTCTTAACGTATCTCTGCAACCGAGTCCGCAGGGTTTTGCACCAAGCTCAATAAGTTTAGACCAAACATATTCGGCACAGTTGTTAGATATAAGAATTTCAAAACCGTCTTCACCTGTATAACCTGTTCTGGCTATCTTTGAAAAACTTGCCGATTGTCCTTTAAATGTTATATCTTTGGCGGTAAAATATTTCATTGATTCTATTTCACCATCAACAATTTGAGAAACTGTTTCAACAGCTTTAGGTCCTTGAACTGCCATCATTGAAATTTCTTTGCTTATATTTTTTATTTCTACGTTATCTGACTTATTTTCGTTTAACCATGCAAAATCTTTATCTAAATTTCCCGCATTTACTACCATCATATAATAGTTTTCGAATTTGTAAACGATAATATCGTCTTTTATTCCACCTTTTTTATTTAAAAGCATTGAATATCTTGCTTTATATAACGGCAAATTTGACATATCCGATATTGTTACATAATCTAGAAATTTTCCTGCATTTTCACCGGAAATAATAAACGTTCCCATATGAGAAGTATCAAATATACCTACGGAATTTCTAACGACATTATGTTCTTCTATAATTGATGTATATTGAACCGGCATATCCCATCCGCCGAACTCGGTAAACTTTGCACCGAGCTCTTTATGTTTTGAATGTAAAAAAGTTTCTTTTAACATAATAGTTAATCCTTTTGATATTATCTTATTGAATGTATTGTTTCAAAAATTATTTCTGCAAGTCCGGGATGAAAAAACATATTCCTTTCCAAATCGTCAATTTTCATGTTTGCTTTTATCATAACCGAAGCAATATTTATAAGTTCGTCGGCATTTGTTCCTAAAATCCAAGCTCCTAAAATTTTATCGGTATCATTATCCGTTGCAACTTTTATCCAACCGGTACGTTCACCTTCAATCTGCGCCCTTGCATTTGTAGAATATAATCTTTTGTTATAAACTACATTTTTATATTTATCAAAATCCGCACATTTAACGCTTGATACCGGCGGGAACGAAAAAACTACTTTCGGTACGGGATTATTCTGATGTGAACTTTTTGTTGTAAGGTTTA
>JAZNAT010000123.1:0-14713 GCA_045586665.1 Endomicrobiaceae bacterium | reverse complement strand
AATTAATTTATCGAGCTTATTTTACGATATAGAAATGCCGATAGTTCAAGTGTTGTATGAGATGGAAGAAGCAGGTATAAAAATAGATAATAACTTTATAAATATTTGTGATAAAGAACTGATAAATGCAATATCGTTGATAGAACAAAAAATTTATGATTTGGCAGGTGAAACTTTTAATATAAATTCACCTAAACAGTTGGCAGCAATATTATTTGAAAAACTGAATTTACCGGTAATTAAAAAAACTAAAACGGGATATTCTACGGACGAATCCGTTTTGGCGGGACTGTCACAATATGATATTGCTAACGAGATATTGAAATATAGAGAACTGCAAAAATTAAAATCTACTTACGTTGATTCTGTTAAAAGGTATACCGAAGTAGAAGGGGAAAGAATACACACGATATTTAATCAGGCAGTAACAACAACCGGCAGACTTTCTTCTTCCGATCCGAACTTACAAAATATTCCAATAAGAACAGAGTATGGAAAAAGGTTTAGAAAAGCTTTTATTGCCGATGAAGGGAACGTTTTTATTTCTGCAGATTATTCCCAAATAGATTTAAGGTCATTGGCGCACATTTCAAAAGATGTAAGTTTAATTAAAGCATTTTGTTCGGGGCAAGATATTCATACGGCAACAGCTATGGAAGTGTTTGACATAGCAAAAAAAGAAGATGTTACAAAACAGCAAAGAATGGCCGCGAAATCCATAAATTTCGGTATAGTTTACGGTATCTCTTCGTTCGGTTTATCTAAACAGTTGGATATTCCCGTTAAACAGGCAAAAGAGTATATAGACAATTACTTTTCAAAGTATGTCGGTATAAAAAATTGGTCTAACAGAATAATAGAAGAAACTAAACAAAAGGGGTATGTTCAAACGATTACGGGCAGAATAAGATATATCCCCGAAATAAATTCAACCAATAAACAAATAGTATCTTTCGGCGAGCGTATGGCACTTAATACGCCCGTTCAAGGAACGTCCGCCGACATTATAAAAATTGCGATGATAAATGTTTCAAAAAAAATAAAAGAACTGCGCTTAAAATCAAAAATATTGTTACAGGTTCATGACGATTTGCTTTTGGAAGTTCCCGAACATGAGCAACAATTCGTAATAAAAATGCTAAAATATGAAATGGAAAATGCGGTTAAGTTGGACGTGCCTTTGTTGGTTGACATAAAATTAGGGAAAAACTGGGCAGAAATGCAAACGGCTGAAGAATAGAAGATTAGAAGAATAGGAGAATGGAATCAAAACGGAAAAATTAAATAATAAAAAAATTTGCAAAGCAAATTTTACAGCTTTACTTCCAATCATCCAATCTTCTAAAAATTGTTTCGCAATTTTTAAGGAGTAAAAATGATAATAGGTCTTACCGGCGGAATTGCTACCGGAAAAAGTCAATCTTCAAAAGTTTTTAAAAAGCTCGGCTGTTACATTATTGATGCCGACAAACTTTCAAGAGATTTGACCGTTAAGGACGGTAAATGTTTAAAAGATATTATCGGTACGTTCGGTACGGAAATTCTTAATGAGGACGGTTCTTTAAACAGAAAAAAGCTCGGCTCAATTGTGTTTAACGACAAACAGGCAAAAATGGAACTGGAAAGAATAATTCATCCTCATATAATAAGAAAAACTAATGAAATAATTGCAAAAAAGTATAACAGTACGGACATAATAGTTGATGCTCCTTTACTTTTTGAAGTTGGGCTTGACAGAATATGCGATAAAATTATCGTCGTGTATGCCCGCTACGGTTTACAAATAGAAAGATTTATGAAAAGAGACAAAATTTCAAAAGTTGAAGCCGAAAAAAGAATAGCATTGCAAATGCCTATAGAAGATAAAATGAAGCTTGCCGATATTACTATAGACAACTCGTCAACCATTGCCGAACTGAACAGAAATGTTAAAGCCGTATATAACGAATTGAAAAAAACTTTGTAAACTGAAAAATCCGGATTGTTGTTAAAAATCCTTAAATATTATAAAATTAAAAGTCGTATCACAAAAACTCTTTTCAGGGAAAAAAATGTATAAAAAAGTAGCGATTGTCGGCAGACCTAACGTAGGCAAATCTACGTTGTTTAACAGATTTATAGGCAGAAAAAAAGCCATAGTGCACAATGTTGCCGGAACTACCAGAGACAGAAACGATTATGAAGTAACATGGAAAGATAAACATTTTATAGTTACCGATACTGCCGGCTGGAGCAGCGACGTTTCGGAATTTTCCGAATCCATGAGCCGCCAGTTAAATACGGCAATAGAGGTCAGCGACATAATTCTTTTTGTCGTTGACGGAAAAACCGGTATTCATCCTTTTGAGCCTGTAATTGCTAAGTCCGTAAGAGCGAGCAAAAAACCGGTAATACTTGTCGTAAACAAAATAGACACTTTTGCCGAAGAAGTAAAAAGTTACGAGTTTTACAGCCTCGGTTTTGATACGATAATACCCGTATCGTCAACGCACGGCAGAAATATGGTCGAACTGCTTGAAACGATATGCGATACGATAGGCGACAGTGACGTCGTTGAAGAAAAAAATAACGTTTTAAAAATAATTTTTGTCGGGAAACCCAACGTAGGAAAATCTTCTCTTGTAAATTCTATCGTCAAGCAGGAAAGATGCATAGTTCACAATATACCGGGCACAACCAGGGATTCTTTATCGGTTCATGCCACGCATAACGCAACGGATTATCTTTTGGTAGATACGGCAGGTCTTCACAGGGGCAACAAACAAAAAGACGATTTGGAATATTTGTCGACGTTAAGCACGAACTATGCTCTTGACGAAGCCGATATTGCCGTTCTTGTTGCCGATGCCGAGCAGGGAATAGGCGAAACGGAAGCAAAGATTGCCGGTATGATTATAGAAAAGAAAAAGCCATGCATTATTGCCGTAAACAAATGGGACTTGATAGAAGAAAAAGAAGACAGAATAAGACTTTTTCAGCATCAGTTGGAAGAAAAATTAAAGTTTTTGAATTGGGCGGACATTATTTTTGTTTCCGCAAAAACAAAACAAAGAGTTGACAGAATTTTCAGGCTCGTGCCGCTTATTTATAAAGAGTATTCCAAAACGGTGCCGCAGCAGGATTTAAACGAGGCGGTAAGATATGCCGTTGACAAAAATCCTTATTCGAGAAAAGGAAAAACGTTAAAAATAAAAGACGTCGAACAACCCGTATCTAAACCTCCGACTTTCAGGTTTGCGGTAAACGATTTGGAACTTGTACATTTTTCGTATAAAAGATATTTGGAAAACATATTGAGAGAAAAGTTTTCGTTTCAGGGTACGCCGATAATTTTAAAGTTCAGAGAAATTTCAAAAGAAAAATTTAGAAACGATAGTTGAAGAGTTGAATAGTTGAAAGGTTGAAAAGTGGCGGTGTGCAAACTGTCATCTTGAGCGAAGCAGACGAAGTTCTGCGAAGGCGAAAGATTTGTAGTTTGTTTTTCTTTGCAAAAAATACATTAAACTATTCAACGGTTAAATTGAAAAGCCATAGAATTTTTTATAAATAGGTAAAAATGTTGAAAACGATTATATACTTAATATTATCATATTTTGTCGGAGCAATACCTTTTGCTTATATAATTGCAAAAGTTTTTAAAAATATTGATATAAGAAAGTACGGATCCGGAAATCCCGGCGCCACAAACGTTTACAGAACGGTTAGCAAACCGCTTGGAATTCTTACGTTTATTTGTGATGCGTTAAAAGGCTTTGTGCCGGTATATTTTGTAATGTCGATAAGTCCGTCGTCGTACTTAATTGTGCTGGCTGTTGCTTTTGTAACTATACTCGGACATATTTATACGGTATTTTTAAATTTTAAAGGAGGGAAAGGCGTTGCTACCGGCTGCGGAATATTTTTGGCAATAAATCCGGCGGCCACTTTAATATGTTTGTCGGTATTTGCTATAATATTAACAATATCAAAATATGTCGCACTTGCTTCTATTTTTGCGGCAATAACGCTGCCGGTAAGTTTGTTTTTTTTAGGTGCTGCGACGGAAGTTTTTTTCTTTTCCGTGATTGTATCGATTATTGTTGTTTTGCGTCATTTAAGTAACATAAAAAGGATTTTGAACGGAACGGAAAATAAAATTTTCGGAAGATAAAATCTTTATAAAATAAAACTCTTAAAAAGAGGTTAAAAATGAAAATTTCGGTTTTGGGTGCCGGCTCTTGGGGGACTACTCTTGCTTGTTTGTTGTCCGGTAACGGTCATCAGGTTTATTTATGGGAGATAAACAAACAGGCTGCAGAATTTCTTGACGAAAAAAGAGTTATTCCTTTTATAGGCGGAGCTGTTATTCCCGAAAGTATTGTTATTTCAAGCGATTTGAACATAATTAACGAGACGGAAGCCGTTTTATTCGTCGTTCCGTCCCACTATTTAAGAAGTACGGTAATGTCAATAAAAAAACTCAACATAGATTTGTCTAAGAAACTTGTGATAAGTGCGACAAAAGGTATAGAAAACGAAACTTTGTTGAGAGTTTCCGAAGTTATAGAAGAAATTTTTCCCGGAACTAAAGACAAAATTGTTGCTTTATCCGGTCCCAGTCATGCTGAAGAAGTTTCAAAAAAAATTCCTACCGTTGTTACTGCGGCATCAAAAAATGAAGCTCTTGCAATAAAAGTAAGAGATTTGTTCATCAACGACTATTTCAGAGTATATACTCAAGATGATATTATCGGTGTTGAGTTGGGTGCATCTTTGAAAAATGTTTTTGCAATAGCCGGCGGCGTAATAGACGGTTTGTCTTTCGGTGATAATACGAAAGCCGCTATTGTTTCAAGAGGATTAAAAGAACTTGTAAGTCTCGGCATTGTGCTAGGCGGAAAAGAAAAAACTTTTTACGGGCTTTCCGGAATAGGCGATTTGATGGTTACTTGTTTTTCAAAACATTCAAGAAACAGAAACCTCGGGGAAATGCTTGCAAAAGGCAAAACTTTACAGCAGGCCGAGAACGAACTTAAAATGGTTGCCGAAGGCGTAAAAACTTGTATAAGCGCTTACAATTTAGGTAAAAAGCTGAACATAGAACTTCCTATAATAAATCAGGTGTACGAAGTTTTGTTCAAGAATAAAGATGCCAAACAGGCTGTTTACGACTTGATGACAAGAACGCCGAAAGCCGAATAAAACCCTAATAGGAGAAAAATCAATTGACAAAAAACGATTTAATAGATAAAATATCAATTCTACTACCGTCCAAGAAAGAGGCGGCGGTCGTAGTGAACAAGTTGTTTGAAGAAATGCTGACGGCGATAGTAAACGGCGAGAAAGTAGTCATTACAGGTTTTGGAAGTTTCAATCTGCTTGTTACGCAGACGAAAAAAGGCAGAAACCCGAAAACCGGCGAAACGATTTTGATAGAACCGAAAAAGAAAATAAAGTTCAAACAGTCAAAAGAGATATTTAATGCTTGAACCGGATAAAAAATATCTGAGTATAAGAGAAGTTTCCGAAAGAACGGACGTTCCTTCTTATACGTTGAGATATTGGGAAAAAGAGTTTAAACAATTAAAGCCCGAAAGACATTCGGGAATACGAAAATATTCTCCGTTAGACGTCGAACTTATAAAGAAAATAAAAGATTTGTTATATAAAAAAAAGTTTACGATAGAAGGCGTAAAAAATTATCTTAAAACCGACAGAAGAAAAAAAGTACAGGCCGGTACGGAACAATCCGGCAGCGGCGTTATAGGCGTAAAAATTATTAACGAAATAGAGCAGGAATTAAAAGATATTTTGGAAATATTAGAGTAAAGTTAAAGTCGGGGTGTAGCACAGTTGGCTAGTGCGCTCCCTTCGGGTGGGAGAGGTCGCTGGTTCAAGTCCAGTCACCCCGATTTTATTACGGAATGAAATATTTAAAGGTTTTCATTTTTTTATCTTTAATAATGTTTTATTCTAATATATATGCCGCTTTCATATCCTTAAATCAACAAGAAATATATTTAGATTCAAAACCTTCACAGTTCAGTCAACAGTCAGATTGGATTAACGTTGACTCGTATATTGATTATGTCGGCATAATCCAACAAAAATATGAAGACATTTTATCCGAAGACGAAATAACTGCGGAAAACCCTTGTTTTGAACTTTTTGATTACGTTCCCGATACCGATAACGTATTGATAGATTCGGAAAGTTTGAAAGATTTTCTTTTTATAAAAAGTGAAGCGGATTTAAAAATACGATTGAAATATAACGACAGGTACGGAAATCCCGTTTCAAACGGTTATCCTAAATTTTATTACAAAAAACATGATACTTCGACGTTTTGGACGCAAATCGATTGTAATAATGTTGCTAATAATGAGTTTGTTGTAACCGATTTTACATCGGATTACGGCATTTTTGAATATTATGTCGTTGCAAGCAACGGAAATTATCCCGGTCAATATTCTTCTCCGGTAAAAACTTTTATCGTTACCGAACGTCCTCATTCTTTTGAAAATTTAAACAAAAATTTACAGGACGGTAAGGGTAACTCCAATACTGTTTTAAATTTCAGTTGGAAAACCGAAAAAGGCGTTGAATCGGACGTTTTAAAGTATGTTCTGTTTTTAGGAATGTCGGAAAATTCCATGAAACAATACGATTTGGGTATGAACAATTTTTATGTTGCCGAAAATTTGTTTCCAAGAAGCAGATACTATTGGAGAGTTGAAGTTGAAAATCAGTACGGTGCAAAACTTTTATCTCCGGAAACGTTCGTTTTTGTTACTTTGGGTGAGATAAAAAGAGCTTACAATGCACCTAATCCGTTTAACCCTCAAAAAGGAGAAAAAACAAGAATCTTTTTTGAAATGCATGAAGATGGGAACGCCGACATAGACGTGTATTCTGAGTACGGCGATAAAATTTTTCATGCGGCGGTAAAAAATTTGTCTAAAGGAAATAACGAGTTTACTTATGACGGCAAAGACGATTACGGTAATGTTTTATATAACGGTACTTATTTGTGCGTAATCAAAAAAAAGTATTCCGATAATACTAAAACGGAAAGATGCAGATTGTTAATAATAAAATAATCATCGTTTTGCTTGTATCTTTGATTTTAGCTCAAAATTTGTATGCTTCGGGAAAAAGGAAAAATTTTCTTTCTCACGGACCGTCGGTATCCTCATTTTCTCAAGGTGAAACGGCGCTAAACAATTTACAAGATCCTTCAATAACGTATCACAACTCTTCGCTTTTAAGTTTTTTTGATTATAATACCGTATCGTTATCAAGATATAATCTTTTTGACGGCACTTCTTATAACGCAGCTGCGGTAAGCTTAAGAATGTTTGACAACTTCTCGCTAGGTTTTTCCGTCATAGATTTGGCAAGCGGCGACGTGGAGCTGAGAAAAGATCCGTTTGATTCTCCTAAAACTGTAAACACCAACCAATGGGCATATATTATTGCCGCAGCAACAATGATAAATCCCATAGAAACGTCTGTCGGTGTAAACTTAAAATATATTTATTTGGATTTATACGAAAAGAAAAACGGAGGTACGGCGCTTGATTTTTCACTGTCAAGATTTTTTGAAAATGTCGACATAAAATATACTCGTGCAAAATTCGCTTTGGGATTATCGCTGCAAAATATTGTAGGAACCGGTGTAAAACTTGACGAATATAACGAAAAATTTCAAAATATTTTCAGGTTGAGCACGATGGCAGAAATTCCTGTGAAGTATCGTTTTGATAATAAAGATACGGTGACTTTGTCAATGGATTTAAAAAACGAAGATACGTATAATGAGTTGTTTACCGGATTGGAATATAGATTTATGGAAAAATATGCCGCCAGATGCGGATATTATCCGGACCATGTTACTGTCGGGTTCGGTATAGACATATATTCTCTTGTAATAAATTATTCCATGGATTTCAGCGAGTTGGATTTAATCAACAGATTTGCTTTGTCATATAAGTGGAACAAAAGACAAAAATCAAAAAGCGAACTTGAAAAAGAGGCTCATGAAGCTTTAACTCAAGCAGATATTTCAAGAAAACAAGCCGAAGATATGTTTGATAAAGCAAAAAAACATTATCATAAAAAACAATATTTGTATGCAACGGAGCTGTTACAAAAACTTATCATGGATTATCCCGACTACGATTCGCCTAACTTCTATTACAACAAAATAAAACAATTGATGAAAGAAAAATCTTCTTCAAGTTTCGAGAACGATTTTGACGAATATACGTATTCGGCAGGATATGTTAATTATTATGAAAACAACTATTTGCAATGTTTAAAAGAGTGGACGAAATATTTACAATTTGACAATAAAAATGAAGAAGTCCGCCGATATTATGATAAAGTTGAAGAAATAGTGAATAATTCCATTGAAGAGGGAAAAAAGAAAAATTTTGAATTTGAAGCAAATGAGATGTTAAAAAAAGGTGCGATGCTGTTCAAAAATAAACGGTGGGTTGCATGTATTAAACAAATGGAAAAGTTACAAGTATTTGTAAACACGTCAAAATACAGCAACTCTTTTAATTATTATTCTTTGGCAAAAGACTATATAAATAAAGCCGTAAAAGAACTTACAAAAACACTGAAATCGGAAAATAATATCGCTAAAGAAGACGTTGAAGAAAAACAAAATGAAATTGTAATAGATGAAAAACTTGCGGACGAAAAATACAGAGAAGGATTGATAATGTATGCAAAAGGTAAATGTTATGAAGCCGAAAGAATTTTTGAGCTTACGTTGAGGTTAAATCCAAATCATATAAGAGCCCAAAAAGCTTTAAAACATTTAAGAGAAAAATAACCGCAATTTACGATTATTTCCGTCATTGTTATTTTAAATTTCTTTATTTCTGCTTTAAGATGCAGGATTCTCGGAACGAATGACTTTAGTGTTTGAAAATGAGAAATTTTATAAGTATATTATCTTTACACTATTTGTTGAGTTTAAAACAAAAATTTAGTATAATTATTTGGAATTAAATGAAGTATATAAGTTTTTTTTTATAGTTTCAGATACGGATATGGGTGGATGGCGGAACTGGCAGACGCACAGGACTTAAAATCCTGAGGCTCGCAAGAGCCGTGAGGGTTCAATTCCCTCTCTACCCATATTTTTTATTTTGTAGAGGAAAAAATGGCAAATGGCAAAGAAGGTATTTTGGTGGATTTTTCTACAATAGAGAAAAATTTGCCTGTATACGCGTTAAAAAATAAAGGAATTTCGGCAATACCGATAGATAAAATTATAGGAAGTCTCGGAAGATATCTTGATTTTTCCGAAACTTTGCTTCCTAAAAGAACTGACGGAAGTTCCAGATACGAATATATAAAATCGTTGATGGAAGAGGGCGTAAATCTTGCCCCTATTCAAGTATATCAAATGCTTGATAATTATTTTATTATAGATGGGCATCACAGAGTTGCCGTTGCAAAAAACGAGTTTAAAGCAAAATATATTGATGCCGAAGTTATAGAAGTCAGATTTAATTTTGAACTTTCAAAAGATAAAAATTATATATTTGATTCGGAAAGTACAAAAAAATTTTTAATAAAGCTGGAAGAAAACGCTTTTCAAAAAGCAACTTTTTTAAATAACGATATTTTGATATATCCTTTAAAAGTTACCGAATTAAAAAGTTATACCGTTCTTAATCAGGAAATTCTTGATTTTAAACAAAACTATAATAACGGAGAACTGTTAAAAAGATCAATAATGTTCGTATCTTACAAATGGTATGCGGAAAGATTTTTGCCTGCCGTGAAATTGATTAAGCAGGAAAAAATCCTGTCAAAGTTTGCCGACAGAACATATACGGATTTGTACGTTTGGATACAAAAACATAAATATTTTTTAAGTCAGCAGGCAGGACACGATGTCGGTTTTGATTTTACCGCACACGATTTTATGGAAAAGTATAAAGATAAAAAGTTTCTTGATATTATTCCTTCAATTTTTACAGATATTGTAAAAAACCTTGTCAAATAACGTTTTTATATTGTTTTAAAGGATAACTTAACTTATGAATATTCTTGCCGTATCCGACAAAGAGGATGTTAAACTACAGGATTTTATTTTAGCCAATCCTTCGGCTGTAAAAAATATTGATTTTATTTTGTCTTGCGGCGACCTGTCCGGAAGTTATTTGGAATTTTTGGTTGACAGTATAAAAAAAGAATTCTTTTTTGTTGAAGGAAACCATTCGGCTCTAAAAAGAGATTTGTCAAAAGATTATTTTGATAAAATTGTTGATAAAGTTTATGATAGCCAGCAGCATTTCAGTTTAGGCGGAATAAATTTACATTCAAGAATTGAAATTTTTAACGATTATATTTTGGTAGGTTTTGAAGGTTCTATGAGGTATAATCCGGGAAGCCGCCAATACAGCGAAAAAGAAATGGCAAAAATAGTCAGGAAAGTTACACTTAAAATAAGAATGCGGCAGATAAAAGATTTTTTATCCGGCAGAAAAAAGAAAAAAATAATAGTAGTTTCACATGCACCGATACTGGGTGTGCACGATAAAAAAGATTTGTGCCATAAAGGTTTTTTATGTTTTAGAAAATTTTTAAAAAATTTCAGCCCTTTAATTTGGTTTCACGGACATGTTCATTTTGAAGGACAAATGACAGAACAAATATCAAAAATAAACAATACGACGGTCGTTAACGTTTACGGATTTCATATAATAAACATTGAAAACGAAAAAATAAAAATAACTTCAAACATAAAAAATTTTACAAATTTATAAATTTGTAAACGGAGGGAAAGATGTTAAAAAAAATTTTTTTATTGTTGAGCTTTATTTTTTTACATCAATGGTTATTTGCGGACGTTCCGAATGAAATCAGATATAACGGTAAACTTAAAGAGTATAGAACCGAAGTAAGCGGAACAAGAAACATAAATTTTAAAATTTATAATACTTTAACAGGCGGTACGGCAAAATGGGAGTCCGGTTCCCAGAATGTTGTCGTTTCAAGCGGAATCTTTTCGGCATTATTGTCTCCGCAAATTGATTGGCGTGATAAAGATTATTATATTGAGCTTGAAGTAAACGGTAAAAGATTGGAACCGAGAGAAAAGTTGACTGCGATGCCGTATGCGCTGCATTCTAATTCTACGGAAAGTGCAATACTAAAAGACGGTGCGGAGTTTTCCGTTACAATTGGAAATAATAAAAGATTTGCAGTTAATTCCGACGGTGCAAAAACAATTATAGGAAATACGGAATATTTTATGGTTCCAAGAGGTGCAATTATAATTTGGTCTGGCACGGTAAACGATATTCCGACAGGGTGGGTATTATGTGACGGCAACAACGGTACACCGGATTTAAGAGCAAGGTTCGTTTTAGGTGCTGTTGAAGAAACCGGAGTAAAATATTCCGTAGGCAACACCGGCGGCGAAGAAGAACATACTTTGACGATAGACGAGATGCCAAGTCATAGTCATGGAATTAGTAGATCTTTTAAAGGAGGAGGAGGAGGTAGTGGTGGTGCAGATATTAACACATCAGGAACAGGGTGGACACCTTTTTCTGTATTACCAGAAGGAGGGTCACAACCTCATAACAATATGCCGCCGTATTATGCTTTGTGCTATATAATGAAGGAGTAAAAATGCATCAGGATTTTAAAGCTAAAGGATTTTTTCTTTTTTCGATTTTTTTTGTTACTTTAATTTGTTATTTGTTGTTCAGATTATCGATATTGTATTTTTATAACGACGTTTTTTCTTCGTTAAACAATATCGATATTATCCGTTCTTTTCTATACGGGATAAGGTTTGACGTATCTATAATTTCTTTATTATATATGCCGTTTTTCCTGCTGTTTATGTTGCCGTTTAAATCTAAAAAATGGAACGATTCGATAATTTTTATTATATTGTTTTTATTTCTTTTACAAATAATCGTTTTAATTTCCGATTTCATTTATTTCCCCGAAGCAAAAAGGCATATTGCAGACGAGTTATGTAATATATGGAACGACAGAATGTTTATCGTCGAATATGTTATCGACAAATATCTTTTGTTTACTATATTTCTTTTTGTATTGTTTTGTTACTTATGTTTTTTCGTTATAAAAACGTTTAACAAATGTTCCAATTTTAAAAAAACGTCGTTGAAGAAAAACGTTTTCGTATTCGTAATGACATTTTGTGTTCTGTTTCTGATGTTCAGAGGTAAAATAACCGACAAACCTTTAAATATCCGAGATATATATAAAATATCAAACGGCATTTCTCAAGCGACGTTATCGTTAAATCCCGTTTTTACTTCAGTCCACACTTTAAGAAAAAAGCAGTCTTCTTTCGAAAACAAATATAATTCCGACAAAGCTTTCGAAAATGCCCGAAAATTGCTTCTTTCGGATGAAGAAATATTTACCGATAAAAAATATCCTTTAGTCAGACAAATACTTAACGACAGAAAAGAAAACAAATATAATGTTTTTATCATACTTCTTGAAAGTTGGGTACCGAAATATATCGACGGTTATTCGGATAACGGTTTTGCCGTAACGCCGAATATGGACAAAATTATTTCCGAATCGGTAGTGTTTACAAATGCTTATGCTACCGGCGTTAGAAGCATTTACGGTATTTCGGCATCATTTGCAGGTGTATCGTTGGTTCCAGGCTTACCTCATTTTGCATACGGTTTGGAATTGAACAATGTTTTTTCCGTATCCGATATTTTCGATAGAAACTCTTATTATACGGCATTTATGCAGTCTTCAAAGAGAGAATCTTATCAGTTGTGCAACATTGCAAAAAACATATTTCACGTCGAAGAAACTTTCGGTAAAGAAGATATGCCCAATCTTATGAGTTATGAAGATAAACACCATTTCGGTTACGATTACGATTTATTGATGTTTGCCGCCGACAAAGCAGCACAACAAATTAAAAATAAAAGAAATTTTTTCATATTTGCATTTACTGGAACGACTCATACTCCTTTTAACAGAACCGTCGCTCAATTCGACAAATATCCCAGAACAACCGATGAAAACAAATATTTGAATACGCTGTATTATTCCGATTATTCCATAGGAAAACTTATCGAACAAAGCAAAAACGAAGGATGGTTCGACGACACAATTTTCATATTTATGGCAGATCACAGTTTGAACACGATAAACAAAAAAGACGATTTGAAAGAAAAGTTCAATATTCCTTTGATAATTTATGCTCCGAAAATTTTAAAAAATAAAAAAATAGATTATGTCGTTTCTCAAATGGACATAATTCCGACAGTATGTCATTTACTGAACGTTAAAAAACCTTTTGTTTCTTTAGGCAAAAATGCTTTGGACGATAAAACGGAACATTTCGCATTTATAACCGAAGGAACGAATTTGGCCGTAATTTACGACGGTTATTATATGAAACATAACAGAAATAAAGTTTTGGAAACAAACACGAAAGCAAATTCACAGGAATATAAAAAATTGGAAGATACGATATTATCGTTGGATAAAGCTACAACCGAATCTTTCAAACATAACATTTGGTATAAATAAATTTAATTTTGTTTTATGACCATTATTTTGTATACTGATAAACGAAATACGGGAATTAAAAAGTAAAAAAGAATTTAACTTCAAAACTTTTCATCATAATTTACTAATCCCGATATATGATTGTATGGATTTACTTTCCTTATAATACTTCTCAATCATTTTAATAAAAAGTAATTTGTAGTATGTATTTTATTTTAAAAATAAATTGAGGAGTTTTTATGAAAAAGATTTTGTTTTTAATGTCGCTATTCGTGTTTATTTTTTTGTCAGGCTGTTCTTACTACGGTACAAACTGGAAAGTTGACCATGTAAGTTCTCCTGATGCGACAACGCAACTGTTAAGAAATGTGCCTTTAGCGGAATCCGTAAAAAATGTAATCTTTTTTAACAAAAGCAATATTAAAGATTTGTGCGGTTTTATGAAATCGAAAAGCGAATTAATGAAATATTATGAATTTGAAGTTATATCGAATAAAACTGCCGAAGTGTCTGTAAGAACCGATACAATTAATAATTTTTTAAACGAATATCAAAATATATTAAATGGAAAAATATTTATTGACATTCAATATTCCCAAATATCTTTAACCGAAAATCAATTATATGTTCCTGTATCAACGGAATATGAACAAAGACTAAATCTTTTTAAGAATTTGTTACAGGACGAGTTATCAATAAACGGTTTTATTTTTACAAACGATATTGTGGAAGCCGATTATAAAATTAAAATTATTGTTTTGGAAGATGGGATAACGGTAAAGAATCAGATAAGTTTGTTATATTCGAAATCAAGAAAAATCGGTATCGTGGGTTATGACGTCAAGTTTATAAATTTAACAAACAATAATATAGCTTTCGCCTATAACGTGAAAAACCGGTCTTATTTTACAAGAACAAACATTTTATATTTTATTCCGATATATAAATCGTCCGAAAATTTGAATATGCAATATTGATATAACGGAGTATTTAAAATGAAAAACATTTTTTTAATATTTTGTTTTCTTTTTTTCGTTATAACATTATCTTATGCCGATATTGATTTTAGAAGCTCTAAAATTAAACAAAAAAGATATGTTCATGGAGATTTTGAAACGAAGATAAAATTATCAGTTGGGATATTTAGCGAGCTGGCTTCTAAAGCGGAAGGTTACTATCATTT
>JAZNAT010000122.1:0-13112 GCA_045586665.1 Endomicrobiaceae bacterium | reverse complement strand
ATTTACTCATCTCCTTACAAAAAATATAATTATATTTTTATATTATACTATTTATTTAACTTATTTTACCGTCAACTATTTTTATTTGTTTATCCGCAGAAGCGGCAAGTTCAAGACTATGAGTTACCACAATCAAAGTCGTTTTCATCCGGTTACACATTTCGAACATCAAATCTTCTATTAATTTGCCAGTCTGTCTGTCAAGATTGCCGGTCGGCTCATCGGCAAAAAGTATTTTAGGGTTATTTATAAGCGCTCTTGCAAGAGCAACTCTCTGTTGTTCTCCTCCGGAAAGTTCATTAGGCATATGTGAAACTCTGTCGCTCAATCCCATAGTTTTTAAAAGTTTCAAAGCATCGTCTTTTTTATTTTTTTTCTCGTTCCACACCGGCATAAGAACGTTTTCAATGACGTTAAAATCGGCTAACAAATAATGAAACTGAAAAACAAAACCTATACTTTGTCTTCTTATTTCGGCAAGTTTTGAAGAGGTAAAATTTGTCGTATCAAGACCGTCAATAAGAACCTGCCCGGAAGTAGCCTTATCCATTAACCCCAAAATATGAATCAAAGTACTTTTACCGGCACCGGAAGGTCCGGTAAGTGCAACTTTTTGACCGGACTCTATTGAAAGATTAATTCCTTTTAAAACATTAACTTCGCCGGTCTTTGAAATTTTATAGTTTTTAATTAAGTTTCTCGTTTCTATTTTCATTTCTAACAACTCTTTGAAGATTGGAAGATTTGAGGATTGGATGATTGGAAGCAAAGCTGTAAAAATTGCAACGCAATTTTTTTTATTTTCCCATTTACTTCCACTCTTCTAATCTTCTATTCTTCTAATTGTATCTTATCGCTTCCAGCGGTTCCAATTTGGCAACCTGATATGCCGGATACAGCCCGGAAATTATAGTTATAGTAAATGCGCATACCGCAACCAAACAAATATCTGCAGGAATTATCATTACAGGCAACCTGTCAACGTAATAAACGCCTTGCGGAAGTTTGAATATTTCAAAATTTTTAAGGCCGTAACTTATAATTATTCCGGAAAAAAGCCCCAAAACCGTGCCTATAATACCTACGATAAATCCTTCGTAAAAAAAAATTTTTGATATTGAAAATTTCGTAAATCCCATTGCAGACAAAATACCTATTTCTTTCGCTTTTTCAACACTTAGCAACAAAATGTTTGATATTATGTTAAACGAAGCGACTATAATAATTAAAGCAAGTATTATAAACATCATAATTTTTTCAAGCTTCAATGCCGAAAACAAGTTTTTATTCATATCTATCCAAGATCTTGCTCTGTAAGGATAACCTAATTTTTCCTGTAACTTTTTTGCATACTCTTTTGCTTTATCGAAATTTGGAGTAGTTATCGCGATACCGCTTACTCCGCCTTCAAAAGAAAACATTTCATCTGCAACGTTCAAATCAACATAAGCAAGGGTAGTGTCGTACTCATACATTCCGGAATGAAATACCGCTTCAATTTTTAATTTTTTCATTTTAGGCACCGACGACATTTGGCTGGGAAACATCACTATAACGTTATCGCCTACCTGCGCATGGATTGAGTTTGCAAGTTCGTTTCCCAGTATTATTCCGTTTTCGCTTATCGCATTGTCTAAAAGTATATTATCTTTGGAAAGTTTTGATTTAAGCCCCATCAAATTATCTTCGGACTGCAAATTTATACCTTTTATCAAGGCGCCGGTTCCTTGCGTGTATCCCTGTTTCTTTATTACGGACTGACCGAATATGTAAGGTGCAGTCGCTTTTACGTAATTTAAAGGAGAAACTTCATCCGTTATTTGACGATAGTTGTCAAATAATACGCCGTCTGTTCTTGTCAAATAAATGTGTGGCTGAATACCTAAAATTTTCGTTCTTATATCCTGCTGAAAACCGCTCATTACCGAAAGAGTTATTACAAGTGCGCATACCCCCAAAGTAGTTCCGCCTATCGCAATTAACGTCGTAAGAAATGCAAAAAAACCTTTTTTTCTTGCTTTTATGTATCTGTATGCGATAAAAAGCTCTGCGGAATCTAACATTCAGGCCTCATTGTCGGAAAAAATATAACTTCTCTTATGGATTCCGATTGGGTCAAAATCATTACGAGCCTGTCTATACCTATTCCCAGTCCGCCTGTCGGAGGAAGTCCCTGCTCCAAAGCGTTTATATAGTCCGCGTCGTAAGGCTGCGCTTCTTCGTCACCTTTAACTTTTGCTTCCATCTGTTGTTGAAACCTTATTTTTTGTAAGTGCGGGTCATTAAGTTCCGAGTAAGCATTACATATTTCCATACCGTTAATATAAAGTTCAAACCTTTCGGCAATTTCGGGCTGCTCGAATTTAACTTTCGTAAGCGGAGAATAAATCGCCGGATAATCCGTAACGAACGTAGGCTGCTGCAAGTTAGGAATAACCTTCTCGTCCAAAACGGCATCCAAAACTTTTTGGTCACCTGCATCCGGCGCAACGTCAAGATTCAAATGTTTTACCTGCTCGTACATTTTACCCGTTCCTACATACTGCAACAATTCAAGCCCGGTATATTCTTTTATCAAATCAAAAAGTTTGGCTCGTCTGAAATTCAAATTTATTTTTGAACCTATAGTTTCGGCGGCATTTTTTATTAACGTTTCCGTCAAATCCATCATATCGTTATAGTCGGCGTAAGCCTGATAAAGTTCCATCATCGTAAATTCCGGATTATGGTTTCTGTCTATACCTTCGTTTCTGAAATTTCTGCCTATTTCAAAAACTCTTTCCATCCCACCGACAACCAATCTTTTTAAAAACAGTTCCGGTGCTATTCTCATAAACAAATCCATATCAAGTGCATTATGGTGCGTAACGAACGGTTTTGCGTTAGCTCCTCCGGCAAGAGTCTGTAAAATAGGAGTTTCCACTTCTATAAAGCCGAGCTCTTCAAGTTTTTTCCTTATAGACGATATGATAGCACTTCTTTTTACAAAAACTTCTTTAACTTCGGGATTTGCAATCAAATCCAAATATCTTTGTCTGTACCTGGTTTCGGTGTCTTTTAATCCATGCCATTTTTCCGGTAACGGTCTGAACGCTTTCGTCGCTATTGAAAATTTGTCGGCTTTTAAACTGAGTTCCCCCGTTTTCGTTCTGAAAGCAACACCCGTTACTAAAACGATATCGGATAAATCCGACATTTCTTTAAAAATTTTAAAATCATCTTCTCCTACCTGGTCTTTTCTTACGTAAACCTGTATTCTTCCGGTACCATCAACGATATCTATAAAAGAGGCTTTTCCCATATCTCTTCTTGAAACCATCCTTCCGGCAACGCTTACTTGCTGTTGTGAAAATTCTTCTTTTTGAAGATTTTCAAATTTTTGTCTTACATGAGCTATTTTATGGTCTATTTTCACTCTTGCCGGATAAGGATCTATTTTTGCAGTTCTCATCATATCGGCTTTATTTTTTCTCTGGGATATTATAGTGTTTATCGTCGCTTGCGAATTTTCGTTTTTTTGCTGTTGATTATCTTGCATTTTATTTTCTTCCTTATATTATAAATTTATCTAAATATGGTATCATTTTTTATTGTTTTTTTTCAATTTTTCTTCCGCTTTGATTTGCTCCCACTCTATTCTTATTTCTTCCTCGGTTTTTGCGTTTGAATTACCGAAAACGTGAGGATGTCTTCTTATCATTTTTTCGTTTATGGTATCCAAAACGTCGTATATGTCAAACATTTTGTTTTCTTTTGCAATCTGCGCATGAAAAACAACCTGAAGAAGTACGTCGCCGAGCTCTTCTTTCATATTTTCCGTATCCTGATTTTGTACGGCTTCATTATATTCGTTCGATTCTTCAAACAAATATTTCATAAGCGATTTGTGAGTCTGTTTTTTGTCCCACGGACACCCGTTTTCACCTCTCAAATCTTCCAAAATATTTACCAATTTTAAAAATTTTTTAAGTTTTTGTTCCCGTTCCATTATTTTATCCTTGTTAAATTTTCAACAAAATGATATTATTTTTGTTACGTATTTTGCCGAGGTGGTGGAATGGCAGACACACAGGTCTCAGAAGCCTGGAGTCGCAAGACTGTGCGAGTTCAAATCTCGTCCTCGGCATTTATGTATTTTTTTTATCAAAACCGTCGGAAAGAAATGGCAGCAGTTTCGTATTCCAAATCGTAGTATCTTTCGTATCCAAAATTTTTAAAATTTTTCCCGACTCAATGCACGACACACCGAAAATCAAGTCGGAATATTTCAGCTTGACTATATATCCAACAGCATTTTTTTCAACCGACTGCACTTCCGCAGGTATAGGTATCATATTTCTTTCTTTTTTTGCACCGATTAAATGCCCTATGTAATGCGCAATATCTCTGGTATCTATTATTTTTGCAAGTACTTTATCACCTTTAACGATATTTTCTATTTTTTTGCCTGCGGAATCTTCAAATATTACGGCTTCAAGTTCTATTGTTGAAGAATATTCCGATGATGACGTTTCTTTAAAAGCATCTTCCGGGAAATAGTTCGGCAGTTTTCTGAACTCTCTTAATGCAAGTTCTTGAGCAACAATTTCGATGTTTATGTCGTTACCGGAAAAAAAAGTTTCAATTACTGTTTTCATGTCATGGCTTGTTAAAATTTTGTTATCTTTTAAGTTTATATTTACAAAATCTTTAAGTTTGGTATCTATAGTTTTCGTATACATTTCTATGACACCGTCCAACAAACGGTAAGAATATATTTTTTTTTCAAAAGAAAACCAGTCGACGGCAATATTCTGCTCGTAAATTACGGGATTATAAGACATAACGGTACTGAAACGCAACAAATCAAGATTTTTGTTGTTTGTTATTATGTGAATGAGACCGAAAATATTTTCGTTTTTTATGGTTATTTTTGCTTTGTATGCGGTAATATATTTTAACATCGCACCGACAAAAGCTACGGCTTTATTAAAGTTGCCGTCAACGATTTCCAAAGCGGTTGTAGCTTCAGGTTCGCTGCAGCCGGTATCGTCCATCAACGCTTTTATTTTTTCTGCCGTTATGTTTATGTTCATCGTTTTATACTCTCGGATGAGTTTTGTTGTACACTTTTCTTAAACTTTCCAAAGTAACATGCGTATAAATTTGCGTAGTTGACAAATTTTTGTGTCCCAACATCTGTTGGACACTTCTTATATCGCATCCGTTATCCAAAAGGTGCGTTGCAAACGTGTGCCTTAAAGTATGCGGAGAAACCTTTTTCAGCAAACCGGCTTCAACAAACCACCCATGCAAAACTTTTCTTGCACCTCTTGACGTTATTCTTTTACCGAACTTGTTTATAAACATCGGCGCATTTACGGAAAAAACTTCGCCTGCCTGTCTTCTTTGATCGATATAATTTTTTATAGCATAAAGACATTTATCGCCTACCGGCACTATTCTTTCAAAAGCACCTTTACCGAACACTTTTACGGTTCCCGACAACAAGTCAACATCTTTTATGTTTATATTTACAAGTTCTTCTATCCTTATACCTGAAGAATATAATAATTCTATCATAGCTCTGTCTCTTAAATCAATATCGGGCAAATCAAACAATTTGACAATTTCGGTTTCCGTAATAAATACCGGTATTCTTTTATCTTTTTTAGGCGTTGACATTGAAACGGTAGGGTTAACTTCTATTACCGACGTTATTACAAGAAACTTATAAAAAGATTTTATAACCGCAAGTTTTCTTATAATTGAAGATTTTTTTAAATTTTTATTATATAAACCTGCAAGATAATCCCTTATTATATTTTTATCGCAATTTACAAGCTCAACGTTTTTAATTTTTACAAAATCGGCAAACTCGTACATATCAATACCATAAGCTCTTGCCGTGTTCAAAGAGTAGTTGCGTTCAGCCGTCAAATATTGAATGAACCGTTCTATTTCTTTAATTTTTTTATCTTTTTCCATCATAAAGATAATTATACAAAATTATTAATTTTAAAATTTAATATTTTATAAGAAAAGAATTAAAAAGATACGGACGGCTTAAAATTTTTTAAACCGTCCGCATTTATTTATTAAATTTTTATAATTTTAAAATTATAAACTGAATTTATAACCTACGTTTAATTTTATGGTTGAATATGTCGTGTCTAAAGTAACTTTTTTAATATCTCCTGTAAGCCAATCTTCCTCTAATCCTTCCATATCGCCGTAAGCACATGAATATAACAACTCAACTATAAAATTTTCTTTTATGGTAGTACCTACGCCTATACTCCAATATATTCCGTTTGAATTGTCCAAATCATAGGAAACATCCAAATGCATCAAGCCGTAACCTATTTGACCTAAAAAATAAATGTTATTGAAAATATCGTTTTCCAAATCTATTACCGGTTTTACCTGCGCATAAATGTTTGTATACCCGATTTTACCTTCACCGTCTTTAACTTCACTGTTAAAAATGTGGTCAACACCGAAACCGATTGCTATAGCAGGGTCAACATAATAAAAGAAATCCGCTCCTAATGAAAAAGCCATATCAAAGTCTAAATCACGACTTTTAATACTTACCGACGGGTTAAGTGCCAACCCTAATTTTACGTCCGCTTCCATATCACCCT
The DNA here is from genome assembly GCA_045586665.1 of Endomicrobiaceae bacterium. Classification (GTDB taxonomy): domain Bacteria; phylum Elusimicrobiota; class Endomicrobiia; order Endomicrobiales; family Endomicrobiaceae; genus Ruminimicrobiellum. The sequence continues at coordinate 6,486 of JAZNAT010000122.1, read as the reverse complement.
TATCCGCCGCAAATACCGGTACTACAAGTGCCACTGCCAACAATGCTGCCAACAAACCTTTTTTCATTTTACTACCTCCTTTTTTTTTATTTAAAAATGCTTATGCATTTTTCGGTTTAAAAGTTGAAACGTTGAAACGTTGAAAAATTTTATGTATTTTTTGCTATGGCAAAAAATCTGATAATTTATCAAAAATTGCTTTGCAATTTTTACCGAAAACTATTCAACCGTTAAACCTCTTTTTGTTTTTATAAAAAATGTTTTTAAGTGCACAAAAAAAACGGGCAGGTTAATTTAATAACCTGTCCGCCTTTTTAAAATTTTTGCTATATTTATATTTTTTAAACCGAAATAAAAAAACGCCTTTAATACAAGAGAGCTCTGTCTGTCTGTCTGTCTGTCTGTCTGTCTGTCTGTCTGTCTGTCTGTCTGACTATGAAATTGTTATTTTTTGTTTTTTCCATTTTTCAACCGACAAAAATAAAATTTGTTAGCAAAAATTGGATTTGTAAAAGCTGAAAATTAAATTTTGTAAGCAGATTTTGAAAATAAAATTTTAAAGTAAAATTTTTAACGAGTATTTCCGTGAAGTAAAAAAAACCGAAATCGTGAAGTAATAATTAAGTACCGTTTTATTATAGTAAAAATTTTGTTATTACGCAACCGTTATGTTAAAACGCTTCCATTAAAGTGAAGTACGTTCCCGTAGACTCGTTTGAAGCGGCAAAATCTATCCTGAAATTCATTCTCGGATTATCTTTTATTTTTATCCTTACTCCAACTCCCGAAGCTACCTTTACTTGTTGAAAATCAATATCTTCCCAATCGTTATAAACATTTCCTATACCTGTAAAAAGCGCCAGCTGTATAACGTTTGTTATTTTAATTTTAAGTTCCGGCTGCAATGCAAGCAAAACATTATCCGTGTACCTGTTAGCATAAAAACCTCTTAAAAGGTTTGAGCCGCCGAGAGACGGCAAAACCTGTAACGGAGCATACCCGTTTATAAACTCTCCGTAAAGCTGGTACGAAAATAAAAGTTTTTTCTTGTAAACATAAAAATAATTTCTAAAATCAAAATCGGTTTTTGAATAATCGTATTTGCTGCCTAACCTAACGTTATAAAGCAAATATTCCGATTTTAATATAACACCTTTAGTCGGATAAATATTGGAATCTCTAGTATCGAACTTCATTTTAAAACCTAACCCTGAAACGACTCCATCGGTTTTACAATATTGCAAAACTCCATCGTTATCCGTATCTTGTATCGTCATATCCGCCAAATCGTACTGAATGCCCAACATAAAATTTTTAAATATTTTTCTTGAAAGACTTACACCGACACCGTGGATCCTGTTAATAAACTCTTCTTCATCGTCTTTTGAAGTTTTGTTGCCAGTACCGTAATACTTTTTTAAAAAGTTTGTATAAGAAACTTTCCCCTCCAAAAGATAATTTTGGTTATCAAAATAAATTGAAGGCGCCGCACCTATGACGAACTGATTTTTTAACGTGTACATGGCAAACAAATTCAATGCGGAAAAAAAGTTTTGTTCCGGCTTTTTAAAATGAATCAAATCGGTAAAAACAAGACCGAGACTTGTTTCCGGTGCATAAAACGGAAACAAAAAAAATACGTTTGTCGTTTCGGCACAAACTTGTTTGCAAGATAATAACAGTATAAAAAACAATATAGTAAAAATTTTTTTCATTTTTTTATTTTCAATCGTTTTGAAAACTCATAAATTGCTATCGAACATGCTACAGCCGCATTTAAAGACTGCGTTTTTCCGAACATTTCAATTTTTATTTTTTCATCGGCAACGTTAAGAACTTCTTTACTTATACCGACCGATTCGTTTCCGACTATTACGGCAACATTGTTTTCAACATTAAATTCGGATAACACTTTATCGGTATCAAGCGATAGTGCACAAACGTTTATTTGTTTTTGTTTAAAAATTTTTATTAAAGCAACTATATCACATTCCTGAAATACCGGTATATTGAAAATTGCACCCATTGAAGAACGAACAACTTTATCGCCGTAAACGTCCGCACAATTTTTTGAAAAAAACGCGGCTTTACATCCGTAGGCTTCGGACGTTCTTATAATAGTGCCGACGTTCCCAGGGTCCTGAATGTTGTCACAAACGACAAAGATTCCGTTCTCGTCCGTCAAAACTTTTTCAATGTCATACTTTTTCTTTTCAACGACGGCAAGTATACCTTGCGGTGTTTGAGTGGAGGAAACTTTTTTAAACAACCGTTCCGTTACGGTATAAACGTTAGAACAACCGATTTTATTGAAGTTTCTATATTTTTCCGTTGACAATATAAACTTTATTTTCCAATTTTTTACAATTTCCGATACTTGTTTATATCCTTCAACCGTAAACAAAGAAAGTTCGTCCCTGTTCTTTTTTTGTTTCAAAGAAATTACCGTTTTAATTATGTCGTTATGGGCGCTTGTTATCAACATACTTTTAACTTTTTATAAACTTCGTTTCTTGTTTATCATCGGCATTTTGAAGTCTGCCGATAATTTTTGTACAGTCTTTTTCAACAATGACGTTATCCAAATGAACCTGCTTCATAAATCCGTCGTTAACGGATCTTTGCAAAAAATTTATAAATCCGCTAAAAAAATCGTTTACGTTAAGCAGACCGCACGGTTTATTGTGCAAAAACAATTGTTTCCACGTAAGAATTTCCGTTATTTCTTCAAAAGTGCCGAGCCCTCCGGGAAGTGCTACAAAATAGTCGGACAAGTTATACATTGTCAATTTTCTTTCGTGCATATCCGTCACTATTTTAAGTTCGGTAATTTTATCGTTACCTAAATTATGCTCGTTTAAAAATTTCGGGATCACTCCTATAACTTTACCGCCTAAAGACATAACCGTATCCGATACAACTTTCATAATACCTACATTACCGCCGCCGTAAACTAGCGTCAAAGCGTTTTTTACGATTTCTTCGGCGAACTTTTGCGCGTTTTGAGCATATATTTTATCGTTGCCGAAATTAGAACCGCAAAACACACATATCGATTTATTCATCATAATCTCTTTGAAATATTTATATAAAAAAGGCTATTCCTACATATAAAAGAATAGTCTTTTTATTAAGTTATCAAAAAATTTTACCTGATTTTCTGTAACGCACTTTCAGCCAAACTTTTAATTTTTTTACTGTTACCCGAATTTAATATTCGTTCTAACGGTTCAACCGCTTGTGATGCGTATTTCCCCAAATCGCCCAGCTCATAAATTGCTCTTGATTTAATTTCTTCGTTAGATTCGTTCAACATTTTTATAAGTTCGCCTACTGCCTCAGGCGAAGATTTGCCTATTTTTGCAAGAGCGTTTCTTGCGGATTGTTTTACTTTATCGTTACCGTCATTTAAAAAAAGCATAAGATAAGGAACATAAGTATTTGCCCTTTCTCTCATATCGGCAAACTTGTCTAAAATTATTATTTTGGTTTCTACCGGTTTATCCTTTAAAAAGTCATACATTTTTTCAGCCTGTTGTTTGGTAGGCAATCCGATTCTGTCAATTGCCGACAACGCTCTGCTTTTAAAGTTAGGCTCGTTTATCGAGATGTCTATCAACGCCGGTAACGCCTGCGTAGCGTATCCATGCATATTTCCCAAACATTCCACAGCATAAGTTTTTACCATTTCGTTATCGTTATTTAAAAGTTCGATAACTTTATCCAAAAACCCGTTTTTCACGACGGCTTCAGGGTCAAAAGGGAAATATTCCAAAACCTTTTGTTTTATTACCGGATTATCGCTATCCAACAGTTTTATTATGTCATCGGAAATAGGTCTTGCATTTTCTCTGAACTTTAAAACAACTTCCATCGCGTCTATAATTTTGTATTGATCTTGAGAGTTCAATATCGCTGACAGTTTTTCAAGAATTCTATTTTTTGTTTGTTCATTTCTTACGGAACAAAGTGTGTCTGCAACAAGGCTTCTTACGCGTCCGTCATTATAAGAAATAAACTGCATAACGTGGTTTAATGTAAGAGCGGAACTTGTTTCTATTGAAATTCTGTAACTTTTAAAAGCATCTTCGTATCTGCCATCGGCAAAGAAAATATCTCCCATATTTTTTTCCGAAAGTGCCACATTTTTTTTATCGGACACGGATTTTCTGTAAAATTCTAAGGCTTTACCGTATTCACCGTCGTTTTGGTAAGAAACGGCTTTGTTAAAGTCCGACTCACCGCAAGAACATATAAAAGCCATACAAATAAAAACCGGTAAACAAAAACTCTTCTTTAAATTCATATTTTATAAATCCTTTTAAAAATCTATCTTTAATAGTTTATAATTTTATGATATTTTTTACAATAAAATTCATATTTTAAAAAAAATCATAAATATGTATAATTAATAAAAATTTGACTGTTTTAAGGATTATCTATGATACCTTCACCGATAAAAACCGACATGCCCGACAATCTCGTGTTTCTTGATATAGAAACCACAGGGCTTGCTATGGAACACGGCGCAAAAATTTGCGAAATTGCAATGTTAAAAATATCAGGCGGCGTTGAAACGAAATTTAACAGTCTTGTAAATCCGTGCGGAGAAATAAAGGAAGATTCTTTTAATATTCACGGTATAACAAACGAAATGGTAAAAGACGCACCGAAATTTTATGAAATTGCTCGTAAAGTTGCCGATTTTATAGACGGTTACGTTCTTGTCTGCCACAATGCTTACTTTGATTTGAATTTCGTATCAAAAGAAATTATGGAAAGCGGAATATCGTCTCCGGAAATGTATTTTTTGGACACGTTAAAAATTTCAAGACAATATTTTTGTTTTGAATCGAACAAACTCGGTGATATAGCAAGAATTCTTGACATAGAAGTAAAATCCAGCCACAGGGCAATGCCTGACGTTTTAACCATGCAGGCAATATCAAAATATTTGTTTGCCAATCTTTATAGAAAAGGAATAGATTTTTTGGAACCGTCCTATTTCGAACAGTCTTTAAATATAAAAAAATAATTATTTATTTTACTTTTTTAACAGTTTGTATTCAACCGAATCCGACAGTGCCTGCCAGCAGGCGTCTATAATGTTTTCACTTACACCGATTGTTCCCCAGCTGTGCTTTTTATCTTTTGTCTCTATCAAAACTCTTACTTTTGCGGCGGTATTTGCATCGGAGTTTATAACTCTTACTTTAAAATCCGTAAGCAAAACATCTTTTATCTCGGGATAAAATTTTATCAATGCTTTTCTCAAACAGTTATCAAGCGCATTGACAGGACCTTCTCCTTCGGAGACGGTATGTTCCTCTTTACCGTTAACGTCAAGTTTTACGGTAGCTTCCGAAATTATAGAACCGTCCTTGTTTTTTTCAACGCTGACTCTGTAACTTTTCAATATAAAAAAATCTTTGTATTTGTTTTCCACTTTTTTGGTAAGAATAAACAGCGACCCGTCGGCATTTTCGTACTGGTAACCGTCATTTTCTTTTTCTTTAACGACATTTATTATTCGTTTTAAATCGTCGGAATCTTTTTTCAAATCTATGGCAAGCTCATCGGCTTTAGACAATATATTACTTTTACCTGACAAATCGCTTACCAAAACGTTTCTTTTATTACCTACATGTCTGGGGTTTATATGTTCGTAAGTTTTGGAATTTTTTTCTATTGCTGAAACATGAATGCCGGCTTTATGAGCAAATGCGTTTCTTCCCACATAAGACATAGAATCGTTAGGAATCAAATTTGCAATTTCGTCAACGTACCTGGATAACGTCGTTATGTTCTTTAAGTTTTTTACCGGGACACAGTGATATTTTCCTTTCAACTGCAACGACGGTATTATTGAACACAGATTGGCATTTCCGCATCTTTCACCGATACCGTTTATCGTTCCCTGCACCATTTGGCAACCTGCCTCAACGGCAATTATCGAGTTTGCAACTGCACAGTCGCAGTCGTTATGAGCATGAATACCTAACCTGCCGTCCGGTAAAAATTCTTTCGTTTCTTTTATTATTCTATCGATATAAGACGGAAGAACTCCTCCGTTTGTTTCACATAAACATATATAGTCGGCACCTGCTTCATAAGCCGTTTTTATCGTTTGTAAAGCATATTTTTTGTTATGGATATATCCGTCAAAATAATGTTCGGCATCATATATTACTTCAAGTTTTTTTGACTTTAAAAACGATATGGTATCGAATATCATTTTAAGGTTTTCGGCATTTGTCGTTTTTAAAGCGCACTTTACGTGCAGGTCCCAAGATTTACCGAAAATGGCAGCCGTTTTTACGCCGGAAGAAATTATTTTGTTCAAACTCATATCATCTTTTGCTTTTGAATTCTTCTTTCTTGTAGAACCGAAAGCGACAAGCGTTGAATTTTTCAACTTATTCTTCATAAGTTTAAAAAATTCTTCGTCCTTAGGGTTTGAACCGGGCCAACCGCCTTCAATATAAG
>JAZNAT010000121.1:0-14165 GCA_045586665.1 Endomicrobiaceae bacterium | reverse complement strand
TATATTTTTTAGATTTTTTATACATACTATGTTAATTCAATTTCTTACGACTCTTTTATGTCTGTCGGTATAAGATTTGAACAGATTTATAGATATGAAAAGTAAAACGGCAATACTTATCATAAGATAACGGCTGAACGTTATAAACCCGAAAATGTTTAAAACGGTATTGATAAGCACTACAAAAGTTACCGTGGCAAAACTTTTGTTGACGTATTTTTCATAACCGTTGGAAAGCACTTTGTTATGAACTTTTATACCTAACGGGAAACCTATCATACCGCCTACAGCTATTACAAAAGACATAGTCAATATCGTCCAATCGGTTTTACCGTCGGCAAAAGTGTAATACATTCCGCCGGTAAAAGTGGTTACAAGTAAAAGAACTCTTATACATTTTGAAGTTATCGCTTCGGGAACTTTAAAAAAGTTTGCAAGAACCGGTCTGAAAAATATAGCTCCGCCCACACCCATTACCGAGCTGAATACTCCGACTATCATCCCTATAAAAAAAGCGGCTATCGACTGCTCGTTTGAAATAACGGGAACTTCCGTTTCGTATTCGCCGGTTTTACCGAAAAGTACCACAGAACCCAAAGTAACCATAAAAATACAAAATATAACAAGAAGAGCAATTGAACCGAACCTTTCATAAAAAAAATGGTTGACGATTTTGCCGCTGAAAGCAAGCAAAAAAGCACCGAATCCCAACGGTATTACAAGATGCGTTGCGACGGAATCTTTTTTCCACTCCAACGCTTTGATATCTTTTATAACCGACATAAGTATTGAAGGAACCATCTGTAAAAGGCCTACTCCTACGGCTTCGTTGGGAGTAAAACCGAAAATCAACATCGTCGGAACGATAAGCCAACCGCAGCCTACTCCCCAAAAACCGCCGGAAAACATCCCTACAAAGCCTATCAAAGGAAGCAAAAAATATATATACATTTTTCAAACTCTCTTATGTTTTTAAAATATTTTTATTTAGTTAAAAAGATATTTTGAAGTTCGGTCTAATGCGGAAATTGTCAATAAAATTCGTGCCGCAAGCAACGTCAAACTGCTCTTTTTTTAAAGAAAAAGTTATTTTGTTTATGACGGTAACGTCTTTCAATAAAGACGCGTCTTTTATGTTTTCTTTTTTTATAACCAAAGTTATCTGCGATAACGGATAATCTCGTTTAAACTCGTTTATTTTGTCAACGCAGACTTTAAAATCATTTTTAAATTTTATAAGAATTTTAGGTTTCGGATGACGACTTAAATACCGTTTTATATCTTTCGACCAACAATATACGTTGGTAAACTCTTTCAATTTGTTAAGTTCTTTTTCAACGATTAAAGCTTTCCGTTGCAAATCGTCGTCTTTTGTTATTTCTATCGGACGTCCGTAAACTATAACCGTTTTTGAAAAAGGTAAAGGAACTCTGAACTTGTCCCAGGCTTTGTTAAATACGAGAGAATTTTCGGCTACGGCAGAAATAGGTATCAGCCTTAAGCCTACTTTTTGCGATACGAGTAACAGTCCCGGTTTTACTTTATATATCGGACCTTTCGGCCCGTCGACCGTAAAAGCGACATAATGACCTTTTCTTGCATATCTTATCGTTTCTATTAAAGCTTTTTCAGCCCCTTTTGAAGTGGAACCTCTGACGGCTATAAAACCGAAATCTTTCAATACGCCTGCCTGAATTTCGCCGTCTTTTGACATGCTGCACATGGCAACGATTTGTTTTCCGGAGTTAAGACATAAAGGCAGGATTTGTTCCCCGTGCCATAAAGCGTAAACGCTTTGTTTTTCAAATCTGGGAACAAGTTCTATTTCTTTCAATCTTAACGTTTTTTTGGTAAAAGCGATATAATAATATGCCGCTTTTGACAATATTTTTCTTGAATCAAGTTTAAACATTTTATATAAAACCGAAACTTTTTTTGTTTACCGCTCGGTAGAAAATATAACATAAAACTATTTTATTGTCAAACAAAGATTTTTATGTAAAAAAATTATATAATTTACAAGATATATAATTACTATAAGGTATTACTTAAAATGAAAAAATTTAATATTTTTACACTATTTATTTTATGTTTCATTTTTATTTTTTCCTTTTTAACAAACTCATACTCGCAGAATACCCCTTTAACGCTGTCTCAAGCGTTAAAATCGGCAATTGCAAACAACGAGCTTATCAACGCTTCGGCAAAATTAAAACTTTTTTCAGAATACGAAGTAAAATCGGCTAAGGGAAAACATTATCCGAATATTTTTCTTGATGCGTCCGTAAACAAAATTAACGATGATATAATTCTTAAACTTAACGATGCAAGAAGTGCCGTTATAGGAGCAAGTGCGGCAAGCCTTAAAGCCGGCGGAGCATCGGATGCTGCCGTTGCAGCTTTTAAAAATCAGCTTGAAAAAAATATTCCGGATTTTGATATGAAATTTCAGGACGACCTTTTTTATAAATTTTCTGCAGGTGTTACCTGGCCGTTATATACCGGAGGAAAAGTTTCCGCAAATTCAAAAGTCAAACAAATGGAACTTGCCGTTGCACAAGCAGAATATGAAAAAACTTTAAATTCTACAATTACCTCGGTAATAGAAAGCTATTTCAAGGCAAAACTTGCTCAGGAAGCCAAAAATATAAGAAAAGAATATTTGGAAAACATAAAACAACACGCCGCAAACGCACAAAAACTTCTTGAAGTAGGTATGATATCGAACACAAACAAACTCAGAGCCGATGTTGCTCTTGCACAGGCTGTAAGACAATACCAAAAGTCAGAACGAGATTTTCAGCTGGCACTTGTAGTACTGTCAAACATAATAGGAAAAGATACTCAAAATTCAAACCTTGTAACAGACTTCAACAAAATAGAAAAATTGGATACGGTTGATTATTATGCTAGAACTGCACTTTCAAACAACATCACCTTAAAAAATATGCAGCAAAAAAAAGATATGATTAATCAAAAAACAAAATCCGTGAGAGGAGACTTCTTGCCCACGATAGCCGCTTTCGGCAAATACGAAATATATAAAGAAAACCTTACTCTGTTTGAGCCGGAATGGGTTGCAGGGATAAACGCAAGGCTGAATATTTTTAACGGCGGCACCGATTACAACGAATACAAAGCTTACTCTATACAACTTGAAATAATTGATTTGTATATTGAAAACGTATACAAAAACATAGATACTGCCGTAAAAAAATATCATCATGACACGGAAACGGCTCTTGAACAATACGAAAGTTTAAAAAGTTCGCAAGATTTGACCGAGGAGAATTTAAAACTATACAGACAATCTTTCAAAGAAGGTCTTGCCACCTCAATTGAAGTGATTGATGCGGAACTTGCTCTTGAAAAAGTAAAATTGGAACAGTCTCAGGCATTATTTGATTATAACGTCGCTTATGCAAAATTAATAGATATTTGTGCAAAATCACAAATTTTAATGGATAATATTACTGGAGACAAATAAAAAATATGAAAAATAAAATTCTTTTATTTTTATTGTTATGTTTAATTTTTTGTATCACATCGTGTTCAAAACCTAAAGAAACCGTTTCCGGAGAAATTGATGCAACCGAAATAGATATCGGAGTAAAAGTTCCGGGAAGAATAGCGGAAATTTTCGTAACGGAAGGTCAAAACGTAAAAAAAGGTGACATTTTAGGACGGCTTGAAGGCAAAGAACTCGACGCAAAACTTAAAACGGTTAACGCAGCATTAAAAGAAGCAAAAGACCAATATGATTTTGCACAAAAAACTTATAACAGAATAAAAACTCTTTATGAAGACGGCATAGTTCCGAAACAACAGTATGACGAAACGCAATACAAATATAATGCATCTTTACAAAAAGTAAATGCCGTTCAGGGTCAAAAAAATGAAATAATGGCATACTATGACGAACTGACGATTGTCGCTCCGATTGACGGAGAAGTGACCCAGATAATATCAAATCCGGGAGAACTTGTAGCAACAGGTTATCCGATAATAACGCTGCTTGATTTAACCGATATGTGGGCTGTTTTTAACATAAGAGAAGATCTTTTAAACGAACTTCAAAAAGATAAAACGATAAAAGTCTTTATCCCGGCACTGAAAAAAACGTTTGAAATGAAAATAACTTACGTTTCGGCAATGGCGGCATTTGCCGCATGGAAACCGACAAACCAACAAAACAACTATGATTTAAAAACTTTTGAAATAAGAGCAAAAAGTGCTACAAAAATAGAAAATTTAAGACCGGGAATGACGGCAGTAGTAAAAAACTAGAATATATGTATTGAGATATGGAAGAATATAAGCAACCGTTGAAAAATTGAAAGGATGAAAACTTTTCGGAAAAAAACAACTAATTATTAAATTTTTTATTAGGCAAAAAAAATACATTAAACTATTCAACCTTTCAACATATCCATACATCAAAAAATGCAGGTTTTTTTATGAAATATTTATACGATGTAATCATAAAAGAATTTAAAACGATATTTACAAACAAATACTATATATTTCTCGTATGTTTATTTCCTTTTCTTGATTTTTTGTTTTTGGGCGGGATATATTTTTACGGTAACGTTCAAAATATGCCGATTGCCGTAATAGATAAAGACAATTCAAAAATTTCAAGAACGATTTCAAGGTATTTCAATTCTTCTTACGCTTTTAACGTTTATTATAAACTTGACAACGTTGAAGAACTTAACGAACTTTTTTTAAAAAATAAAGTTTATATGGGAGTTTTTATTCCGAAAGATACGCAGAAAAACATAAAAAAATCGTTACCTGCAACCATAACTTTATATATTGACGGTTCGAATTTTCTTACGGCAAACCTTGCAGAAATCGAAGGAGCAAACGTTATAGGAACAATCAATGCTGGACTCAAAAACACAATGATGAAAAAAAGAGGCATACAATCAAAACAGGCAAACGAAATGATGCTTACGATAAAAAATGATACGACAAAACTTTTTAATCCTACTTACCATTACGGCTACTTTTTAACTCCCGGAATATGGATATCGATTTTAGGACAACTCTTTTTAATTTTCGGAGCACTAACGATAGGAAAAAAACTTGAAGAAAAAAATCTTGCTCAAGAAAATATTTTTTATCTTATTTTAGGTAAACTTACCGTATATACGGCAATATCAATAATATATTTTGAAATATTGTTCAGAATTTTTTTCCCCACTTTTCAAATCCCTTTTTACGGAAACGCATCCGGAGCGGTAATTTTAAGCGCATTATTCATAACCGCAACAATTTTGCTTGGTATGGTAATGTCCGCAGTAACAGGAAACAGACTTGACGCTTTAAAAGGATGTCTTCTTATAGGAGCGCCGGCATTTTTAATGTCGGGGTATACTTGGCCATTGGCTCAGATGCCAGTTTTAATGAGAACCATATCTCATTTTATTCCGCTTACATCATATCTTGAAGGGTTTAGAAAAATTTTTCAACAACATTTACCGATTGAATATATTTTCCCTTTTGCAAAAACACTTATAATACTTTTTGTTTTATATTTTGCCGTTACTTATTTAAGTTTAATTATAAGAAACAAAAGGACGGAAGATTAGAAGATTGGGAGACCGAAAGAAAGGTGAAAGAACGATGAAAGGGTTTAAACGAATATTGTTGCGGGAAATAAAAAGAATTTTTACGTCAAAAGATTTAATTTTAATTTGTTTGGCTGCTCCGTTTATTTATTCTTTCGGATTAAGTTATATTTACCATAAACAAAGTCCTAAAGATATCAAAATTGCCGTTGTAGATAAAGACAATTCGGCTTTATCTAGACGTTATGCACGAATGATAGACTCTACTCCGGAACTGAACATTACCGATTATTACGCTTCAACTTACGACGCTTATGACGCAATTTTTACAGACAAAGCAGACCTGTTTTATTTTATTCCGAAAAATTTTTCAGCAAATTTAAAAAGAAACAAAAGTACATTCGCTTTTATCGGGGCAAATGCAAGCAACTTTATGGTTTCAAGTTCTGCAATAAAAACGGTAGTTACCGTTTCACAATATTTATCGTCGCAAATACTTGTAAAATTTTTAATAAGTAAAGGAATATCCGTACAAACGGCAAAACAAATGCTGCAGCCCGTAAAAACCGATTTTAAATGGGTATTTAATCCTGCAAAAACTTATTCCAACTTTTTTATTCCTTTTATTCTTTTTGCCGTATTTCAGCAGATTGTCATAGTTGCGGTCTGTCACACGATGAGCTTGGAAACACAGCAAAACGCATGGAAAGATTTATATAAAATATCCGACAATAAAATTTTAACTCTGCTTTTTGCAAAAACGTTTCCTTACGTTTTTGTAGCATTGTTTATAGTTTTATTATTCGTATTTCTCGTTTTTCCTTTTGCCGACATTTTTCAAACGTCAAAATTGAATATTTTAATTATATCTTTGCTTTATTCGTTTGTTATAGTGTTTTTTGCAACGGCAATTTCTCATTTATTTAAAACTCCGGTAATTTCTTTATGCGCTTTAACTTTTTATTCCATGCCGGTAGTTTTAATTTCAGGTTTTGCATGGCCGATATATATGCTTCCTTTACACCTAAAAATTGCAGCATATATGTTTCCATCAACATACTTTATAAACACTTTCAGATTTTATTCCTTAAGCGATATTCCGTTACATTATTCTGCAGAATGCTTGTTAAATTTATTTATCTTTTTTTCAATATGCCTGTTGATAAACTTTACGGTTTTTAAAGTTAAGATAAAAAATATCCAACCTTAAAAAATTAAGAAAGGTCTTTAGTCGAAACAGTTTGCGTAGTGGAATCTTTCCCGTAAATTTTAGCATACCATCCGTCGGTATTCGTATCGATATAAAACGAAGTAAAATATTTGTTTCCTCTTGTATCCACTTTCAATACTTTATCGTAAGAGGTTGTTTTTTTATTGGCATAAAATTCGCCGTATTCGGAATAATAAATATCTTCTGCGTTAAAAATCGAATCAGCTAAAACTTTTGCTTCTACTTCGGTAGCTTTTTTAATGTGGCTTTTGTAAACCGGTACGGAAACTGCCGATAAAATAGCGACAATAACGATTACTATAACAACTTCAACAAGAGTAAAGGCTTTATTTTCCTTAATCGCAGCATTATTCATGATGTAATATCCTTTTTGTTTGTCAAAGATTTTCAATAAACATATTATAATGAGTTTTTAATTTTTTTTCAATAATAAATTATACATTGTCATTAAAAGTGTCGTAGTCGGCAATCTGATTGTTAGTTTTTGATTTTCCAATTCCTCCGTTGACAAATTAGTATTAGACGCAACTACGGAATTGAAAATCAAAAACATAAACATTCTTGTGTCATCCCGAAAGCTTTTGTCGGGAATCTCGTTGTCGGTTCCTTTAATTTTCTTTATTTCCGCTTGACCATGAGCGTTAGAGGCAAGTTCCAATAAAAAAATTAAAAGAACGTAACGTTTAAAAATAACGGTTTTTAATTTGTTAATTTTTAACGGCGGCAACAACCGTTAACGGAATTGATGTCGAAAGTAATTTATTCCGAAAACAAATCTCTTTCGTCAAGAATACCGACAGGTTTTCCGTATTCGTCAACTACGGGAATATTATCTATATTTTTTTCTTGTAATATTTTTTCGGCATCCGATACAAGAATGTCGGGAGTTACAGTTGAAGGATTTTTTGTCATAACTTCCGATATTTTTTTATTTAATAAATTATCGTGCAATTGAATTTGTCTTCTCAAATCTCCGTCGGTAAAAAAACCGACAAGCTTTCCGTTTTCATCCACCACACTTGTCGCGCCTACCCTTGTTCCGGTCATAATCAAAAGCGCATCTTGAACGGTTGAGCAGGATTTCACTATAGGATTTGCTTTTCCCTGTCTCATAATTTCTTTGACGTTCATGGTAAGTTTTTTAATTTTGTTACCTATTGCACCCAACGGATGAAAAATTGCAAAATCTTCTTTTTTAAAACCTTTCCTTTGAGAAACAACCAACGCCAACGCATCTCCCAAAGCAAGCAACGCCGTTGTGGACGATGTAGGTGCCAAATTATAAGGACAAGCTTCTTTTTTTACGGAAGAGTTTATAATTACGTCACAATTTTTCCATGTCGGAGATTCCGTTTTGCCGGTAATTGCTATAATTTTTAAATTCATTTTTTGCAAGATCGGCAGCACTTGTTTAATTTCTTCCGTTTCGCCGGAATACGATAACACGATTACAACATCGTCTTTCATTATCATACCCAAATCGCCGTGCAGACATTCTGCCGGATGCAATGATATTGCAGGAACTCCTATTGAAGCCATTGTTGCAGCTATTTTCCTGCCTATAAGCCCCGATTTTCCAAGACCTATAATAACAACTCTTCCCGACGCCTTTTCTATTAAAGAAACGGCTTTTACAAAATTGTCGTCCAAATGTTTTATCTGGTCTTTTACGGCTTCGGCTTCCAAATTTAACGTATCTACGGCTCTTTGTATATTTATTTGTTCCATATAATTACCTTAAACTGTGAGCGGTTTTTATAAAGTCCGCCATTTTATTAAAATCTTTTCTTCTTTGAAGTCTTTCAATACTCGTATCGGCTTCTACCGCATAAGGTTTCGACTTTTCTAAAATTGTTTCAACGTTTTCACAAGAAATTCCGCCGGTTATAAAATAAGGAACCGATATCTGTTCCAAAGAAGAAAGAGCATCAAACGCAAGAACGAAATTTCCGTTTTCATCGGTTGAAGAAATGTCAAGCACGAAATAATCGACATTTCCCACATAAGGCTGTAATTTTAAAACGTCGGCAACGCTTGTAAATTTCATATATTTTAAAACTTTTACGTCCAACGATAAAGACAACGCTTTACAAAACTCGGGAGTTTCCGAACCGTTTAACTGAACGGCTTTTATTCCTGTTTTTTTCACGACTTTTGTTATTGCTTTACTGTCTTGATCTACAAATATTCCTACAGCTAAAACAAAATGAGGAAGTTTTTCGTTAACTTCTTTCAACATTTTGTCGGAAACTTTTTTAGGTGAATCTTTTACCAACTGAAACCCTATATAATCAGCTCCTAAATTAGTTGCGTTTAACGCATCGTCATAATTTGTGATACCGCAAATTTTTACTTTTAACATTATATCCTCAAACGATTAAACCGGCTTCCACATCAACTTAAGGATGAAAAGCCGTGTCATTTCAATACATCCAACCTTCCGCTACATACCTCAAATTTTTGCTTAGAAAAAAATTCTATTTCCCATACACTTTTTTAGGGTCGAAAATTTTCTCGCCGACAATTCTCGTGTTACCGGTAAAAGACAATTTTCTGTAAAAACAACTTCTGTATCCCGTATGACATGCCGAACCGCCGACCTGTATGACTTTGAGAAGTATACAGTCCGCATCGCAGTCATAATAAATTTCTTTTACTTTTTGTATATTTCCCGACTCTTCGCCTTTTACCCAAAACTTTTGTCTCGAACGGCTCCAATACGTAGCTTTTTTCGTCTTTAAAGTTTTTTCAAAAGACTCGGCATTCATATATGCAACCATCAAAATTGTTCCGTCTTTATAGTCCTGAACGACAGCCGGTATAAGCCCGTTAGCGTCAAACTTTAACTGCTTTGTAATTTCCAACATTTTTCCTCCTGCAGATACAACATCTATTTTTTATTTAAAGCTCTTATCGCTTCTTCCAATTTAAAATCTTCGGTGTATAGAGCTTTTCCCACAATTGCACCGGTAACTCCGTATTTTTCAAGTTTGGCGATTTTTTTAACATCGTCTATCGTCGTTACTCCTCCGGAGGCAATAACTTTCATTTTGCTAGTTTTTGCTATTTTTTTCAATCCGTCAAGATTAGGTCCTTTAAGCATACCGTCTTTTGAAATATCGGTATAAATAATTTCCCGTACGCCCATTTCTTTCAACTTTTCTATCATTTCGTCCGTCGTTACGGGGGTAATTTCTTTCCAGCCGCCGATAGCAACTTTATCTTCATAAATGTCAAGTGCAACTATAATTTTTTCCGGACCGTATTTTTCTATTGCCTGTCTTACAATGTCGGGATTATAAATAGCGACTGTACCAAGTATCGCATAAGATGCTCCGAGCGTAAAAATGTCGTCTATTCTTTTCATGCTTCTTATTCCGCCGCCAACTTCAACAGGCATGTCCACACTTAAACAAATGTTACCTATAATTGCATTGTTTGATTGGTTTCCGGAAAAAGAACCGTCCAAATCTACAACGTGTAATCTTTCGGCTCCTTTTGCTTTCCAAAGTTTCGCCATAAAAACCGGGTCCTTCGAATAAATAGTTTCATCGGCTATTTTACCCTGTTTAAGCATTACACAATTTCCCTGTCTGATATCAACTGCCGGTATTATTATCATTTTATTTTTCCCTCTATAAAATACCTTTTGTGGAAGGTATGTTTTTGTTTTTTTTATTTTTGCTTATTGCTATTGCTAAGGCACGACCGAACCCTTTGAAAATGGATTCGGCAATATGATGATTGTTTCTTCCTTTCATCATTTTTATATGGAGAGTTATTGCGGCATTGTTAACCAATGCTATAAAAAATTCCTGTATCAAATCGTAGTTGAAACCGGTCGTTTGAAACTTTATTTCAGCTTCATAACTTAAAAAAGGTCTTCCCGAAATATCCAAAGCTATGTAAGCTAAAGCTTCATCCATAGGTAACAAAAAATGTCCGTATCTTACAATACCTTTTTTATCTCCCAACGCCTGCTTAAAAACCTGCCCCAAAGTTATGCCCATATCTTCCACCAAATGGTGGTCGTCAATTTCCGTATCGCCTTTAGCTTTTACGTTAAGATAAATTCCTGCATGAGCAGCAAATAAAGTAAGCATGTGGTCCATAAACGGTATCGTCGTATTTATTGAGGATTTTTTGTTTGAGTCCAAACTCAACTCAATATCAACGTCGGTTTCAAAAGTTTTTCTGTGAATGTGTGCTTTTCTCATTTTATTCTCTTAATTCAAATATTTGGATTTTGTTTCGGTTCTACTGTCGCCGATATTTTCAATATCTTTCAGTCTTAAAGTTTCTTCAAGTTTTTCAAGCAGAATAATCTCGTCAACGGAAAAATTAAGTTTTGCTTTTCCGTCATTAACTTTTGTTACCGACTCGGTAAGCATATGTATTATCAATTCTATTTCTCTTTCAGAAAGTTCTACCTGCATTAAATTTTCCTTACTTCTATAGATTTTTTATGATTTATAAGACCTTCCGCATTTGCAAAATCCGATATTTCCTTTTTCAGCGATGACGTTACTTTTTTCAATTCAATATAACTGCTTCTTTTCATAAACGTCATAACCGACAACCCGCTTGAATATTTTGCGGATGCATTCGTAGGCAGCACGTGAGACGGTCCAGCCCAATAATCGCCCACTGCCGTTGCCGTATTATATCCTACAAATATTGCACCTGCGTTGTAAATACCCGGCACGATTTTTTTCGGATTTTTCAATAAAAGTTCCAAATGTTCCGGAGCAATATCGTTAACCATATCCACCGCTTTATCAACGGAAACGTTATATATTTTTATCTGCGACAACTTATCTTTATCCATCTTTTTCTTTATATAATTTATAACTTCTTTTGAACTGCACAACAAGTAAGCTTTTGCCATAGTATCGTGCTCAACTTGCGCAAGCAAATCGTATAAAACATAATCTTTGTTGACAGTTGCATCGGCAACGATTGCAACTTCGCTGGGACCAGCTAAAGAATCTATACCGACTTTACCGAAAACAAGTCTTTTAGCTTCGTTTACATAAGCATTTCCAGGACCTACTATCATATTTACAGGTTTTATTGTTTTTGTTCCGTAAGCAAGAGCCGCTATAGCAACCGCTCCGCCTATAGTATAAATTTCTTTTATTCCGCAAAGATTTACCGCAAACAATACTTCATTTGACATTTTCTTTGGAGGTGTCATCATAACTATTCTTTTAACACCTGCTACTTTTGCAGCTACCGCGTTCATAATTACCGACGACGGATAAGAAAATCTTCCTCCCGGAACGTATATGCCTACGGATTCTATCGGACGATAAATTTGTCCTACGGTTTTTATCTTATCGGTTAAAAACCATTGTTTTTTTATGTTGGAGTATTCTTTTTTATGGAAAGCCGAAACATTGTCAAAAGAGGCTTTTTTCGCTTTTTTCAAATCGGGACTTACTTTTTTTACTGCTTGCTTTATTTGTTTGTCCGTTACTTTAAAATCTTTTGCCGATTTTAAAGTAATACCGTCAAACTTTTTAAGATAGCCTATTACGGCGCTATCCCCTTTAGTTTGTATGTTTTTTATAATATCCGTAACCGCATTTATTATGTCTGTGTTCATAGTTTTATAATTTTACAAAAATATTAGTTTATTATCAATTTTAAAAAATTTAGAGAATAATTTAAATAAATTAACGGTGGGAACAAAAATATTTCTTAAAATAATAGAATATATCGGTTTATTTTGTTATCTTGAGTTTAAGTTCTAATAACTTTACCGTATCTTTTAAAACTTCTATTTGACGTTTCAACATTTTATTTTCTTCGGTTTTATTTAATAGCTGTTTCCGTAATTCCGTTTCACTATCAACATTAAATACATTTTGTTTTTCCATATTTGTATCTTGGTAGAAATTTCTATCATTCATAAAGTATTCAACCGGTACGCTCAATACTTTTGCTATTTTATTTAACGTAGTAATGGAAGGAAGATATTTTCCGCTTTCATAAGCGGCGACGGTTTGTCTGGTTTTATTTAACATTTCAGCCAATTTAATCTGCGAAATTCCGAATTTTTTTCTCGCATTTAAAATTTTAATGCCGACATTATTCATTATTTACATCTTCCTTTTTGTAAAAAAAATATTGACAAAAGTTAAAACAAATCATACGATTATAATAAACAACATTAACAATTAAAACTATGACAAGCAATATTTAATAAAATTTTAAATATAAGAAAGATAAAATAACACATGTTTTTTAAACGATATAAAAACCGAGCGTTTTTGCCGCTAAAAGCAAAAACGAAAAAAAGATAAAAGCATTTGCCGTGTATTTATCTCTCGGTTTAATTTTATCAAATTTAGAATACTTATATCAAATTCAACTATCAAACCAGCACGGCTATTTTTTATACGGAGAAAATAAAAAATGAATAAGGCAAACAAACTAATTGTTGTGCTGTCAAAATTTTTACAAAAACATAATATAACAATGTCATTTTCGGAATTATCCAAATTTTTAAATACTTTAGATATACTCACAAAATATGGTAAAAAATATCAAGGAAAAAGAGGCACTGCTACATTAATCAGCAAAACCGTTATTAAACTAAAAAAGTCAAATAGACATAAAGAAGCCGAGACGGTATCGGTTTCTTTTGTAAATTTAAAAGGCAAGTTATCTTGGAAATAAACAACAAAAATTCGAGGGCAAAAAAATGAAAAAAGTTTTATTATTGAGTTTTTTTATGATTTTTATATTTAATTCATGTAAAGACATAAATTCTTCGGAGATTAAAGAAAATATAATTAAAGGACAAAATATAACCGAAGAAGAAATAAAAGAAAGGGAAAATATACAAAAACCTATAACTTTTTTGGATGAAATATGGAAAGATACGAATTATAAACAAAATATGGAAGCTGCTACCAAATACACAGAAACGTTATCTTCGGTTAATATATCGGGATATTTTTTAGGAGAAAAATTTTCAAATAAAGGTGAAGAAATTTCAAATATTTCAAAAGAGAGATTTTTAAAAGTTATAGATGCTAAAGATTTTAATGCAGAAAGTGAAGAAGGTTATCTTGCTTACAGATATTACTCTCGGTCTGGAACAGGATGTAAAATAGCTTACGGTAAAAATATAGCATTATTTTTAAACAAAGAAAATGTAATAGAAACCATTGTTGTAAACACAACGGAAAAAGAAATAAAAAAATATACCGAAGAAATAATAACTTCATTAAATCAAAAAAATATAGTCGAAATGCCATTACCGTCATCAATAGTAGGATACAATTATAATATTTATGATTTGAACCTTTCCGTATATGAAAATTTTAAAATAATATCTATAGAATCTT
>JAZNAT010000120.1:0-4342 GCA_045586665.1 Endomicrobiaceae bacterium | reverse complement strand
GGCTACGATCCGACTTCAAATTATTGTCTGTTTTGTTCTACCAATTTTTTATTTGCGGTAATTTTAAGTTCCACTCTGCGGTTTTTGGCTTTACCTTCATCACTATCGTTTGAAGCTACCGGATTTGTTGAGCCGAAGCCTACATAAGTTAATCCGCTTGTCTTTAATCCGTTAGCCAAAATAAAATCATATACGGCTTTTGCTCTTTTTTCCGACAATGTTTGATTAAAAGAAGCCGAACCTGTAGAATCGGTATGCCCTTGAACCTGAATTATGTTTTCGGGATATTTCTTCAATACTTTATTCAAATCGGCAAGAGTTTGTTTTGCAGCTGCAGAAAGTTCCGCACTTGACGTAGTAAACAATATGTCGTTTTTCAACGTAACTTCTATTCCGTTTTCCGTTTTCTTAACGTCTGCAATGGCAGCAAGTTCTTTTGCCTGTTTGTCATAATAATTTCCTATCAAACCGCCTGCAGCAGCTCCTGCCAAAGCTCCGTAAATAGCACCTTCCGTAGATTTTCCTCCGGTATTATGGGTAATAACGGCTCCCGCTACCGCACCTACCGCAGCACCTGCTCCTGCACCTATAGCCGTTTTTTTGCCCGGCGTCGTACAAGCACTTACTAAAACCGCACATAAAAACAACATTACCAATTTTTTCATCGTTCCCTCTCCTAAGCTGTATTTTGGTTTTCGTAAATTTTATAAATTTATATATTAAATATCAAATCAAAAAACGGTTAAAACAAAATATATTTTTTCTCAGTTATTTTATCAAAAGTATAATTATTTATTTCTCCGCCGATTAAAATGATTATCGACGTAAAATAAAGCCATACCATTAAAACCGCAAATGCCGCTATCGAACCGTAAACTTTATTATACGAACCGAAATTGTTTATGTAAACGGAAAACAGCCACGAACCTATCAACCAAAAAACCGTAAAAAATACCGAGCCAGGTATCACACTTTTTATTTTAATTTTTTTAGCCGGCAAAACGTAATAATTTATAACGGCAAGAATAAAAATCAAACAAAAAGTTACAGGCCACCTTAAAAACAAAATAAGCTGAGAAACTTCTATAGGAATAAATCGAATATACGTAGAAACTATTTTTAAAATCGTTTGTCCGAAAATAATAAGATTTACGCTTAAAAATAAAAAAATCACATAAACGAAAACCATTATTACCGATAAAAATTTCGTATGAATAAAATTTCTCGTTTCTTTGATTTTGTTTGACTTGTTAAGACATTTTATTATAACCGATATGGAGTTTGATGCAAGATAAAGTGTAGTCAAAAAACCGATAATTGCGACTATCGAGCGACCTTTAAGCACAACGACTTCATTCAAAACCGTTTCCATCAAAAAAATGACTTCTTTCGGTGCTATTTGAGATAACGCATCCAAAGATCGGTTGACGAAAGAAGTATTTCCTACTATTGAAAAAATTGCCATAAGTGAAAGTATCAACGGGAAAATACTTAACGTCAACATATACGACATTTCCGCAGCCGAACCGAAAAAATCCTCTTTTATTACGACATCTTTTACGTTACTAAAATAATCTTTTATCGTTTTAAAAATCTTTTTTATCATATTAAACTTCAATTCCTTAAAATATATTATATAAAATTTTTTATTTATTTCTTGACTTAGAGTTGCTTTAATAAGTTATAATATGAAAATAAATGAAAAAACGGAGGTTTTTGTTATGTTAGGAAATTTCAAGTATTCAAACCCTACAAAACTTTATTTCGGCGACGACGCACTTTCTTTTTTATCAGACGAACTTAAAAATTACGGAAACAAAGTAATGTTATCTTACGGCTCCGGATCCATTAAGAAAAACGGAATTTATGACGAAGTAATCAAAATTCTTAAAGGTTCCGGAAAAACCGTTTTTGAAGATCCCGGCGTAATGTCCAACCCGACAGTTGAAAAATTGTACGAAGGATGCAAAATAGCAAAAGATAACGATGTGGACTTGATTCTTGCCGTAGGCGGAGGCTCTACGATAGATTATGCAAAAGCCGTATCCGTATCTGCATGGTGTAACGAGGACCCTTGGAAAAAATATTATTTGGAAATGAAAGAGCCTGACAACAAAATTATTCCCGTCGGAAGTATCCTTACAATGGTAGGTACCGGCTCCGAAATGAACGGCGGTTCGGTTATAACAAACCGTAAAGAAAAGTTAAAAATCGGACACGTTTTCGCAGACAACGTCATGCCGAAATTTTCTATTTTAAACCCGAAATACACTTTTACCGTTCCCAAATATCAAATGGTGTCGGGAATTTACGATGCGTTCAACCATATTTGCGAACAATATTTTTCAGGCACGGACGATAACACAAGCGACTACATTTCCGAAGCTCTTATGAAATCTTTAATTTACAACTCCCGTATAGCCGTTAAAGACCCGCAAAACTATGAAGCAAGAAGCAACATAATGTGGACGGCAACATGGGCGTTAAACACACTTATTGCAAAAGGTAAAACTACAGACTGGGAAGTACATATGCTCGGACAAGCAATTGGCGCATATACCAATGCCGCTCACGGGATGACGCTTTCTGCGGTATCTTTACCGTATTACAAACACATATTGCCTTATGCCGTCGACAAATTCAAAAGATTTGCAAAAAACGTATGGGACATCGACGTTGAAAAAATGTCCGACGAACAAGCCGCGTTTGAAGGCTTAAACCGAATGAAAAATTGGATGAGCCAAATCGGCGTCGTTTTAAACTCGAAAGAGCTCGGCGTAACCGAAGATATGATTGAAGGAATTGCAAACGCCACGTTTATTTTAAAAGGAGGATATAAAATTCTCACTCACGACGACGTTATTAATATTTTAAAAGAAAGTATGAAAGACGACAATTTATAAAAAAATTACATATTTAATCATAAAAATTTAAATTTTGAAAATTTGTTATTATAAAAAGCAGAGAAAAATCTTTCTCTGCTTTTTTATAATATTATACAACTATAACAAGAAGATATCCGTCAGTCGGTTTTAAATGTTACCGTAGCTGTAACTCCTTTATATGTAGCCGTAAACCCGAATTTCCCTGTTCCTGAAACGGCTCCGAATAGGCAATCTGTAATTTCTCCATATTTTTTGGTAATTTTATCGCTTTGAATATCAATACTGCCGCCACTATTCCATATTCTTAACTGTCCAATACCGGAATCTTTAAAAGTAGATACCGTAACATCACTGCTATCTACCTCTTTGCCGTTTTTTCTCAATGTTACCGAAAAAATTGTTCCCGTTCCTGCAGGGACAATTTCTTGACCCGGGAAGTTTATTTGCACCATGTATATATCGTAATTTCCTCCACCTCCGCTGCTACTGCCACAAGAGACAAAAGCAAACGATAAAACAAAAATACATACTAAAATTAAATTTTTTTTCATTTATTTCTCCGTTAAAAATTTTAACATTTAAAACCCGAATCGTAAACAAAAATCGAACTTATAAATCTTTAGATTAAATCTTGTAGCAAAATAGAGTAAAACAATGAAGTAAACTGCTGTTACATAAAAATTCTTACAATATTATACTTTTTTTATTTTGATTTTAACAGTGCAATAAAGTTTTAAATATTTGGTATAATAAAACAATTCATATAATAAAATTAAAGAGGAGAATAGATGAAAAAAATTTCATTTTTATTTGTAATATTGATTGCTTGTTTAGGTTGTACAACTTATAATACCGAAATAAAAAATAATTCTTATGCACCGGTTGCTTCAATGCAAGTTTTAAGAAATGCACCTTTAATGAAAACGGCAGAATCCGTTCTGTTTTTTGATAAAGACAATATTGCAAATATTGACGAACTTTTTAAAAACAGAAATAATGCCGATAAATATTTTTGGCTCAAGCAAGATGAAACTTCAAAATTGTACGTATTGACAAAAACCATAGATTCTTTTTTGGCAAATAAAAACAAAATATTCACCGTACCGATATATATCAGTTTCAGATATATGCAGGATTTGGTAAACACTGCAGGCAGCAATGAAGAAGTTGATCTGATAGAAAATAAAACAACAGTAACAAAAGAAGCCAAGAATTTAAAATACGAAACGGAAAGAAGAGAATTTTTTAAGGACGAAATAATTAAAAACTTATATTTGGAAGGATTAAATATCGTTGAAGATTACGATAAGGCAAAATATTTGATGAATATTACCACCATTGAAGACGGGGTTATGGATAAATTCAAATTCGGTTTTTTTTATGTGTTTTGGAAAACATCCGGAATAATTTATTTAAAAGTGGAATTTATAGACATAAAAGAAAAAAAGGTGATATTG
>JAZNAT010000119.1:0-2057 GCA_045586665.1 Endomicrobiaceae bacterium | reverse complement strand
TTAAATAAATATATAGAAAGTGGAGGAACAAATTTATCAGCTATTGTATTATTATCTAAATTATATGCACAATGTGGGGATAATTCAAGCGGTAAGAAAATTTTGGAACGAATTCCTTATAGTAAAGAATATAATTTGTTTGATTTTGTTGATAATTTTATTTTGAAAAGCGATTTCAATAATGCAGTTGAAAATTTTCAATCCGTTTTGAATTATATTGATATAGATAGTTATGATGGTAAATTTTTGTTAATGGAGATAGTTGATAAAATAATCGTAACAAAAATTTTTGATATAAATCTCCCTTTTGATGAAAAACAAAGTTGGATTGGATTAATAGAACAATATTTTGACCTTTTACAAATTGAATATAGAATAAAAGTTATAAAAAAAATATCAATATACTATAAAGAAAAAGGTTTTTTTTATAAAGCAATAGATCTTTTAAGTACTATATTATATTATGAGGAAATAGATTTAAATACAATAAAATTTTTTTATTCTATTTTAAGACAAATTGATTTTAACGAAGTATCAAAAAGTAAGGTTATTAAAATATTAAAGGAGCTTATAAAAAATATTAAAATTGTAAAGTATCAAAATATAATATTGAATGAGTTGGAAATAATTCAAAAAAAGACAAAACTTCTTTCAAAACCAAGACAAATGCAAGTTTTGTTGACTACAAATTGTAATATAAAATGTGTAATGTGTGATGTTCGTAAAACTAATTATATTTTAAGTGACGGTTATTTAAAAGTTATTAAAGAATATATGCCATATTTGGAAAAAATTATGTGGACTGGTGGTGAAGTTTTAATGTATAAAAACTTCTATGATTTGTTGGAGCTGGCGGCAAAATATGATATTCAGCAAAGTTTCATAACTAACGGTTTGTTATTAAATGAAAAATTTCTGAATTTGGTTTCTAAATACGATATAAGTTTTGCAATATCTGTTGATGCTGTAGAAAAAAAATTATATGAAAAAATAAGACAAGGATCTGATTTTGATAAACTTTTGGATAATTTGAAAAAGATATCAACTTATTCCAATACTATAAAAAAATTAGATTATAAAATGGCAGTAGTATTGATGTCAAATAATTACAAATATATTAATGAGTTTGTTAAATTTGCAATTAAATATGGTTTCAATGCAATAATGTTTCAGCAATATATTTCTTATGGCGATGATACATTAAAATTAACTCAAGAACAAGAGAGTTTTGTTATTAAAATTATAAGATGTTTAAAAGAGTTGTCATGTAGAAAAGAAATTCCTTTGGAAATAATAACGAAATATAATTTATTTCAAGAAGATGTTCAAGACTATAAAGAAATTTATGATGTAATTAAAGTTGAGCAATTTAAAAATATAGAAGTATATAATGAATATAAATTGATAGAGAAACAATATTTTTCTAATATTGATATTGAACAAAAAAAAGATTTTATTAACCCAGGAGAAAAACTTATTTGCTTTGAAAATATCGACAATAATAATGAAACAATAGAAAGTACCGATAATAAAAAATTGGTATGTGTTGCTCCCTGGGATTCAATTTTTCTTGGTCCAAATTGTGCGCAATTTAGTTCGTATTGTAAAAATTTAGATAGGAATATAGAAAACATATGGAATTCTGACGAAGTTATTGAGTATAGGAAGAAAATAGCCGATAACAAATTGTTTAAAGAATGTAAGTATTGTCAAAATATGGGCGATATTGCAGAAAATAATAGACAAGGGAAAAAATAGATATAATAATGGATAGCGAATTACAAAAAGTTCAGTCGTTATATAAAGAGAATAAAATAGAAG
Organism: Endomicrobiaceae bacterium; assembly: GCA_045586665.1. GTDB lineage: Bacteria > Elusimicrobiota > Endomicrobiia > Endomicrobiales > Endomicrobiaceae > Ruminimicrobiellum. The sequence continues at coordinate 236 of JAZNAT010000119.1, read as the reverse complement.
ATGCTATAGAATTATTAATTTCGCTCAATAGTAAATATAAAAATAATGCAGAATTATTATTTGAATTAGGTAAGTCATATTTTATTTTTGGAAAAACAAAAGAAGCTATAGATAATCTGTTAAAATCTATATCGCTTCTAAAAAACAATTATTATGCTTTTGAGTTGTTGGCTAAATCATATAAGGCTCAACAAAATTACTTTAAATCCCTTAGACTGTTTTATTTTATAAAAAAC
>JAZNAT010000118.1:0-2311 GCA_045586665.1 Endomicrobiaceae bacterium | reverse complement strand
TAAAAAATAAAACGCTCAGAATAAGGTTTATAAGAAGATGAAATTAAATAAATATACAACAGTAGTAAAAAAGAAGTTATAAAATATTTATTATCGTATGTGTATAACTGTTTGAAATGTGTTTATAACTATATGTGGAAAACCCCTGATTAAAAGAAGTTTTAAACAAATTTGTTGACAAAAATGTTGATAAGTCCTATAATGAAGGTGTTGAGGTTAAAAACATTAATTGCTTCCTATAATATATATTATGTTAAATAGAATATCTAACGGGTAGCCCTATGGATATATAATATATGTGTAAAAGTTAATAAACTGTTAATAACGTTTTAGAGAAAATGAATTGTGGATTACGTTTATAAATGATTTTGTGATCTCTGAGCCTGAAATTTACGTTATTTTGTTTAAAAAAGTTTATCCGTAAAAGTTTACGAAAATAAAAAATAAAATGATTGTAGGCGAAATTTTAAGGGTTTAATCTAAAAAATACCTATATTTTCCAGTTGTGAATTGTAGATATTTTATCTACTTAAAATCATCTTTACAGGAGCTTAAATATTAATTTATGAGCTATTTATCATTTGATGTTCTCACAAATCAGGATGTGGGAACGCGGAAAATAAATGGCTGATCAATTAGTGATTTGGATGTTCTGATGCGAATTGTTAGTTAAGCTAAAATTATTTATTTGTAATAATTTTTAAATGATTGTTAGAAAAAGATTAACTATGAAGTTCTTGGGTATAAGTTTAAAAGATTCTGTAAAAGGAGTTTTGAAAAATTTTTCTTTCAGGAACTTGTTTTGAAATTTTTAAAAATAAAAAGTTGACGGTTGTTTAATTATTAGTTTGTTAAATGATTTTGAGGAAGAAAATTAAAAATAATATGATTTTAAGATAAAACATTGTTAATTATATTCTTAAGAAATATGCTGAAAATGTTTATTTTATGAAAAATATTGTTTTAAAAAATAGAAATTTGTTAAATATTGTCAAAAATAAAAAATGAGCATAAATGGTGCTCAAATTTTTGCGTGTCTAATGGCAATTTTTTCAAAAAAAGCTCTTCTTTCATTGAATAAATATACTATAAATTTAAAAAATAATTAAAAAAAGGCTCTTTTCAAGCCTTTTTTTATTTTAAAGATAACAAATAATTGTCAGCATCTGATCTGGATTTAAAAATAATTATATTTTTTTTATCTTTATATTTTTTTAATAAATCATGTATTTTAGGTAAACTATTAATAGGAAAATCTAATATTGTTTGTTTTAAATCATTTGATAATTCATTTTCTATCCATGGTAAATCAGAGCGTTTTTTACCTAATCTTTTTGTAGCTCCATCAATACAAATATTAGTTTGCAAATCAAATAAAATTACTGTATCACATTCTTTAATTCTAATTTCTAGTGTTCTATTATAATTGCCATCAATTATCCATTCTGGTGAGTTAAATATTATTTTTAAGGTTTGATCAAAATCTTCTCTTGATATATGAGTTTTATCAGATTTATGCCATATTGAGTCTAAATGATATAATGGAATTTTAGTTATTTCATTTAATCTTTTAGAAAAAGTTGTTTTCCCGCTACCAGGACATCCTATTATTATTACTTTTTTCATTATTTTTCCTCGGGGTTTAATTTACACTATTATATAAAAAAATTAGTAATATATCAACTTTTTTACTTTTTTTGTATAATATCTTAGAATATGAATAAATATATCAAATTAAAACCCGTTTCTGAGAAGACGAAATTTAATTTAGTGAGGAATTCCTCATTCGTTTTCTCTAAAACGGGTTATTTTTAACTAAAAATAGGTTAATTTATCGTTTTTGAAATCCAAGATAAAATATCTGAAAAAACATCTTGTTTATTGTCTTCTAAGAATATTTCATGTCTTAAATTTTTATAAATTGTCATTTTTAAGTTTTTAATTTTTAATTTAGAAAGCTTCTTCTTTAATTTCAAAGTTTGTTTTGAAAATTTATTTGTTGAATCATGTGATCCCGAAATTATGTATATAGGTAAATCTTTGTTTATAACTTTTAAATTTTTTCTTGTATCTATTGCTAGATTATTTAAAACTTTGATTGTTGAAATCTTTAGATTTAAATCATTCCCACAAAGATTATCATTTATATATGAATCAACTTCAGCTTCGTTTTGATTTAACCAATCATATTCAGTTCTGACAGGTTTAAATTTTTTATTATTTGAATTTATAAATAAGTTTGTTATAAACTTGTCTGTGTAATCTTTTGATTTAATTTTATAAGCAATATTAAATAAAATTTTTTTAAAAT
>JAZNAT010000117.1:0-2677 GCA_045586665.1 Endomicrobiaceae bacterium | reverse complement strand
CAAAAGAGTTTTCTTTTAATTCTTTTTTTGCAGCGATACTGTTTTTTAACGTTTATATTATATCAACGATACTTCTTGTTTTAAATGCAGTAGATAATAACTTTTTTTCTTTTACGGTAATAATTCATTTTATAGTTTTCTTATCGGTACTGTCTTTAATGAATGCAAATTCAACAGAAACTAAAGATAAAAGTTTTGCCTACGGTAAAGAGTTGATGTGTTTACTTTTTGCAAATACGGTTTTAATATTCATTTCTTTAAATAACATAATGTCTTTTCAAATGCCGGCAATATTTTTAAGTTATGTTTTTTTTATAACGATACTGTTTATAAGTTATATTGTCTATCACAACTATAAAATGTACATAAATTAAAAAAAGGATAAATTATGCCATCATTAAAACATAAAATAATTAAAGTTAAAGCCGAAAAAATAGTTTTTCCGGGAAACGTTTTATGCAGATGCGAAGACGGTATTGCACTTTTTACCGAAGGACTTTTACCCGGAGAACAAGCCGAAGTTTTCGTTACAAGAGATAAAAAAACTTACAGACAAGCCAAACTTGAAAAAATATTAAAACATTCCCCTTTAAGAATTGAGCCGAAATGTCCGTCTTTCGGTAAATGCGGCGGATGTTCGTTCGAACATACGGCTTATGAAAACCAAATAAAATTTAAAACCGATTGTGTTAAAGAACTTTTAAACTTTATAGATATTGATATAGCGCAGGCAAAACAAAGTCCCGTTCAATGGAACTACAGAAACAAAATGGAGTTCAGCTTTTATAATGAGAAGATTGAAATTAAAGAGGAAGAAAACAAATCTACCGAAAACTTATCAGCTCCTCAGCTTATCAACTCCTCAGCTCTTTCTTTGGGGTTACATTGTAAAGGCAGTTTTTATAAATATTCGCAAGTTCCGCCATGCTACATTGCTCATGAAGATATAATAAAAGCATGTGAAACAGTAAAAGAGTTTGCAATAAATACGGGTTTAAAAGCATATAACAATAAATCTCATGAAGGTTTTTTCAGACACTTGGTTTTAAGAAAAGGTATTAACACGAAAGACTTGCTTGTAAATATCGTTACCAACAAACAAGAAGATATAAACAAAAATTTTTTTGATAGCGTAGTAAAACGGTTATCTTCTTTTTGTTCAAGCATATATTGGACACAAAATTCGAAACTTTCAGATGCCGTCAATGCAGAAAGCCTAACATTGTTATACGGTAACGAAAATATTACAGAAACTTTAACCGTTGCAGGACAAAAATTCAATTTTTCCGTTGCACCGTTTTCATTTTTTCAAACTAACACAAAAGCAACGGAAGTTTTGTATAACACTGTAATAGAACTTTTGAGTCCCGACAAACAAGACACTTTACTCGATATGTATTGCGGAACCGGAGCCATAGGAATCTGTTTATCCCCGCATGTTAAATCGGTTATCGGTGTGGAACAGGTAGAAGAATCTATTGAAAGTGCCAAACATAATGCAAAAATAAATAACATAAACAATATTGAATTTTTTGCACAACCTGCACAAGATTGGGTAAAACAAAACGATAAAAAGTTCGATTGTGTTATTATAGACCCGCCACGGGCAGGACTTTTTGAAACCGTTATAGAACATCTTTTGTTCTTAAACTCTAAAAAAATAGTTTATGTTTCGTGTAACCCGTCGACATTAGCACGGGATTTGAAAATTATTACAAAAGACGAAAAATATAAAATTAAAAAAGTTTGTCCGGTAGATATGTTCCCGCAGACTTACCATATTGAAACGGTAGTACTGTTGGAAAAAGGTTAAATTTTACAAAACAAAAATTTACTTTTTTGAGGATTTTAATATATAATATCGCATATTTTATTGTAATTGATATTAAAAAAATATATGTAAACGACGATAAGAGGTCTGTTATGCATGTCTACACAACTTGTCCGAAGAATGCACAATTCTTTTAAAAAAGAAGCCGGTACGCTACGATTTCGTAATGAAAACATAACGGTTTCATATATTTGAAGCAAACGATTAAAAATACGGAGGTAACAAGAATGAATAAAAAAATCGTTGCCGTAAATGCCGGACCTCGTAAAGGGTGGAATACAGACACTTTAATTAACGAAGCTGTAAAAGGTGCGCAATCGGCAGGAGCCGTAGTAGAGAAATTTGACCTTTTCAGACTTGAAAAGTATACGGGATGCATTTCCTGTTTCGGTTGCAAAAGAGAGAAAAATAAAGGTCGCTGCATCTGTAAAGACGGACTATCTCCGGTTTTGGATGCAATTCGCCAAGCGGACGGACTTATAATAGGTTCGCCCAACTATCTTAGCGAGATGACGGCTTCTTTCCGTGCTTTATACGAGCGGCTTATATTTCAAAATTTGACTTACAATGCCGAAACTCCATGCTGCAATAATCATATGATTCCTGTTTTACTCATTATGACAAGCAATGCACCTGATACTTCATACGGAGACTTGCTCGGTAATTATCGGCAAGTGTTTAACTCTTTTGTAGGGCGGACAGAAGTTTTTGTCAGCGGAGATACGCTTCAACTTAAAGATTACGGTAAAACAGATTGGTCTTGGTCATACTTTGATGCAGAATCAAAACAAAAAAGACATGACACCGTCTTTCCTATGGAATGTAAAAAAGTTTTTGATATGGGAT
>JAZNAT010000116.1:0-17982 GCA_045586665.1 Endomicrobiaceae bacterium | reverse complement strand
TAAAAAATAAAATCATGAAACTATATGATAACGGGAAAAAGAATATTGAATAAGAAAAGTATGTTACTATCGAGAAAAATATAATGGAAAATAGAGATTTATATATATTTTTTAAACAATAAATTTATTATTAATCCTGCTATAATAATAAAAATTATATAATACCAAAAAATGTCTATATAATTTAAAGATGCGATAAAATAGTTGAATATATTTCTATTGTCATCGTGTAGGATATCAAAAGAGAAATATCGGCTGCATATCGTTTCTGCAAACTCGTAAAACTTTTCAAAGAAAGTCTCAAAAATTATAAATTTTATGTTTATAATAAAAAATAGAGCAAAAGAAACAATTAAAGTATTTATAAGTAAAGATAAATACAATAAAAATTTATAAAACTTTAATACTTTATTTCCCATTTCTATTTTTTAACAGTTTGTGGCGTTTGGCTTTGGGGGATAAATCTTTGATGAGGGGAACTTCTCCGCAGTCCGGGAACAAATGGCAGTTTATGCATTCGCTCCAAATTTTTTGCGGTAACACTTCTTTTGATATTACTTCATAACCTAACTTTTCAAAAAATGCAGGCTTGAAACTTAAAGCAAACGTAGTAAATATGTCAAGTTTTAAAGCGTTTTTTTCAAGTGTGGTAACGATTTTGGTGCCGATACCCTTTCTTGCATAATTTTTGTCGACGGCAAGTGCTTTAACTTCGGCAAGGTCATCCCAGCTTACATGCAGCGCGCCGCAACCGATAACTTTACCGTTTTCTTCGGCAACAACATATTCCTGAATGTTTTCGTATATTGAGTTGAGAGACCGGTGCAGCATCTCTTTATTATCGGCAAAAAATTCTACAAGTTTATGAATTTGTTTCGCATCCGAAACTTTTGCTGCTCTGATTTTCATACAATACCTTGTTTATGGATTATGGTTTATAGTTTTGCGTAATTTTTAATTTTAAAAATTTATTTTATAAAAATTACAAACCGACAACTAAAACCGATTTTTACAAAGCAAAAAATTTTATTTTTTCCAACTATAACCGGCATTAACGGCTTTAACGTTTAACGGTATCAGTTTAGGTTTTGCGGCAAAAGCCGTCTCTAACGCTTTTATAACATGCTCCAAACCCGGTGCAGGAATCTGTTTTATTAAAGCACCTACCGCAACCATGTTTGCTGTTTTGATGTTTCCTACTTGCTTATCGGCAATTTCCGATATAGGAATAAATTTTATTCTTTTATCGTTTTCAAATCCTTCCGGACTTATCAACGAAGAGTTTGCAATAATTACGGCATCTTCTTTCATTTTCGGCAAAAATTTTTCCAAAGAAGGTTTGTTTAACGCTATCAATGCCGTCGGTGCAAATGCTACCGGAGAGCCTATTTCTTCGTCGGAAATTATGACTGTAGAGTTTGCCGTTCCGCCTCTCATTTCGGCTCCATAAGACGGAAACCAAGTCGTTTTCAAATCCTGTTCCAGTGCCGACTGCGCAAGAAGCGTTCCTGCAAGCAAAACACCTTCACCGCCGAAACCTGCCGATATTATTTCTTCATAAATTTTCATATTATTTTGTTTCATCCTTTATAACGCCTAAAGGAAAAGTTTTAAACATTTCTTCTTTTACCCATTTTGTCGCCTCTATCGGAGTTTTACCCCAATCTACGGGACAATGAGATACGACTTCAATAAAAGAATAACCTTTTCCTTCAACCTGATTTTGAAAAGCTTTTTTTATGGCTTTTTGTGCTTGTATTACGTGAGGAGCATCGCATACCGACACTCTTTCAATATATTTTGTTCCTTTCAAACCTGCAAGCAGTTCGCAAACGTTTATAGGATAACCTTCTCTTTGCGGATCTCTACCGAAAGGCGTAGTTTCGGTTACTTGTCCTAACAATGTTGTAGGAGCCATTTGACCGCCGGTCATACCGTAATTTGCGTTGTTTATGAATATTACCGTTATGTTCTCGCCTCTGTTTGCACAGTGTATCGTTTCTGCAGTTCCGATAGCAGCCAAATCACCGTCACCTTGATACGTAAAAACTATTTTGTCTGGATTTGTTCTTTTTATACCGGTTGCAACCGCAGGCGGTCTCCCGTGAGGTGCTTCAGTAGTATCAAAATTAAAGTAATTATAAGCAAACACAGCACAACCTACAGGAGCTACGGCAATTGTTCTTTCTCTTATACCCAAATCGTCTATTGCTTGAGCTACAAGTCTGTGAACTATACCGTGTCCGCATCCGGGACAATAAGATAACGGATTATCTTTTAATGCTTGTGGTTTTGATAATATTTTTTCCATTTTTATTTTGCCAACTCTATAATTTTATTTAATACGTCTTTATCCGAAACTATTCCGCCGCCGGCTCTTCCCAAGAAATCTACTCTTGAAGTACCGTTTATTGCCAGTTTAACGTCTTCTATCATTTGTCCCAAAGAAAATTCTACAGTCAAAAATTTTACGCTCGGTTTAGCATATTTTGACAATATTTTGCTCGGAAACGGCCACAACGTTATGGGTCTGATTAAACCGGCTTTTATACCTTTGGCTCTTGCTTGCTTTATTGCATTTTTTGAAATTCTTGAAGATATACCGTAAGCTACGATTATAACTTCGGCATCGTCAACCTCATATAATTCCGCTTTAACTTCATTATCTTCAATGGTTTTATATTTTTTTTGTAAATCCAAATTATGTTTTTCCAAAACGCCGTCTTCCATAAGAAGCGATTTTAACGAGCGAGGTTCTCTTCCTTTACAACCGTCAAGAATCCAATCTCTTTTTTCGAATGTTGTTTTAAGTTCTTTGTTAAAGTCTACAGGTTCCATCATTTGACCTATTATACCGTCGCATAACAACATTACCGGATTTCTGTATTTTTGTGCTACGTCAAAAGCGTTGTAAGTTATTTCGTACATTTCCTGTGCGCAGTTGGGAGCATATACTATCAAGCGATAATCTCCGTGTCCGCCACCTTTAACAGCTTGAAAATAGTCTGCCTGAGAACCTGCAATGTTGCCAAGTCCCGGACCGCCTCTTTGCACGTTAACTATAACGCCGGGTACTTCCATACCCGCCATATAAGAGATTGCTTCCTGTTTTAACGATATTCCAGGCGAAGACGATGAAGTCATGGCTCTTTTTCCTGTTGCACATGCCCCGAGTACCATATTGGCTGCGGCAAGTTCGGATTCGGCCTGAATAAAAACCTTGTTCAGTTCCACCATTCTTTTTGACATATATGCCGGAACTTCGTTTTGCGGAGTTATAGGATAACCGAAATAAGCATCCAATCCCGCCGCTATTGCTCCTTCACACAGAGCTACGTTACCTTTAACTAATTTTTTAACCATTTTATTTTTTACCTGTAAACTTCTATGCAAGTGTCCGGACACATTTGATAACAAAATCCGCAACCGATGCAGTCTTTTTCATTTTTTAAAAAAGCAGAATGATAGCCGATTTTATTCAAATCGGTTGAAAAATCTATGCATTTTTTCGGACACGCGTTTATACAAAGTCCGCAACCTTTACATCTGTCTGTATTAACCGTTATTTTTGCCATAATGATACAATTTTATATCTTTTACTATTTATTGTCAAATTGAGAATTCTTTTGTTTTTAATTGCGAAGAGAAAACAAATATTAACTTATGAATCGGTTTTGAAATTGAAATAAAAACATCAGATAAATTTGACATATAACAGCTTTGATTTTTTAGTTTTGCAGTCGCGTCCAAAGCTGATTTGTCAACGGAGAAACTTAAGAAATCAAAGCCGGTTAAAAATTGAAAATTGAAAACCGATTCTTTTCAAATTTTTTTTGTAAAAAATTAATTTTTGCAACCGTGTCCGTCATGTCTGCTGTGGGAACAGTTGTGTCCTTCGCCTTCACCGTGCGTGTGGTTATGGTGTGAGCATTGTATGTCCGGGTTGTAATTTATCGTTCCGTCAAGCAAAGATTTGATTACGTCGTCCACATTACCGCTTGTTCCCGGGTATACGGTTATTCCTTCTTGAGCAAGCGCAATTTTTGCACCGCCGCCGATACCGCCGCAGATTAACGTTTCAACTCCTAAATTTTTCAACATTCCCGCTAAAGATTCATGACCTGTTCCGTTACTTGATATGATTTCGCTTGCTAAAATTTTTCCGTCTTCTACAGTGTAAACTTTAAAGTTTTCCGTGTGTCCGAAATGTTGAAATACTTCCCCGTTTTCATAAGTTACGGCAATTTTCATGATTTTTCCTCCTTTTGCTAAATCGGATGATAAAAGTTTTTCAATGTTTGCAACGTTGTTTGCCAAATAATTTTGTTCTGTAATTTCTATTTCTCCTTTATCGCAAAGCGATGCTGTTTTCGGAGAAACGGGCAGTTTGTCAATAACCGATATATTAAATTTTTCGGCAATTTTTTCTATCTTGCTTTCGCCGAACAAATTTATTTTTTTGTTGCAGTCGGGACACTTTATATAGCTCATATTTTCCACCAGTCCTAAAATGGGAACGTTCATCATTTTTGCCATATTGACGGCTTTTTCCACTATCATAGAAACAAGCTCCTGCGGGGATGTAACGACAATAATCCCGTCAATCGGTATGGTTTGGAATACGGTTAAAGGAACGTCTCCGGTTCCCGGAGGCATATCTATAAACATATAATCCGCTTCACTCCAAATAACTTCTTTCCAAAACTGTTTTATTATGCCGGTAATAACCGGACCTCTCCATATAACAGGGTCGGATTCGTTATCAAGCAGCAAATTTATTGACATAATATTTACGCCGCCTTTACTTTTTACCGGGAAAAAACCGTTATCGTTGTTAAAAAAAGGTTTTTCTTTTATGCCGAACGCTTTCGGTATGGAAGGGCCTGTAATATCAGCGTCAAGCACGGCGGTTTTATAACCTTTTTTTGACGTTGCCGTTGCCAAAAGCGATGTAACAAGCGATTTCCCTACTCCGCCTTTACCGCTGACAACAGCGACAATTTTTTTTATTTTTGTCAACTCGTGAGGCTTTTCAATAAAAGATACCGGCTTTTTTTCGGTTTTATCCATTTTTTGCTCCCTTTATATTTCGTATTTGTTTTAGTTTAGTATATTATTTACAACATATTATGTTTGCAGCAACGCTTGTTACAGCATTTACCTGAAAACTCGCAGACTTCATAATCTCCTCCACAAACTTTTAAGCGGCAATTGTTTATTAAACATTGTGCAAGTTTTTTTCGTGCGTTGCTGTATATCGCCTGAACGGTCGTTCTTGCAACGTTCATTCTTACGGCACACTCTTCTTGAGTAAGCTGTTCCAAATCAATTAAACGTATTGTTTCGTATTCATCAATAGGCATTTCAACGATGTTTTTTGCTTTTTCCGAACCGAAAACCGTGTTTTGAGGCAAATTACAAACTCTTCTGCATTTTAAAGGTCTTACCATTTGTTTATCCGATTTATTGACATATGTCAATAATATTCAAATAGAATATACTACTTTTTTTGTTGAATGTCAAAAAACGGAGGATTGGAAGATTAGAGGGAAAGGAGAGTTTTTCAATTTTTAGTTTTGAAATTGCAGTAAAAAATATTAGATGAGTTTTATGACCGGCTTTTTTAGTTTCATAGTTGCGTCTAAAGCTGATTTGTCAACTTAGAAACTAAAAAATCAAGACCGGTCTGATGTTTGAATACAATAAAAACTAAAAAGTAAAAACAACTCGTTAAATAATTGTTATTCAGGTATAACTTTTCCAAGCTGATTTATCACAGTTTTACGCTAATTATTTTAAATTATAATTACCTATTATTTTTAGTAATTGATTAAATATTCGTCGATTTCCCATTGATGAACTTTCGTTCTGTAGGCATCCCACTCATCCGTTTTTGCCTGTGTATATAAATTAAATGCGTGGTTGCCCAACGTTTGTCTCATAAGCTCGCTTTTTTGCATGGCTTTTACGGCATTTATCAAATTGTGAGGCAGACTTTCGATACCGGCTTCTTCTCTTTCTTTTTTTGTCATTTCATAAATATTTCTGTCGGTCGAACCTTTAACTTTCAAATCGTTTTTTATTCCGTCAAGACCTGCCGAAAGACATGAGGCCAGCAAAAAGTAAGGGTTTGCCGACGGGTCCGGATTTCTCAATTCTATTCTTGTGGATGCGCCTCTTGCTGCGGGTATTCTTACAAGCGGGCTTCTGTTACGTGCAGACCACGCTATGTATACGGGCGCCTCATAACCGGGGACAAGTCTCTTATAAGAGTTTACAAGAGGATTGGATACCGCAGTCATGGATTTTATATTGCTCATTATTCCGGCTATGTAATTATACGCTATTTTTGACAATCCCAGTTTATCTTTTTCGTCGTAAAACGCATTTTTACCGTTTTTAAACAACGATTGGTTAACGTGCATACCGGAACCGCAAATACCGAAAATCGGTTTAGGCATAAACGTTGCATGAAGTCCGTGTTTTTGAGCAATTGTTTTTACTACGAGTTTAAACGTGTTTATGTTGTCTGCCGTTTTTAACGCTTCGGCATATTTAAAATCTATTTCATGTTGACCTCTTGCAACTTCGTGGTGGGCTGCTTCAATTTCAAAGCCCATTTCTTCAAGAGCAAGACACATTTCTTTTCTTGCATCTTCACCCAAATCTATCGGTGCAAGGTCGAAATATCCTGCGTCGTCGTGTGTCTTTGTCGTCGGTTTGCCTTTTTCGTCGGTTAAAAATAAAAAGAATTCAAGTTCCGGTCCTACGTTAAACGTATAACCGAGGTCCGAAGCGGCTTTTAAGTTCTTTTTTAAAATGTTTCTTGGGCAGCCTTCAAACGGTTTTCCGTCGGGTGTGTAAATGTCGCAAATCAGTCTTGCAACTTTGCCAGCCTCTTTTTTCCAAGGAAATATTAAAAACGTGTCCGGATCGGGATAAAGATACATATCGCTTTCTTCAATTCTTGCAAACCCTTCGATTGAAGAACCGTCAAACATACATTTGTTGTCAAGGGCTTTTTCAATTTGTGCGGCGGTAATTGCAACGTTTTTAAGCTGGCCGAAAATGTCGGTAAATTGAAGACGTATAAATTTTACGTCCTGTTCCTTAATAATTTTTATGATATCTTGTTTCGTATAACCCATTAATATCTCCTTAAGGCTTTTCTATAAAACTTTATTATAGTAAAAACGGGCTGCTTTGTAAAATAAAAATGTTAAAAAATAACGACGAGATTTTATGTAAAATACGGGTTTTTTTCATTTCGCAATAAAAACCGAAAAAAGGAAAACGGATGCAGAGTTTGTTGGCGAACAACTGCACCCGTTTTCTTCTGAGGAGAAAGTAAATTCTCGTCAAGATTTTATAACCGAAGATTAGATGATTTGAAGTCTATCTTCTATTCTTCCAAATTGCCTTAGGCAATTTCTTAGAAACTTATTTGCATTCTAATCGAACCTACGTAAGCCGTATCGTCGTTTTCGTTATAGAACGGATTTTCTACCATTTGGAAATTGGGCGAAATTGCCAAATAGTCGTTTACGTTCCAGCTGTAATATACTTCCAAATGATTTTCCGATTTTGCATCTTTATTGATATTGTCTTTATAATCATCGGACGGTATTATCTGTCCGTAAGCTATTGCAACTACGTCTTCTTCGCCGATACCGTTTACGGTAGCCTGTAAACCTACGCTCCAAGTATGAGCAATTCCTGTCGTTTCCAAGGCTCCGTCATTATCAACACCGACGTCTCCTCTGCTCCAGCCGTATCTTGCAAAAGCGCCGAAAATGTCGGAAAGTTGTTGGTCTAAACTGATACCGAAACCGTAATCTTTTGCATCTGTTGTTTCCGCATCTTTAATTTTTGTGTAATCGTTTGTATTCGTCCAACCGTAAACTCTATAGTTTCCTTCCATATCGTCTATAAAGTTAGGTTTGAAGTTGACTTGAGCCGAAGCGAAACCGTTTCTGGTTATTTCTTTATACTCGCTTGCATCAACGTATTGGATGGCAAAATCCGCAACGTCGGTTTCATAAGTTGCTTTTACACCGAAAGCGTTATCGGAAAAACCGATGTTTGCCGCATTTCTGAACATGCTTCCTAAAAATTGTGAAGTTTCATCGTTTGCGTAAGCGTTATCGTCCAATGCCGTAGTGGGATCCAAAATACCGACGCTCATTGCAAAGTTGTCGGTAAATTTGTGTTCGAACCAAGCTTCGGTTACTTGAACTACATTTTCCGAAGCATCCGCATCTCTGTTTACACCTGCAATTGCGTCTAAATAATCGTTTATGTCTCCGTGTCCCGTTTCCAAATGTAAAAATGCGGTGTTGTTGTCGTCAAACTTCTTTTCAATTTCCAAATCTATTGAATAAGAACCTAATGTCGGCGTTTTAAATTCCGTTTCGCCTTCCGGTGCGGTATTTGCATTTTGCAAGTTTTGCAATACCAACGTTATTCCGCCGCCGATTGACAGTCCGTCAAAAATCCCGCCGTTGGTGTCCGACGATTTATTTTCCAACTTTGCAAGTCTGTTTTGCAAATCTTTAAGTTCGTCTTCAAAATCTGCATAAACGTTTTGAGACAAACTTACCGTTACTGCTACTGCTAAAAACAACATACTTAATACTAACTTCTTCATTTTACTGCTCCTCTCCTTTTTTTTTATTTTTTGCCAACTATTTTTTATTTTTAGATTTTTTCATAAGTTGTGCCATACAACTGTCACTTTTAGAACAACTTCCGCAATTATTATCACAACCGCAATCGCATTTCCCGCTTTTAATCTGCTTAAATATCTTTTTAAAAAGAACAAACGCACTTAACGCTACGATGAGTAATACAAAAATTGTTTCCATATTACAACCTCCAACAACAGCGTTTTGAGGTATTGATGTATGGAGGAAAAAAATTTTGTTTGCACATTTTTATCTTTGTTATATTTCTATCCATCTATACTCCAACACTCTATACTTCATTGTTAAGCTGTTAAAAGCCTAGCAGTTTTCCTCCTTGGTATACAATAAACGACAATATGTATCCCAAACATGTCGTCCATATAAACAGTATCAACAGCCATTTCATTCTTGAACCGGCTTCTCTGTAAAATACGGTTATTGCAACTATACAAGGAACGTAAATCAAACAGAACATAAGGAACGCTATAGATTTTAACGGGCTCCAGTCCGGATCGGAAGCAATTTTTTCCGCTAAAGAATTGACGGCTTCATCGTCTTCAGTATCGGTTTCGCCCATAGAATAAATCGTTCCCAATGTGGATACTACAACTTCTTTTGCGGCGACGCCGGCTATCAAAGCGATACCCATTTTACCGTCAAAACCGATAGGTTTTACGATAGGTTCTATAAAATGACCGAGTTTTCCGATATAGCTTTGGTCCATTTGAACGGCAGCAACTTCTTCTTCGCTTACATCGCCTAGCTTTTCTTCATCAACCTGCGGGAACGTCAATCCTGCCCATATAAGCACGGATACAAGCAATATAATGGTACCTGCTTTTTTAATGTACATCCATCCCCTTTCCCACATTTTAAGTAAAAGACCTTTTATCGTAGGCACTCTGTAGGGAGGAAGTTCCATAACGAAATAGCCCGGTTCGCCTTTAAATAACGTTTTCTTAAATACCCATCCGGAAAATAACGCCAAACAAACGCTTAACAGATAAAAAGAAAACATCGTCATTGTTGCCTGCGTCGAACTTTTACTGAAAAATGCCGCTATAAAAAGCGCAAATATAGGAAGTTTTGCACCGCATATCATAAAAGGAGTAACAAGCAGCGTCGTTATTCTGTCTTTAGGATTATCTATCGTTCTTGATGCCATCATTGCAGGAACGGCACAGCCGTTAGTTGCAATAAGTAACGATGCAAACGATTTACCGTGAAGACCGAACTTTCTCATTATTCTGTCCATAATAAATACGGCTCTTGCCATATAACCCGTATCTTCAAAAAACGCAATTGCAAAAAACATAAATATAATCAACGGGAAAAAACCCAAAACTCCGCCTACACCACCGATAATACCGTCAACTATTAACGATTGAAACATCCCTTCCGGGATTATGTTTGAAGCAAAATCCGACAACCATTCTATTCCGGCTTCAAACCAGCCGACTACGGGCTCGGAACACGTAAACGTAAACCAGAAAATGACGAACATCACGCAAAGAAAAATAGGAACTGACCAAAATTTGTTCAAAACTATCTTGTCTATGGCTTCCGACATATCTTTTTTTGCCGTCTTGGATTTTGATAGAACATCGCTTACGACCGTTTTTATCCAATCGTAAATTTTATCGGCAAAAACGGCTTCAAGGTTTTCGTTATACAAATTTAAAATTATATTGCTGCTTTTTTCTATCTGTTCTGTTATTTTTGCGGCATTTGAAGATTCTTTAATTTTTTCCAAAGCGTAAGCTTCTTTTTTAATCAGTTCCACCGCTAAAAAGTTTATAGGATATTTTGCAGTCAAATTTACGTCTTCGGTAATAAGCTGGGTGATAATATCTTTTTCGGTATTGATTTCTTTACCATAATCTATCGATACCGGCTTAACTTCTTTTTTCTTATTTAAAACGTCAATTACGGCGTCCAACAGTTTATCCGTACCTTTATTTTTACTTGCAACTATGGGAATTGCAACGATATTATATTTTTCTTCCAACTTTTTATAATCTATTTTTTGACCTTTGTTTTCCAAAATATCGGTCATGTTCATAGCTATTATAACCGGAATTTTTAATTCCGATAACTGTGCATATAAATAAAGGTTTCTTTCAAGGTTTGAAGAGTCCACAACGTCAATAACGAGTTCCGGTTTTTCTTCAATTAAAACGTTTCTTGCTACGACTTCATCTTCGGAACTTGCAGACAAACCGTAAATACCGGGCAAATCTATGATTTGAAGTTCGTAACCGTTTTTGGTTATAAATGCTTCTTTCTTTTCAACGGTAACGCCGGGATAGTTTCCTACATGCTGTCTTAAGCCGGTTATGTTGTTAAACAAGCTTGACTTTCCGCAGTTCGGGTTACCTGCCAAACATATTTTTACTTTCTTTAATTTATCCACTTCTTTTATACCTCTTTTACTAAAATTTTTGCCGCGCTGTTGTTGTCCAGCGCTATTTTTCCACCTTTTAATAATACCGTTATATAACCGGAATCGGAGTTTCTTAAAACTTTCATTTGTTCGCCCGGAACAAAACCCAAATCCGTCAGTCTTTGTCTTTCCCGTAAAACCAAGTTGTCAAAAGCTAAAAATCTGAGTCGTGAATTTAGTTTTCCGTTTAACAATGTCATTGTTATGCCTCTACCAAAATTTGAGAAGCTTCATCTTTTCTAAGACTAAGATTGTAACCTCTTATTGTTACTTCTATCGGGTCGCCCAAAACTGACTTTTTCGTTACTACTACCGTTTCGCCTTTCAAAATCCCCATAGAAAGTAACTTTTTAGTTAAAACGGAATCCGCAGATGTTATCTTTTTTACTTTAGCAGGCTGATTCAGTTTTAAACTGCTTAAAACAATCTCCATTTCTTTTCCTCCTGTATTTTTATGCAACTTTACTATTTCATTTGGTTTTATTAGTTTAAAGTAAAATTATTAGTTCTTTCTAACTTTAAAAATAAAAAATAAAAAATCACATTGTGATTTTTGGTTACAGTTTACGATATAGTTTGATGTAAAAATTGTTTAACAAAAGTTTTAAATAAATATCAAAAATTTGCTTTGCAAATTTTTACAACAAACTTTTCAGCAGTTTTGAATTTAAAGTCTTCCTTTAAATTCAAAACCTATCGCTTCAACGGCATTTTTAACTTCTTTGTCGTCCGGGCTTCCTTCAACGTAAGCTATCCCTTTACTCAAATTTACGTTGACCGATTTAACCGAGCTTAAATTACTTATCGCTTTTGTGACATTGTTTTTACAATTGTTACAAGACATACCGTCTATTTTATAAACCGCGTCGGCTTTTTTCATATTGACAGAACCGTTATCGCTAACAATTCCGTCGGAATCTTTATGAAAAACTATTGAGTTTACAAGTAAAGCAAACAAAATAAAAGAACAAGTTACTTTAAACCAGTAAAATCCGCCGCCATGATGGTGATGCGCCGCCGCAATGGAAGAAACGTCAAACCAGCTTGCCGGTAAAAAGTTGTCAATAAAAAGACCGAACCCTATAGCGCCTATAACAAGCGTTGCCAAATAAACAATAAACGTTTTTTTACCCAGTACCTTACCTATAACCATCATAGACGCAATATTTGCGGCAGGTCCTGCCATAAGAAGAACAAGTGCCGTTCCGGGACTCATACCTTTCATCATTAAAGCTACCGCTATAGGTATTGAGCCGGTAGCACAAACGTACATCGGAATAGCAACTATCAATATAAGTATCATTGTAAGCAATGTGTTGCCTTTAAAGATAGTAAAAAAGTTGTCTGGAACAAAATATGCAATAAGTCCAGCAACAATTAAACCGAACAATAGCATTTTACCTATATCTTCCATCATTTCAACGTAACCGTAGCTGAAAACTCTTTTAATTTTTTCTTTAAAAGAGAAGTTTTCGCTGTCTTCTTTTTTGTTTTGCCTGTTTATCTCGACTTGTGCGTCTTTGGAACTAAAAATATTGGTTACAAGTCCCGCAAAAATTGAAGTAAAAAACGCAGCTACAGGACGCACGATTGCAAAAGGCAGTC
Source organism: Endomicrobiaceae bacterium (assembly GCA_045586665.1). GTDB lineage: Bacteria > Elusimicrobiota > Endomicrobiia > Endomicrobiales > Endomicrobiaceae > Ruminimicrobiellum. The sequence continues at coordinate 5,250 of JAZNAT010000116.1, read as the reverse complement.
CTAACAAAGAGTATGTCGCTATAATCGAGTCTACACCCGTTTGAGGCGTCGCAATTAAAAAGGAAATGACCGAACCTTTCGACGCACCTTCTTTATATAATGCCATCGCCGTAGGTATGACTCCGCAGGAACATAACGGTAAAGGGATGCCGAACATCGTTGCATAAAACACCGACAAAAAATTATTTTTTGACAGATATTTTGAAAATATCTGCTGCGGAACAAGTACGTGCAAAATTCCGGCAAACAAAAAACCGAGTAACAAATAGCACGACATTTCATTAAATATAGAAAAAATAATTCTTAAAATTTCCATATACTGTTATTTACAACTTCATTCTTTAATATTTTCCTGAATTGCTTTTTTAAAAGATGCTTCTTTATCGACTTTGCCTATAAAAAATATAAGTTTTGACAAAGTTTCGTCGCTGATAGTATGTTCCATTTTACAGGCATCTTTTAATGCAAATTCTTTTTTTACACCTAAAATTTCCGTAAAAAATCTCATAAGAATATCTTCTTTACGTTGAATGTCATCTGCAATTTTCTGCCCTTCTTCCGTTAAATCAACGTAACCGTACTTTTCATGTATTACAAGACCTTTATCCGCTAACACGTTTAAAGCGATGTTTACACTTGAGTTTTTCACGTTTAACGCCTTACTTATATCTTTAACTCTTGCGATATTATTTTCTCTTTTAAGCATCGCTATTTTTTCAAGATACGACTCTAAAGATTCAGTTAATTTCTTATCCATTTTTAGCTTCCTCTTTTAAAGTTATACTAATCTAACATTTTTTATACTATCTTGTCAAGTCTGAATAATACCCGTTTGTAAATGTCAGAGAAAATAACTTGTTTTATTGACAAAAATATTTTATAAAGTTATAAATGTTAATTCAAATTTCAGTATAAAACTTTTTTGTGGAAATTATGGATTTAAAAAATTCAAGATTTAAAAATTTTGAAAATTGGAAAATTTGAAATTTTAAATTTCGGATTTGAGCGGTAAAAGTTTGATGCAGTTTAAAAATTTTAAGAATTTTAAAAAAATATTAGACAAAACGATAATTTTTAAGTAAAATACGGTAGTAAAGAAAATCGGGGTGTGGCGCAGGTGGCTAGCGCACTCCCTTGGGGTGGGAGAGGTCGCTGGTTCAAATCCAGTCGCCCCGATTTTTGAAACTGAAAAATAATCGTTAAAAAGGCAGCGAATAAAATTTCGCCGCCTTTTATATTTTTGTATTTGTGCAAACCGATACTTAAAAATTTTAAGAACAAAATTTTATTTTTTAAAGTATCTTTTTAACAAACCGTCAAATCCTTTACCGTGTCTTGCTTCGTCTTTTGCCATTTCATGAACGGTATCGTGTATTGCATCATAACCCAACTTTTTAGCTTTTAACGCAATATCCATTTTTCCTGCACAAGCTCCGTGTTCGGCTTGTGCTCTGAGCTCAAGGTTTTTCTTTGTTGAGTCGGTAATGACTTCTCCTAAGAGTTCGGCAAACTTTGCGGCATGTTCCGCTTCTTCAAAAGCGTATCTTTTAAACGCTTCTGCAATTTCCGGATAACCTTCTCTTTCGGCAACTCTCGACATTGCCAAATACATTCCTACTTCGGAACATTCTCCGTTAAAGTTTGATCTCAATCCTTCAACAATTTCTTTGTCTTCAACTTGTCCGTCGCCGACTTTGTGTTCGGCCGCATAAGTTTTTTCACCTTCGACTACCGCTTCAAGTTTATCTGCGGGCGCACCGCAAATAGGGCATTTTTCCGGTTTTGCACCGTCTTCGGATACCCATCCGCAAACTTTGCATACGTATTTCATTTTACTTCCTCCATGATTTTGAAGATTGGAAGATTTGATGAGCGGATGATTGGAAGTTAAGTTATAAAAATCGTTTCACAATTTTATTTTCTATTATTTCTTACAATCTTCTATTCTTCCATTCTTCTTATTCTTCTAAAATTGCTTTTAGCAATTTTTTAATAATTTTCTACAAAAAGTTCCTGATAAGATTTCGGGTGATTGCACGCAGGACATTTTTCAGCCGCTTCTACGGATTCGTAAACGTATCCGCAGTTTCTGCATTTCCATTTTACCGTGCCGTCTTTAGAGAACACTTTTTCATATTTTATGTTTTCCAAAAGTTTTCTGTATCTTTTTTCATGTTCGGCTTCGACTTTTGCTATATATTTGTAAGCGGTAGCAATTTCGTCAAATCCTTCTTCTTCGGCAACTCTTGCAAATTCAGGATAATCTTTCGTCCATTCTTCATTTTCGCCGTTAGCGGCTGCTTCCAAATTTTGAACGGTAGTTCCGATAATTCCTGCTGGAAAAGATGCCGTAATTTCAGCCGTGCCGCCTTCCAAAAATTTGAAAAATCTTTTTGCATGTTCTTTTTCGTTATCTGCCGTTTCGGTGAAAATTGCCGATATTTGTTCATATCCTTCTTTTTTGGCTACCGAAGCAAAAAACGTATATCTCGTTCTTGCCTGCGACTCGCCGGCAAACGATTGCAGTAAATTTTTTTCGGTTCTTGTACCTTTTAAACTTTTCATTGTGAAAAAACCTCCTAAAATATTTTTTGTGACGATTTTTTTATAAAGACGTTATCCAGTTTCCATGAATGTTACATTGTGCCACGGCAGAAATTTTTTTGCCGCCGAGTGACAAAGAAACGGAACCTAGCGGTTTAAGTTGCGGCGTCAGCGAAACGTGCCCGGCATATTCGTTATCGGTATAAAAAACTATTCTTGTAATATAATGTTCCGGTGTCATAGGATGAACCATTTCACCGACTTTTGCTTTAATTTCCGAGCATTGTCCGTCAGAATTTGATGCAGAAACCGAATCGTTACAGCATTGCATAAGTTTTGTAAAAAGCACCGGAAGATGCTTTTTGTGGCTTTCTCCTACGGTTACGATATCGTTTTCGGTTTTTAAAGCCTCGTCTTTTAAAGCGAAAACTTTTGCTGGTGCGCCGCAAACCGGACATTTTTCTGGTGCCGTTTCTTTTAAATGAACATAACCGCATACGGAACAAACAAGTGCTTTCTTCATGTGTTACCTCCATTCTTTCCGTTTATAGTTTTGAGTTTTTTTATTTCCGATTAACCGCGATTTTATATGTAATCTCCAATAAAAAAACTAAAAACTTTATATTGCCATTATTCAAATTTATTTTTTTTAATCTTCAAAATAGCGGAAAAAATTATTTTGCAATTTTTATTTCAGCTTTTCCGCTAACGTTACGGCCGCATCATAACAGTTTTTCAATTCCGTTTCGTCGGGCTTAAACTTTGCACCGACTTGTGCTACTACTTCCGTCCCGAAAGAAGATAAAACGGTTGCAATTTCTTTTACGGCTCCACCTGCCCATCCGTAAGAACCGAACGCAAACCCTACCCTATTTTTAGGTTTCATGCCTTTCAAGAAATGCAAAAACCCTGCAATGTAAGCAAGCATTTCGTTATCGTGTGTTGATGAACCTATAATAAACGCTTTTGCGTCAAGCATTTCATAAGCAAGACGTGCAAAATCGGTTTTTGCAACGTCAAACATTTTAACTTCTATATTTTTGTCCGTCAATGCTCTGACGATTTCTCTTGCCATAATTTCGGTTGAGCCCCACATCGTTTCATAAACTATAACGGCTTTGTTTGTTACCGTATTTTTTGTCCAAAGCAAATATTTTTCTATAACGTCGGTTATGTTTTTTCTCCAAACAAGCCCGTGGCTGGGCGCAATAAATTCTAGGGGTAAGTTCATTTTTAAAATGTCGTTAATTTTACGTTCTATCATAGCACCTAACGGCCACAATATGTTTGCATAATATTTTTTAGTTTCTGATTCAAGCAAACCTTGCTCAACTTCATCAGTAAAAATTTTTGTCGTTGCTATGTGTTGACCGAACCCGTCGTTTGAAAACAAAACTTTTTTTTCGTTGCAATATGTCATCATGCTGTCCGGCCAATGTACCATCGGCACTTCAATAAAGGTTAACGTCGTGTTACCTAAACAAATTTTGTCGCCAGTTTTGACTATATTTATTTCTATGTCCAAATCGTAATATTTTTCAATCCCCTCTTTTAATTTTGCCGTCCCGTAAAATTTTGCGTTTTTACATACTTTTGCAATATGTTCTATAGCGCCGCTGTGGTCAGGTTCCAAATGGTTAAGTATGACGTGAGAAATCTTTTCCGGTTCTGAAATTTCTTTGATATTTTTTAAAAATTCGTCTTCAAATCCTTTATGCACTACGTCGATTAATGCCGTTTCTTTATCGCAAATCAAATAAGAGTTGTAAGTAACGCCGTTTTTTGTAATAAAAGTGTTACCGTGAAAACTTCTTATGTTCCAGTCCGTTACACCTACTGAATAAATGTTGTCGGTAATTTTTTTCATAATATCACTCGATATCCTTTATCTAAGAATTTTTATTTTTGTAATCTTCTATCGCTTTATGCAGCGCGTCAGCACCTAAATTGGAGCAATGCATTTTGTTGGGCGGAAGACCGCCTAACTCTTTTGCGACGGCAGCATTAGTTATTGCCAAAGCTTCTTCGATTGTTTTTCCAATAGCCATTTCGGAAACCATTGACGATACCGCAATAGCCGCTCCGCAACCGAACGTTTTAAATTTTACGTCTTCAATTTTGTTATCTTTAACTTTTATATAAAATTTCATCATATCGCCGCATACGGGGTTGCCTACTTCGCCGACTCCGGAAGCGTCTTTAATTTCGCCTACGTTTCTGGGGTTTGCGAAATGGTCCATCACTTTTTCAGAATAAAACGCCATAATTGTACCTCCAAATATTTACGACTTCACGCTTTAACTATATTTTAATTTTCTTTGTTCGAACCGTTAACGTATAACCCTACAAAAAATATCGCTACGTATAAATACGATAAGTTTACTATTTGAATGTTCATATCGGAATAAAAAAAAGATATTACGATACAAATTATTGCCGAAAATATACCTATAGGGAAAAACGCACATATTATCGCAATCGGATACTTAACATAAGGCGAAACTGTCTCCGGAACGTATTGTCCGACAACGGTTAAATAAATAACGGTTATAATAACCAGTTGAACAAAATAAAAAACAAAATTTACAAATTTTTTTAACATCTTAATTTCTCTCTTTTTTTTAAAAAAATTTGAAAAATCAAGATGTATAAAATGCTTTTTTTAAAAAATATTTTTATTCAAAAAACTTTTTATATGAAGAACTT
>JAZNAT010000115.1:0-13112 GCA_045586665.1 Endomicrobiaceae bacterium | reverse complement strand
TGATAAAGTTTGTCATCGTAAAACGTATAAATATCAATGAAAAGCAAAAATATTTATAATAAAAAAGAGGTTTCAGAAGCCACTTTAAGAAGGCTTCCTTTTTATCATCATTATTTGAAACAATTGGAAGAAGAAGGAGTGGAAGAAATCTCATCGGCAAAAATAGCAAAATTTCTCGGTTTTAAAACGATACAGGTACGAAAAGACATTGAATTTACAAACGTTGAAGGTAAACCGAAAAGAGGTTACAACCTCAAAAATTTAATAGCACATATTGAAAAATTTTTAGGTTTTTACATAAACAACGAAGCCGTTTTGGTAGGAGCGGGACATCTGGGATATTCCCTTTTAGGTTACCGCGGTTTTAAAGAGTACGGGCTGGACATTGTTGCCGCTTTTGACAACAATCCGGACAAAATTGACAAATATATTCATCATAAAAAAGTTTTTTCCATTGATAAACTTGAAAGTTTTATAAAAAAAATGAAAATACAAATAGGCATTTTAACTGTGCCTGCAAACGTTGCACAATCTTTGGCGGACAGAATGGTTAAAAGCGGAATAAAAGCAATTTGGACTTTTGCACCGACTAAAATAACGGTTCCTAAAAACGTTATTGTCCAACACGAGAACCTTGCTTCAAGTTTGGCAGTTCTGTCGCAAAAGATGAAAATAAAAAAAGTGTAAACAAAGAAGGTTTTTATATTTTATAAGGAGAATTACATGGAAAACCAAGAGAATTTTGATAAAGTTCGCCAAATTCTTGAAGAAAACGGTAAAGACAAAGCAAGACTGATTCCTATTTTACAGGCCGTTCAGGAAGTTTATAAATATCTTCCTGAAGACGTTTTGACTTTTATCGCTTCGGAGCTGGACATTTCGCCTGCGAGAGTTTATGGAGTTGCAACGTTTTTTGCACATTTTACTTTGCAGCCTAAAGGAAAACACATTATTAAAGTTTGTGACGGAACAGCCTGTCACGTAAAAAAATCAACGCTTTTAATCGATGCAATCCAGTCAAAACTCAATCTTACAGAAACGGAAAACACGACGAAAGATAAGATGTTTACTTTGGAAACGGTATCATGTTTGGGTGCATGCGGTTTGGCACCCGCAATGGTTATAGACAACGAAGTTTACGGACAGGTTACCCCTGAAAAAGTTACAAAAGTTATCGACGACATAATGAAACAGGAGGAAAAATAATAATGCCTATAGATTTGGAGAAGATTTCAAGCAAATATCAAAAAGCGTTTAAAAAAATTCCTAAAAGAATTATAATCTGTGCCGGAACAGGATGCGTTGCAAACGGCTCTTTAAAAGTTTATGACGAATTTTTAAAAGCATCAAAAGAGTTGAATATTGACGTCTGCATAGAGTTGAAAGAAGAAGAAAGCAAAGGAACTTTGATTTCAAAAAGCGGTTGTCAGGGATTTTGTCAGATGGGACCGCTCGTATCAATTCTTCCAGACGACATTCTATATACGAAAGTAAAACTCGAAGATGTGAAAGAAATACTTGAAAAAAGTATTGCAAAAGACGAAGTCGTCGAAAGATTATGTTATAAAAACAACGATAAATTTTATAAAGGTCATGCAGAAATCCCTTTTTATGCAAAACAGAAAAGATACGTTTTGAAAAATTGCGGATTTATAGCTGCCGAAGACATTGAAGAGTATATCAGTATCGGAGGATACTCCGCTGCAAAAAAAGCCTGTTTGGAAATGTCGCCGGAACAAATTTGTAAAGAACTTCTTGATTCGGGATTAAGAGGAAGAGGCGGAGCTGGATTTCCTACCGGCAAAAAATGGGATTTGACAAGAATTCAGCCCGGTCCGAAAAAATACGTTATTTGTAACGGAGATGAAGGAGACCCGGGTGCATTTATGGATAGAAGTGTTCTTGAAGGTAACCCTCACAGCGTTATAGAAGGTATGATAATAGCGGCAAAAGCAATCGGTGCGGATGAAGGTTTCGTCTACGTAAGAACGGAATACCATTTGGCTGTAGAAAGAATGAAAAATGCCATAAAAAAAGCTACCGAAATAGGAGTGCTGGGCGAAAATCTTTTCGGTTCCGGATTTAATTTTACGCTGCACGTCATGGAAGGTGCAGGTGCATTTGTTTGCGGAGAAGAAACGGCATTGATAGCTTCGGTTGAAGGTAAAAGAGGTATGCCTAAACCAAAACCGCCATTCCCGGCACAGCACGGTTTGTACGGTAAACCGACCGTAATCAACAACGTTGAAACTTTGTCAACGGTACCGTTAATAATAAAAGACGGTGCCGCACACTACAAAACGATAGGTGTTGCGACATCTACAGGAACAAAAACTTTCGCTATTACAGGACACGTAAAAAATACGGGACTTATAGAAGTTCCTTTCGGAACGACATTGAGAGAAATTTTATTTGATATTGCCGGTGGAGTTACCGACGATAAAGGTAATGTTTCCGAAGATGCTTTCAAAGCAGTTCAGATAGGAGGTCCTTCCGGCGCATGTTTGACGAAAGAACATCTCGATTTACCTTTGGATTTCGACTCTTTAAGAAAAGCCGGTGCCATGGTAGGTTCGGGCGGACTTGTAGTAATGAATCAAACGACCTGTATGGTAAACGTTGCAAAGTTCTTTATGCAGTTTACTCAAAACGAGTCTTGCGGTAAATGCGTTCTTTGCAGAGAAGGAACAAAACAAATGCTTATGATGTTGGAAGACATAACCGAAGGTAGAGCTACGGAAGAAACGATTCCTTTACTTGAGCAGCTTGCAAACGCGGTAAGACTCGGTTCTCTTTGCGCTTTGGGAAAAACCGCACCTAACCCGGTACTGTCCACGTTGAAATATTTCAGAGACGAGTACGACGCACATGTAAAAGAAAAGAGATGTCCTTCCGGAACATGCTCAAAACTTGTAAAAATTTATATAGATCAGGATAAATGTATAGGATGTACGGCTTGTGCAAGAAAGTGTCCGGTAAGCGCAATTAAAGGTGCATTAAAACAAAAACATTCAATAGACCAAAACGTATGTGTAAAGTGCGGCGTTTGTGTTAATACATGCAAATTTGGTGCTGTTAAGAGAGGATAATATATGGAAAAAACTTTAACTATTAACGGTAAAACCGTAACTTTTGATAACGAAAGAAACCTTTTGGAAGTTATAAGAAAGGCTAACGTCGAGTTGCCCACGTTTTGTTATTATTCCGAACTAAGCACCTACGGTGCATGCAGACTTTGTATGGTAAACGTTGAAAAAAGAGGTCTTGTTCCGGCATGTTCAACGCCTCCGGAAAACGGGATGGTCGTCGTAACAAACAGCAACGAAATAAGAGAAATGAGAAAAATTATCGTTGAACTTTTACTTGCAAACCACGATACGAACTGTACTTTCTGCCATAAAAGCGAAAGTTGCCAGCTGCAAACGCTTGCAAGAAGGCTGGGAATACATACGGTAAGATTCAAAAAAATGAAAAAAGACGCTCCTCTTGATTTTTCAACGCCGTCGCTTGTCAGAGATCCTAACAAATGTGTTCTGTGCGGAGACTGCGTAAGATTCTGTGAAGAGATACAAAGTATAGGCGCAATAGATTTTGCCCACAGAGGTTCGAAATCGGTAGTATGTCCCAGTTTCGGTAAAGAACTTCAAAACTCCGAATGTGTTTACTGCGGACAATGTTCGAGAGTATGTCCTACGGGCGCATTAACACCTAAATCGGAAGTAAGCCAGGTTTGGAACATTTTAGGAAATAAAAATAAAAAAGTAGTTATAGCAATAGCTCCTGCAGTAAGAGCCGCTATAGGAGAATTGTTCGGCGCGGATAACGAGTCTGGAATATCGGCTGCCGGCAAAATGGTTACCGCTTTAAAGACGATGGGATTTTTTAAAGTATTCGATATTTCTTTTGCCGCCGATTTGACGATTATGGAAGAAGCGACGGAATTTGTAGAAAGATTTTCAAAAGGAGAAAAATTACCTCAGTTTACGTCGTGTTGTCCTGCATGGGTAAAATTTGCCGAACAATACTATCCGGAAATGATAAACAACCTTTCAAGCTGCAGATCTCCTCAGGGAATGTTCGGTTCTCTTGCAAAAAAAATATTGCCCGATATGTACGGAGTCAAAAGAGAAGATTTAATCATAGTTTCCGTTATGCCATGCACGGCTAAAAAGTTTGAAGCAAGAAGACCGGAACTTTCAAAAGACGGAATGCCGGATACCGATTATGTTTTAACGACACAGGAACTTGCAAGAATGATAGAAGAGTCGGGACTTTCGTTTAACAATTTGGAACAATCCGCATTTGATATGCCGTTAGGTTTTAAAACCGGCGGAGGAATCATTTTCGGAAATTCCGGAGGAGTTGCGGAAGCCGTTTTAAGAAACGTTTTATCAAAAGCCGATTCCAATGAAACCGACGAGTTCAGTTTTATCAGAGGTGAAGACGGAATAAGAGAAGCCGTCCTTGACGTAAACGGTAAAGATTTAAGAGTTGCAATTGTTCACGGGTTAGGCAATGCAAGAAAAGTCATAAAACAAATTAAGAACAAAGAAAAAGAGTACGATTTAATAGAAATTATGGCTTGTCCCGGCGGATGTATCGGCGGAGCCGGACAACCGGTTTATGACGGTTTGGAAGTAAGAAACAGAAGAACGAAATGTCTTTATGAAAACGATAAAGTGTTGGAACTTCACAAACCTATGGATAACCCTTACGTTCAACAAATTTATAAAGATTATTTGAAAAAACCGTGCAGTCATGAAGCACACGAATATCTGCATACGCACTATACAGACAGAAAAGCGGCAAAAAATTAAAATCGTGCGCTAAATAAAATATTCAAAAAATATCCCGATACTTAAAAATCAGTATCGGGATATTTTTTACTTACAATTAAAAATTATATCTCGTAGCAAGATTTTTCCGGAAACTTATTTTGCAGAAAATTTAAGGCTCTTTTTTCATCATCTTCGTCGGCATCAAAATCTTTTTCAAAAGAAATCATCTTTGTTTTGCTTAAAACCATATATCTTTTTTGAGACAATTTTATTTCTTGGGTATCTTTTACGAACTTATAAAAATATTGTGCAAAAAATTTTACCGTATTTGTAAGTTGGTGCCAACTCGGGTATCTGAATTCGGCATGATTGTTGTAATAGGCATAGTAAGTCCATATATATCTGCTTACGTCATCATCGTCAGGGAACTTGTTATAAACCGTATTTTTAATATCTTTATCTATTTTTTCCAAACAGTTTACGATGTCGGGTTTATAAAAGGCTTCGATGTTGCAGTGTTTGAAAAATCGCGGTTTTTTACCGAAGTACTTATAACTTAATTCTATCGCATTTTTTACTGCAATATTTTCTTTATCTTCCAACTCTTTTTGAAGAGGAAAAAAGTTTTTGAACCTTATGTAAGGATAACCTTTATCGTTAAAGAAAAAAGAACGTTTAACATCTCTTACGAAAAACGAGTTTTCACTTACGTATAAAAATCTGTCGGAAAGGTCGGGAATGTTTACCAAAAAATTTTCTATCACGGAATAATTGAAAGTGGGTAAAATATTGAACGGAATTATAGTTCTGTATGAAAGAGGCTTTATTCTTCTGTCACAAACATTAATCCATGACGGAAGTTCGTAATTCGTTATTATAAAAATGTTTCTTATAAACTTCAAATGTTTTTCAACGGATCTTAAAAAATATCTTAAATTTTCCTTATCCTTAAAAACATGCTTTTCATAAATGTCTCGTTGAACGGAATCTTTGTTTCTTCGGTAAACGGACTTCAATCTCATATAATCGATATCCGTATCATCTTCCCAAAAAACAACCAAATCAATATCCATTTCCATACTCAACTCCTGACTGTCAACTATCAGCTTTTTCGTGGAGTTGAATTTAGGATGGCTCGGCTGACATAAATATGTTATAAATTTTAAAAAGATTTTACAATGAAAAAATATTCTTTATTTTTGTATATAAACGGTCAGTTTGTCGTAAACGAATTTTGCAAGTCTTGTATTGTTGGAAACGACATCTATTTCCGATTCTCCGTCTTCGGTTTCACGGACAAAAAACGCAACTTCGGTAGAATCCAAAGTATACTCATACATTAAAGAAAATTTACTTGCTACGACATAAAGTTTTTTATTGTTCTTGAAATTGGTTTGGATATTATTTTCAAATAAAAACAGGTTACACTTGTTGTATGCTTTTTGAGGAGTCAAATCCGATTTTAACGAAAATCTGCCGTCCTTTTCTTTTTCAAAATTTTTTATTGAGTAGCCCGCAACTCTTTTAGGATAATCCATAACGGCGCATGAAGAAAATAAAAAAATTGTTGATAACAATATTGATATCAAAATTACAAAATTTTTCATAACAGTTATTATATAAAAAAGCGTAAGGTTTGTTAATGAGTTGAACTTATATTTTTATTTTTCAGTTTTGAAGTTGCGTCCGCCTCCGTTTTGTCCACGGAAAACTTAGAAAGTGAAAACTTATAAAGTATCTTTCTCCGAACACTTGCGCATTTATGCCGCAGCAAGCATCGCTCTGTAGTTTTTTGAAATATCGGATACGGTTTGTTTTTCAATATCTTTTCTTTTTACTCTTTTTCCGTAATACAATATTATTTCGATTATCGTATTAACCGCAACTTGCTGTTGTACGGAATCTTTTGATTGTGTTGTCTTTTCATCGTATTCTTTTAGATTTCGAATATTTTCAATCAATTTTGTCTTAGCATTAGCTCCGGTTATACCCGACATATCCGTTTTTATGTTTTCATGACCGTTATTTAACCGTCTGATTAACATTTTGCCTAACAATATTTCAAGTTTCTTTTCCTGCAACTGTGCTTCTTCAAGTTCGTTTTTACTTTCGGTTAACATTTTCTTAGCTAAAATTCTTTCCGTTGTAACCTCTTTAAATCTTTCTTGTATTTCTTTATTTTTTATATTTTTTAACATTATTGCAAATTCGTTTTCTTCCCCTATTATTCTCGTTATTTCTTCTTTCGTTTGCGCTTTTAACAGCTTTTCTATTTCCGTTTCGTTCAATTGAGGAACTTTAGCAAAACTTATGTTATAACCTATATTTTCTATGTCATTTTTGTTAAGTTCTCCAAATTTTATACTTACTTTTATTTTGCCAAGCAGAACGGCAAATTCTCTTTGTACGTTAGTTATGTCCTTCTCGTTGATAAAACGGTTTTTTAATACCGATATGTCCACCAGTACAGGTTTTTCCTGATTTATTATCGCATCTTCCAAGTTTTCTTTATCGGTTAATATCTCTTTTATTTCCATATCCTCTTGCGTATAATAGTCTCTTATTTTCGTACCCGTTTCATCTCTTATTATTTGCCCTGATATTCCTTTTTTCTCATATTCTTGCCTATATTCGTTATCGTCAACATATATTTCTATTCCTCTCGCTCTTAACGTTTCAACCTCTTCCGCACTTAAGTTCAACCGCTCATATTGGTTACGGCTTATAACTTTTCTTGCTCTGCCGTTATATACGGCTGCTCTTAATTTTTCAGAATCGGTTACGGTTTTTAAACCTATTATCGTTTTTTGACCGTACATTATACCGACGGCATTTTTTATTTCCAAACAGGAACTTAGAAATGCATTTATCAGCTCATATCTTCCCGTTTCAAGTATGTCCGAACCTATCTCAAGTATACCGTCGTTCAATTCTATAGTTTCTCCTGGAGATTTCATTACGGATTCCGTTTCCGTTTTTTCAGCTTTTATCCCCGACATTGCCAACATCGTTTTTATATCGGTTTCCAACCGTTTTGTTCCATTAAGCGCAGCGACTATATCTTTAAAAGCTGCACCTTTAGTTCCATATATCAATGCACCGTTTACTTCTACTCCATATATACTTAGTCCGTTTACTTTTATTCCGGTATTTGTTAAAGCGTAATCGTCTTTCAATACATCCGTATTTTCAACTATCAGTATCGGTATCGTACGCAACTCGGAATCGGACTGTTCACTTATTTTTTCTGTTACGGAAAAAGCCGTTACGGTTTCTTCGATTTCGTCGGAGTTTACGCTCATAAAATATGCCGTTACTGGTAACGCCGTAAAACTTTCGTCGCCGCGCACGATATCGTTTAATAAAACCGCATTTTGTGAAACCGTTTCACCGGACACAAAATTAAACAAAGAATTTTCAAATATTGTTTGAACGAGTTTTATCATTCCCAATTTGGATATTTTTAATTTTTGCGGGTCTGGCAAAGAATCTCCTTTAAGCTCGCCGTCAAGGTCGGAATACAAAATTATTTTTCCCGGGTCTATACCGTAGTCCGTTATTAAAAGATTTTTATGTTTTTGGCTTGCAACTATAAAGTAATCGGAATAAAAATGTTTTTGAGAAAACTCTTCCGAACGGAAACTTTCAATCAAGTCCGGATCTATATTGAGTTTGTCAAGAAGTTTTTTATAATCTTGTCCCAACTCAAGTTCTTCTTGAGTATTGTTTGGTGAAACCGGTAACAGTCCCGCTGAAACCGTTTTTATATTGTTTACGCCCAATTTCAACAACCTGTCCTCAAACAACAAATGTGAAACTGCACTCCTGTTTATGTTTGCAGTACAGATAAAACATACCTGCTTTTTATTATTTCTCTCAATATCGTCTTTTAATCTCAAAACGGCTTGCTTGTTTTCCGTAACAGTTTGTTTTTTTGAATATTCAAGAGATGTTAAAACGCGTACCGTTTTCAAAACTCCGTTTAATGATAAGTTAAAAATATTTTTGATAAATTTTACAATTCCCAAACTACCCAACTTTGCAAACAGACCTACGTTGCGGTCAAAAAACAGCACCGGGCTTGAAAAAAGTTTTTTTAGCGTTGAAGCGATATTTTCTTCATTAAAATATTTTTTATATATTTCCTCGTTTTCTATATTGAAACAATCGTAAGTACCGAAAACGAATGTAACATTTTTTAACATTTCCGGATGTTTTTGTATATATTCAAGTTCTCTTCTCGTTTTAAACGACATCTCATGAGAAAATAAGTCTCTCGGTAAAAAGAAATATATTCTTTTGTTATATTTCAAAGATAACTCTTTTATTTTGTCCATATAATTTTCCGGCGGTGTTGCCGGATATTCCGGCCCGTAAAAATATTCGTACCCTCTTTCCCATGAAACGATATTGTGTTTTTCGGAAACCGCTTGAACCAAATTCACTTTTTTTTGCACATTTTTAAAAATATGAGTATAACTTAACCCGAGCGCAAACCCGAAACTGTTTTCAACATATCTGTTTTTTTGTTCAAAAAAGTTTTTATGCATGAAATGAACGAAATTTCTAGCTCTGTATTTTTCAATTCCTTTATTGTTTTTAAAATCTTTCTTTTTTAATTTTTTTGTTTCTCTAACAAAATCGTAAATCGATATGAACTTTGAACCGCTCTCTTTAGCTTGTAACACAAAATCTTCAGGCAATTCGCTGTGCTTTATTTCTTTTCTTAAATTTATCGGTTTTAAAATGCCTGAAAGTTCGATATTCGAGTTTATAACGGCGTGAATTATTATACTTATGACTGCAGGAACATACGCAAAACCTGTAAAAGAAAAAGTTAAAACATAAGGCAAAGCCAAAATCAAGGTCGGGACAGACAATCTTTTCAAATCCTGTTTCACAATTTGCATAAACGAAACATTTTGTCCGGAATATTTTTGAGCGATAAATCTTACTGCCGTATGAGAAAACATGAACAACAGCTGCATTATTAAAAAAAACTGCGCTGCAAATACACGACTTGCTAACGAAACTATCCCCGGAAGCGTTCTGAACAAAAACTCTTCCCATACGGGAGAAGTTTTTGATAGAAAATTAAAAATTTTATTTTGATTTTTTACAGGTGCAAAAATTGAAAGATAATTTATATTGTTTTCGTTGGAATTGAGCCATTTTATTGCATCCGTATCGGCAGAAGATTTTATAACGCTTTTAACTTTATAAAACTTGTTTTTAAAGTTGTCATCTATTTCGAAACTTCTGTAAGGATTTTGTTTCATAAGAACGTTGCTTTTATGTTGTCCTGCAAGCAAAGCAAGTTTCATTCTTATAAGTCTTACTTGAAAATTGTCGTCTTCTTCACTGTTTTTGTTATATATTAAAAGATTTTTTATTTCGTTTTTTTCGTCCAAATTCATATAAACGAATATCGGTTTATCCAATCCTTTGTTACCGTGTACAAAAGCGTTTTCCAAAATTTCCAAAAGAAAAAAATGAATATCGTACTGCAAATAATCTTTATTTTCCGGTTGAGATATGAACTCGTACAAAAGTTTATCGGTATACAATTTAAAAAATTTTTCTCTCATATCGGTATAAAGTTTTATTTGCTCTTCTCGGCTCAAACTTTGAACATCCGTCATATTTTTAAACGGATTCAAAATTATCAGTTTATTGTTTTTTATCGCATATTCGGTCTGTCTCAAAAATCCCTGAGGGTTTTCCGTTATATCTTCAAGATAAACGTTTATATAACCGTCGGCTCCCGTATCTTCCGACAAAATATTAAATTCATCTTGCGTTAATGCACCGTCCGTATCGGAAATAGCCTGACGATATTTTGAACTTTCAATTTTCAATAACGCTTTCTGAAAAGACGAAAACATTCTTGAATAAATTTCGGCAGGAATTGAATTCAAATCTTTACCGTTAAAATCCGAATTTTCTATTTCGTATATTGCACCGTCGGAAAAACAAAATCCGGCTTCTATAAGCTTTAATAACACATCCGTCATTATTTTATCCGTATCCGGCAATAAAAAATCTTTCATGGTTTCTTTGGAAAAAGAATTTATTATTTGTTGCAGTGCCGTTTCAATTATCGATTTTACTTCACTTGTTTCTTCCAGATTTATTACACTGTCTTGTAAAGAAACAAAATCTTTATCGTTTGCTCCCAAAACATTTTTTACCGTATCGTAATTTATTTCCGGCAATTCTTTGAGAGCGGACAACAACAACATTTTTTTATTTTCATCGGAAGTACACGATGCTATTGTCGATGCTAACGCTTGATTAGATATTCCGCCTTGCCTCCGTATTATTTCAGCATACTTTTTATTTGCAGACTCAACGGTTCCGCTTATCAGCGGAGTTACCGTTAACGTGTTTACTTTTTTTGCATATAACAACTCTTCCAATGCCTGCGCATGAAAACCGCCCGTTACAGACACTATTATTTCTTTTGAACCGTTCAATATATCTTCTTTTTCTCTGATAGCGTATGTATTTTTTGAAACGGTCGGCTCTTTATCCCGTAACAAATTTTTTACAAAAATTTCGTTTCTTATATCGTTTATACAGTAATACTCGTTTACCAATGCAAAATCTGTTTCCATTTCTTTAATTCTGTCAATTACGGAATATTTGGCATATATCGTTTTAAATTTTGCAAATCCCTTTTTAAAATATTCCCAATCTTGTTTTGTCAATTTATATTGCAAGTAATCTTGAAAATATTTATTAAAGTCGGATATATACGTTATATCGTACTCTTGCTCGTTATACGACAAAGCGGCTCTTATTTGTTCCGTTAACGCTTTTTCCTCAAATACAAGCTCAATCGGATTAATCTTTTTGTTATTGAAATTTACGTTTAAAAGTTTGAGCGTTTCTTCAAATTTGCCGTTTAAATCGATATCTTCTTTTTTGCATAAAAGGCCAATAAGTTCCAAAGATTTTTGTTTGTTCGAAAAATTTTCGGTTTCTTTTAACAGTCGGGAATATATGCTTGACGGTAACCTGTTTTTTAACGAATATATAAGTTCCGTCAACTGTGATTTTGCTTTTTTAACGTTTATATCTTTATTGTTTAGTGTAATTGATAAAAAACCTTTTATATTAGGATAATCGCTTAAGCTTATTGAAGTCACGTTATTATATTTTTGCGGATTTTTATTTATATCATTAACATATTTTATCAATTGTCCGTAAAAAGTTTCCGTGTCTGTTTTGCCGCTAAAATATTTTTCTGTAATTTTGCTAAACTTTCTATTTTTCATATTCAAGTAACGTTTTTCCAACAACTTTATTTCTTTGGAAACGTTATCCGAAACCGGTTTATATTCGTTTTGTTTTTTAATTATCTGTGACAACCTTTTTATATTTTCTTTATGAAAATTTTCTTCATCTATACCTTTTAACTCGGTTACGTTATTTCCGGAAAAAAGCTTATAATATTCGCATCCTGTCAAAAAACCTTCTTTTAACAATTTTTCAACTATTTGCTCTTTTACTTTTTTATCTTTTATATCGCCTATCCAACCAGTATCTATGTCACCGTAACCGCCTTCGACATATATACTTTTTAAATTGTAATTTGCAGCCAGTTGAGTTATTATTTCCGATATGTTTTTCTGCGTTTGAGGATGGCAGTGCAAATCCTGCACGTTTATTACCGTTATGTCGCTTTTTGCATCTTTAACCGATGTTATTGTTCCGTAATCGGCACTTATAATTTCCGTTTCACTAAAAACGTCTTCATATTTTTCGGTTGTATTTTGTGCCAAAGAAACGGCATACAAGTTTGTACCTGCCACAGATATTAAAAAACTTATTGCCGTTATTGTCGCACATATTTTAACCGAAATCTTTTTATTGTTAAAATTTCTCATAAAAGATATTTTACAATTTATAATTTAAAATTCATAATTCACAATTAATGTGTTCTGCAGACAGCTGTTTTTTAATTTTTAAATAAAATCATATTTTAAAACTTTTCATTTTCAGGTGCTAAAGCCATTCGTTCCGATTTTCAAAACCGACGGTCAACTCAACTTTTTCCTAACATCCTAATGTAACGGAAAAAGTTTCCGGCAAAGGCACGTTGTCCTATGGAAAAAAACTTTTAAGAGTATATAAGTTTTGCCTTAAAATAGTTCGCTCATAGACGGCTTTAACTGTGCCTTGAAGCCGTTATGCCGCAGCCAACATGTTTCTGTACGTTCTCATATCATTACCGTCAGATACTCTTGCTACCTGTTTTTTCTTGTACTCTTCCCCGTATACAAGTATTATCTCTATTATCGTATTTATCGCTATTTCGTTATTGTTATA
>JAZNAT010000114.1:0-3609 GCA_045586665.1 Endomicrobiaceae bacterium | reverse complement strand
AAAGAATTATAATAAAAAATATAGAAATGTAGAAATAATATTTTTTATTTGAAATCATTTTTATAACAAAAATATAATAGAAACAAAAAATTACCCTTTTTATTTTGAGCCTAACAACGTCGTCAAGCTTTTTGTAACCGTCGTCGAAGATATTTCCGGTTTTTGTGAAGAATCGGAACTGTTTTTTAAAGAAGATGCTACGGCTCCTGCTTTTTCCAAAATTGCCGATATTTTTTGTCCATACTTCGTATTTGTTTTTGCGTAATCCAATGCGGTTTTGCCTAAAGAACTCACCGCATTTACATCAGCACCTTTATTTAACAATAAACTTACTATACCTACCGACGAGCTTGAAGTATTTTGGCATGCAGACATCAAGGCAGTTATTCCATCGGATGTCACCGAATTTACATCCGCTCCGCCGTTTATCGCTTTTGTTACGGCACTGAGAGCTCCGGTTTTACAAAGATCAACAAAAGTGGAATCCGCATAAATATTTGAAACCGTTATTACGCTTAATATCAATACTAATATGATTAAAATTTTTTTCATCGTGTTATTCTCCCAAATCATTTTAAAATCTTTTTATTTTCCGCCATTTTTCAATTCTTTTATTATTGCAGGAATAATTTCATATAAATCGCCTATCAACGAATACGTTGCAGACTGTACCATAGGACATTCTTTATCTTTATTTATAGCTATAATCGTATCCGACGAGCTCATACCGACCATATGTTGAATTTGTCCTGAAATACCGCAGGCAATATAAATTTTAGGTGCAACCGTTCTTCCTGTTTGGCCTACCTGATGTGAATACTGTATCCATTCCGAATCGACAGCAGCTCTTGACGCACCCAACGCTCCGCCGAGCAAATCCGCCAACTCTTTCAAAAGAGCAAAACCTTCTTTATTGCCCAAACCTCTTCCGCCTGCAACTATAATATCAGCATCGGAAATATTTACTTGTGCACTTTCGTCCTTAAAAAAACTTAAAAATTTTGTTCTGTTAATGATTTTTTGTGCATCTATTGTCTTATTTATAATTTCACCTTTTCTTCCTTCACAAACGTCAGCTTCTTTAAATACTTTATTTCTTACCGTTGCCATTTGAGGTCTGTGTCTGGGAGTTAAGATCGTTGCCATGATGTTTCCGCCGAAAGCAGGTCTTGTCTGCATTAAGTTTCTTGTCTCCAAATCCACTTCCAAAGCGGTACAATCAGCCGTAAGACCCGTATAAATTTTTGCTGCAACTCTTGAAGCAAAAGATCTTCCGATATTTGTTGCGCCCATTAACACTATTTCCGGTTTTTCTTCTTTTATTAAATCTGCCAATATGCAGCTGTAAGGATCATCTTGAAATTCCGCCAAAATAGGGTTATCGTAAACAAAAACTTTATCCGCACCTCTGTTTATTAAATCTTGAGCTTTTGCGGATATATTCGAACCTATAAGTATGGCACTTAACGGAACATTTAAAGTTTTTGCAAGTTCACTGCCTTTATTTAAAAGTTCATAAACAACAGATGAAATTTCACCGTGTCTTTGTTCCGCATAAACCCATACACCTTTATATAAAGATTTATCTACGGCATCTTTAACTTCTTCTTTTTGCATTGAAATTGCACTTACGGGACATGCTTCTACACACGAACCGCAAAACCTGCATTTTTCTCCGTCAACTACGGCTTTACCTTCAGTTACCGAAATTGCTCCGAACGGACAAGCAGCTTCACAAGCTCCGCAACCTACACATTTGTCTAAATCTATATTCAATTTATTAGCCATTTTTATCTCCTATATTAAGCTGTTATCCATCAATTTCTTTACTAACTTAGCTGCAATTTCTTGCGGTTCGCCTTCAAACTTTTCTCCGCCCGTTCTTTGAGGAGGAGTAAATATTTTTTTAACTTGTGTAGGGGAACCTGCAAGTCCCGTTTTAGTCGTATCAGCATTTATTGCCGCAGCATTAAGTTGCTTAATAACGGCTTTTTTTGCAGCCATCTTACCTCTTAACGAAGGTATCCTCGGCGTGTTTATTTCTTTAACTACTGTAAGAAGACAAGGAACCGGAGATTCTATCAAATCATAACCGTCTTCCATCATTCTTTGGACCTTTATTGACGATTCCGAAACTTCTTCAATCTTTTTAACGTAAGCTATGTGAGGAATATTTAACATTTCGGCTACCGACGGTCCGACCTGCGCCGTATCACCGTCAGTTGCTTGCTTTCCGCAAAATATTACACCGTAATCGGTTATCGTTTTAATTGCCGTTGATATTGCATAAGCCGTTGCCCAAGTATCGGCGCCTGCAAATGCTCTGTCACCTATAAGAATTGCTTCGTCACAACCTCTCGAAATCGCTTCTCTCAATGCAGATTCCGCCTGAGGAGGTCCCATAGTAATAACCGTAACTTTTCCGCCGACTTTTTCTTTAAGCTTTACCGCCTCTTCTATTGCATACTCGTCAAAAGGATTAATTATCGCTTCAACACCTTCTCTTTTTAAAGTACCTCTTTCAGGATCAATCTGCACGTTAGTCGTGCCGGGTACTTGTTTAATGCAAACAAGTATATGCATTTTCTCCTCCATGTTCGTTTTTAAAAACAAAACTAAATAAGAAATTTCTTATTTAGTTCCATTTTAGAAATATTATCAAAAATATAAATTTTATGCAATTTTTAAAATAAAAATTTTACATTAAAAATTTTAATTTTATATAATATCACAAAATTTAATATTAGAGGAGAAAGTAAAAAAATGTTTACCAAAGCAACTATGATATACTTTGCAGCTTATTTCATAGCAAATTTTATTTCCGTAATTTTTTCGTCAAAAATCATAAACGATGTTAATTATGACGGTATAAAATTGTTCTTTTTTTCCATACTTATAACAGTATTTCAATTTGTTCTGGGCCATTTTTTTAATTTAAACATATTGTATGTGATATTTGTCTATCCTATAATATATATGTTCGTCATTTATATTTTTGCAAAAATAACGAAACTGCTTCGTGTAGGCGGTTTCGGCGCTTCAATAAAAACGGCGCTTATTATGGTTTTCTTTCAGATTTGTGTGAAATATGCTTTTGAGTGGAAATTATCTGCATATTTCCATATATAATTTTAAATTTTTCGACAACTACATTTTAGAAGTTTCAGTGCAATAGTCTCGTATATTTGTTCTATTTCTTGCAAACTCATACCGTCTTTACAGTAAGCGGAATAGTATTCGCTTGAAGCCGCCATATTCATAACATATATTTTTGTTCCGCTTCCCTTGGTTTGTATTGGAACGCATCCTTTTAGCAATATTTCTTTTTTTATAGGATAATCTATATATACCCCTCTTATATCACCTTTATATTCTCCGCCCGTACCGACTAAAATAACAAATGTTAATAATAAAACTTTTTCACTTTATACTTTTTATTTATTAGTTAAGTTATCAAACTAGCATTGAGAATTTATATAAAGCAAACATCATGATAATATTTTAAGTTTAAATACTATTTTTTTGTAAGGTATTCTATATATATTATCCATCTCTTCTATTGTTTTAATCTTAAAATATTTTGACAGTATTTTCACGTATTCTTCTCTT
>JAZNAT010000113.1:0-24725 GCA_045586665.1 Endomicrobiaceae bacterium | reverse complement strand
GTTACCGGAACCAACGGTAAAACTTCAATAACTTATATGACGGAATCGCTTTTTAAAACTTTAAACGTCGATATAGGCGTAATCGGAACAATCTCTTACAGATACGCAAATACGGTTATTGATGCCCCAAACACTACACCGCAATCGCTTGATTTGTACAAAATGATGTCGGAAATGGTAAAAGCGAAAATAAAGTATTTGATAATGGAAGTTTCTTCTCATGCACTTGTTTTAAAAAGAACGGCACATATAGAGTTCGACATAGCCGTATTTACAAACTTAACCCGCGACCATTTGGATTTCCACAAAAATATGGACAATTATTTCAATGCTAAAAAGAAGTTGTTCGACTCTTTATCAAACAACTTAAAAAACAATAAAAAGTATGCTATAATTAACGTTGACGACGTTTACGGCAAAAAATTGTTTGACGATAAAAGCTTAACCGCAACAAAAATTACTTATTCGGTAAAAAAAGAAGAAGGACTTTTTTACTCTTTTGCCGCAAATATAGTTTTAAACGGCAAAGGAAGTTCTTTTAAATTGAATTCGTCTTTCGGAACAAGCGTAAAAGTAAAAACAAATCATATAGGTTTACATAACGTATATAACGTTCTTGCAACGTTTTGTATTTGTGCTGCGGCAGGGTTGGGCTTTAAAAAGATAATTGAAAAAATTGAACTGGTTACCGGCGCACCGGGTAGACTGGAACCGGTAAAAAGCGGTAAAGATTTTTCCGTAACGGTTGATTATGCTCATACCGACGACGCTTTAAAAAACGTATTATCCGCAATAAAAAATTTAGAACCTTCAAAAATCATAACTGTTTTCGGTTGCGGCGGTAACAGAGACAAAACCAAAAGACCGTTAATGGCAAAAGTTGCGTGTACTATGAGCGACTTTGTTTTTATTACATCGGATAATCCTAGAGAAGAAAATCCTGCAACCATAGCCGAAGACGTAGAAAAAGGCGCAAAAGAAATTAACAAAACGAATTATAAAGTAATTATTGACAGGAAGCAGGCAATAAAAGAAGCGATAAAAACGGCAAAATCCGGTGATGTCGTGCTTATTGCCGGAAAAGGGCATGAAAATTACCAAATAATAGGAAGGGAAAAAATTCATTTTGACGACAGAGAAGTCGCTCATGAAATATTGAACGGAAAATAATTTTCGGTAAAAATCGGTAATAAAAAAATGGAAAATTTTTATTTGATAGATTTGATAAACGCGGTTAACGGTTCTTTTATTATAGGCAATCCTCATTTACCCATAAAAGAAATAGGTATTGATACGAGAACAGTAAAACAGGACAGCTTATTTTTTGCAATCAAAGGCAAAAATTTAGACGGACACGACTACATAAAAGAAGCGATAGAAAAAAAAGTTTCGGCTATCGTATATTCAAGAGACGACATAGACTTCAAACATCTTTATCCCAGTTTACCTTCTTTGGTAAAGGTAAACGATACTTCGATTGCTCTTGAAAAACTTGCTGCAGCTTATAGAAGAAGATTCAATCTTTTAAAACCGGTCGCAATAACCGGCTCAAACGGTAAAACGACTACAAAAGAAATGTTATCGTCGATTTTAAATCAAAAAGGAAAAACACTGTCCAACAAAGGAAACTTTAACAACAGAGTAGGAGTTCCTTTAACGGTGTTCAATCTTACAAGCGATACCGAATATACCGTTTTTGAGTTGGGAACTTCCGAGTTCGGCGAAATAAAAGTTTTATCCGATATAACAAAACCTTACTGCGGAATAATAACAAATATCGGTGATTCACATCTTGAATATTTTAAAACTCCGGAAAACGTGTTAAAAGAAAAATCGGCTCTTATCGATGCCATAGACAATAACGGCTTTATGGTAATAAATAACGACAACCCCTATTTAAAATCATACTCGTCTCAAATAACGAAAAAAACCGTAACTTTCGGATTATATACCGGTGCCGACGTCTATGCAAAAAATATCAAATTGTGGTTGGACAAACCTGTTTTTGATATGTACATAGACTCAAAACACGAAACAGTTGAACTGCCGATAAAGGGTAAATTCAACATTTTAAACGCGCTGGGCGCTGCCGCTGCCGCTTACGGGTTAGGTTTTTCTTTTGAAGAAATAAAAAAAGGTTTGTCAGAATGCCGACCGCCGAAAATGAGAATGCAGTCTTATGTTTTAAAAAACGGTACAACGATAGTAAACGATGCTTATAACGCAAATCCGTCATCTATGAAAGAAGCCGTAACAAGTCTTGCACAATCATATCCTGACAAAGAAGTTATTTTGGTTTTAGGTGATATGCTTGAACTTGGAGAAAACAGTGCAAAATATCATGCAGAAATAGGGAGATACATAAATACGCTGCCCTACGTAAAAAGTGTTTATCTGTTCGGAAATTTTGTAAATGCTTTAAAAGCCGAACTTATCAACAAAGAAGCGAAATATTTTATGTCAAAGACGATACTTTATGAAGACCTTTTAAAAGATTTGAACGAAAACACTTTGGTATTTATCAAAGCATCAAGAGGCATGAAACTCGACTCGATTTACGATGAAATCGTTGCTTTTGACAAATTAAAAAAGGAATAAAATAAAATGTTTTACCATCTTTTTTACTCGGTTTGTAACATAAATCTTTTTCAGTACATAACTTTCAGAGCAGGCGGAGCTATACTTACAAGTTTGATAATAACTTTTTTAACGGCGCCTTACATAATAAAAACTTTAAAAAAATATAAAATCTCACAGACGGTAAGAGATGACGGACCGAAAACGCATCAAATAAAAGCCGGCACAACAACCATGGGCGGAATAATAATTATCATATCTTTACTTGTTTCCACACTTTTATGGGCAAGATTGGACAACGTTTTTATTTTATGGCTTTCGGCTGCGGCAATTTTTTTCGGTTTTATCGGTTTTATTGACGATTACCTTAAACTTATAAAAAGAAACCCTAAAGGTTTGTCGGCAAAAAAGAAACTGTTGTTTCAATCGTTATTTACGGTTTTCGTAATAACATATTTATATTTTTTCCCGACAAATGCCGGGTATGCGACGTCACTAAACATTCCTTATTTAAAAACCACGTTCGTTGAAATGTCGATCTTATATTTCATTTTGGCATTTTTTGTAGTAGTAGGCAGTTCCAACGCAGTCAACTTAACCGACGGACTTGACGGGCTTGCAATAGGCAACATTATAATAGTTGCAATAACTTTGGCTCTGTTTTCTTATATCGCAGGCAACTACAACATAAGTTCTTACTTAAAAGTTCCTTACGTAATCGGTGCCGGAGAAATTTCAATATTTTTGGCGGCTCTTTTCGGTGCGGGGCTGGGATTTTTGTGGTACAACGCTTACCCTGCACAAATTTTTATGGGAGACACCGGAAGTTTATGTATAGGCGGACTGTTGGGACTGTCTGCGGTTTTTATAAAACAGGAACTTATTCTTTTTATATTGGGAGGAATATTTGTTGCAGAAGCCGTATCGGTTATGATACAAGTATCATTTTTCAAAAGAACACAAAAAAGAGTTTTTAAAATGGCACCTCTTCACCACCATTTTGAATTGTGCGGACTTACCGAAACGAAAGTAACCATAAGGTTTTGGATTGTCGGTATAATACTTGCAATTATAGCTATAGCTTCTCTTAAATTAAGATAACATCATGATAAAGAACAATAAAATTAAAATTTCCGTTTTAGGACTCGGCAAATCCGGTATAGCATGCGCAAATTTAGCCGTATTAAAAGGTTATAAAGTTTTTGCAAGCGATAGCGGAAAAGAAAAAACTTATGCACAAATGAACCTCAATAAAAAAGTTGAAGCGGAGTTCGGCGGACACTCATTAAAAGTACTTGATGCAGACATCATAATAAAAAGTCCGGGAATAGCGAACGAACTTGAAATTTTGCAACAGGCAAGAAAAAGAAATATTCCCGTTTTAAGCGAACTTGATTTTGCTTTAAATTTTGCAAAACCTAAAAAAATTATTGCAATTACCGGAACGAACGGCAAAACCACAACGACAACTTTAATTTATAAAATAATAAAAAAGGCTTATAAAAACACTTTCGTCGCAGGCAACATCGGTTTTGCAATATCGGACGTCATAAAAAAACTGAACTCAAAATCGGTTCTGATATTGGAACTTTCTTCTTACCAGCTGGAAGATTCTCCTTGTTTCAGACCGGACATAAGCGTAAGTTTAAACGTTACTCCGGACCACTTGAAACATCACCATACGATGTCAAATTATGTAAAAGCAAAGTCTAATATTTTTATAAACCAAAAAAAACGGGATTATGCAATATACAACCGTAATGACAAATATTTAAAAAAAGCGATACTTAAAACCGACGCAACCGTTTTTGAGTTTAATAACGATACAACGAAAAACTGTATATATTATGACTATGACGACTCGACAATATATTTAAAGAAGTCCGGAAAAACGATAAAATTCAAACCTAAAATAAATATCGTAGGAAGACATAACATAGACAATATTCTTGCAGCGATTTCTGCAAGCAGCATAGCCGGAGTAAAAGTTTCGGTTATAGAAAAAGCGATATCGGCGTTTAAGGGTGTGGAACACAGAATAGAATTCGTAAAAACAATAAACGGTGTAAAATATTATAACGATTCGAAAGCCACAAACGTAGACTCTACAAAAGTAGCACTTGAATCTTTTGATAAAAACGTTCAGCTTATTCTCGGCGGACAAGATAAAGGTTCTCCGTATAAACCGATATATAACCTGATACGCAAAAAAGTTAAAAATATATTTTTAATCGGTGAAGCGACGGACATCATAAAAAAAGAGCTTAAAAATTCCGCACCTATGTTTGAATGTAAAACGTTAAACAACGCCGTAAAAAAAATTTTTTCCGTTGCCGAAAACGGTGATACGGTTCTTTTTTCGCCGGCATGTGCGTCTTTTGACCAGTTTAACGATTTTGAACACCGCGGTAAAGAATTTAAAAAATTCGTTACGGAATTGAAATAAAAATGACAAAATTGTTTTTTAACAATAATGAAAACATAAATAAAACAACTAATAAAGATCATATACTTTTGATATCAATAGTTTCTTTAATAATTTTTATAGGTATAATTACCATTTGCTCGTGCACGCCGATAATGTCTCAAATCAGGTTCGGTTCTCCTTACAGGTTCATATTTAAACATTTACTTTTCATATTTATCGGTATCGGCGCTTTTTTTGTAACCGGCTTTTTAATAGATTATAAGAAGTACCAAAAATTTAACAAACCGATATATTGGACGTCGTTTATAATGCTGTTCCTGCCGTTTGTTCTGGGACATGCGCAAAAAGGAGCACACAGGTGGATAAGTTTTGGTCCACTGAATTTTCAACCGTCGGAACTTGCAAAAATCGCAATAATAATAGTTATGGCGGACTTTTTGTCAAGACGCCAAAGCAAAATAAACGACATAAGATACAACGTCATACCTGCCGTATATTTTTTACTGTTTATTACGGTAATATTGTTACAGAAAGATTTGGGAACGGTAATACTTTTGGCAGCAGCTTGTACGGCAATGTTTTTTATTGCCGGAATAAGTTTAAAAAAAATTTTTGCGGTAATTGCTGCGCTTGTTTCAAGCGCAGCATTACTTATAATAATGTATCCTTACAGACTGCAAAGAATACTGGATTTTAAAAACGCCTTTTTTGACGTATCGTCGGCATCTTATAACGTAAAAGCGGCAATGGTGGCATTCGGCTCCGGAGGGTTTAACGGCAAAGGTCCGGGACAAAGCGAAATGAAACTTTTACATCTGCCTGAAATGCATACCGATTTCATTTTCCCGATAATAGGCGAAGAATACGGTTTTTTGGGAACGACATTCGTAATTTTTTTATTTATAATACTTATGAACGTTGCTCTGTCAATAAATAAAAACTGTAAAGATTTGTTCGGGAAATATTTGTCGTTCGGAATAAATGTAATTATTATCTCACAAGTTATAATAAATATGGCAATGACCATATCTCTTTTCCCGGCGAAAGGCTTTCCGTTACCGTTTATTTCTTACGGAGGCTCGTCAATGATTGTAAGCTGTTTAATGATCGGAGTACTTTTTAACATTGCAAGGAGTAACAACATATAAATGAGAAAAAACATTCTTATCGCAGTAAGCGGAACCGGCGGACATGTTTATCCGGGAACGGCTCTTGCTTACGAACTAAAAAAAGCCGGTCTTAATCCCGTTTTTATAGTAAACGACAACAAAAACGGAGTATCGTTAAAAATCGTTAAAGCATCCGGTTACGAATACAAAATTTTAAATTTTAAAGCTCCCTCACGAAAAATTTCTTTACGTTTGTTTGTATTCCCATTCAATCTTATTAAAGCGTTTTTTGATGCAAAAAAAACAATAAACGAATTTAAACCTAAAGTTGTCGTCGGTATGGGTGCATATTTATCTTTTCCTGTTCTTTCTGCGGCAAAATTAAAAAAAATTCCCACTTTGATACATGAACAAAATTCAGTTCCCGGACTTGCAAACAAAATATTGTCAAAATTCGTTACGCGCATTGCTGTAAGTTTTAAAAGCTCGCAAAAATATTTTGATAATAACAAAACGGTATTTACCTCAAATCCGGTAAGAAGAGACATTTTTGCCATATCAAGAATTGATGCGGCAAAAAAACTGAAACTTAATCCGAATATATTTACGATATTTGTTTTCGGAGGAAGTTTGGGTGCTGCAAAACTTAACACAATTATGCTTGAGGCCGCAAAACGTTTATATTTTTTACATAAAAACGAAATTCAATTCATACATATTACCGGCAACAACGATTTTGACGTTATAAACGAAAAATATTCAAGTTTACAAACACAAAAATTCATAACGAAATATATGAACGATATCGGCAATGCTTATGCGTGCAGCGATTTGGTAGTTTGCAGAGCAGGTGCAGGAACCGTAAGAGAAATAGAGTTTTACGATTTGCCGGCAATATTCGTTCCGTTCCCTTACGCTACGGACAACCATCAATATTTCAATGCCTTATCGGTACAAAAACAAAATTACAGGATAGTTATTGAAGAAAAAAACATAGACAAAGAAGAAATAATAAATTTTATAGAGCTGCATTTTTCGACAAGAACCGAAACAAAAAAAATAATGCCGCCAGCAACGTTTCCGCAGGAAACTTTGGCAAAAGAGGTTATAAAATTAATTGATGAAAAAATTTAATATATTGATATCAAACGACGACGGAATAAACGGACCGGGCTTAAAACCTTTAACAAAAAGTTTATCGACTTTTGCAAATATTTATGTCGTTGTTCCGCAAAAGCAGATGTCTGGAACAAGCCAATCCATACATTTAAACGAATACGTGCAAATAAAAAAAGTAAGAAAAAATGTTTACGTTCTTATCGGCGGGACACCTACAGACTGTGTAAAGTTTGCACTTTATTCTTTTTTAAAAAATAAAATAGATTTGGTCGTGTCGGGAATAAATACGTGTCCCAACCTTGCACAGGACGTCGTTTATTCCGGAACGGTAGCTTGCGCCAGAGAAGGTGCTTTTTTAGGTATACCGTCAATTGCGGTATCGGTAAGTGACGAAAAAAATCCATGTTACGACGAAGCAGCAAAAGCAGCTTTAACGATTGCAAAAGAAGTTTTGAAAAAAGAAAAAAAGAAAAGACCGGCTCTTTGTTTAAACGTTAATGTTCCGCCGAATTATAAGGGAATAAAAACCGTTCCGTTAGGCATAAGATGTTACGATGAAGCCATAGTAAAGAAAAAAAATGCATCCGGAACTTTTTATAAACTTGCGGGACGTTTCATTTCCGGTAAAAAAAATAAAAATACTGATATAGACATTGTAGAAAAAGGTTATATTTCCGTTACACCGTTGGAGTTGGACCAAACTTATTTTGAAAAAATAAAAAAATATAAATTTATGGAAAAAATTTTTAACGATGAACAAATTTAAACTGGTATCCGACTTTAAACCGTCGGGAGAACAGCCTCAAGCCATAGAATCTTTATACAAAAATATCGTAAGCGGTAAAAATTTTCAGGTACTATTGGGTGTTACCGGTTCCGGTAAAACTTTCGTTATGGCAAACCTTATAGAAAAGCTGCAAAAACC
Source organism: Endomicrobiaceae bacterium (assembly GCA_045586665.1). Lineage (GTDB taxonomy): Bacteria > Elusimicrobiota > Endomicrobiia > Endomicrobiales > Endomicrobiaceae > Ruminimicrobiellum. Next base: position 16,567 of record JAZNAT010000113.1, on the reverse strand, counting down.
GGCACTGATAATTTCCCCCAATAAAATTTTAGCGGCACAACTTTATTCGGAATTCAAATCTTTTTTCCCGAACAATGCCGTAGAATATTTTATTTCTTACTATGATTATTATCAGCCCGAAGCATATATCCCTTCAACCGACACCTATATTGAAAAAGATTCTTCCGTCAACGACCATATAGACAGATTAAGACTTAAAGCTACAACTTCAATACTTGAACGAAACGACGTTATAGTCGTAGCTTCAGTATCAAGCATTTACAATTTGGGCGCTCCGGAAGATTATCAGAACATGTGCGTAAAAATTTCAGTCGGACAAAAAATAAAAATAGATTCTCTTTTAAGAGAACTTATTTCCATACATTACGAACGTAACGAAATAGATTTTTTCAGAGGAAAATTTAAAGTAAGAGGCGATACCGTTGAAATTTTTCCGGCATATTTGGAAACGGCAATAAAAGTGGAATTTTTCGGTGATGAAATAGACGCAATAAAAGAGTTTGACCCAGTTTCCGGAGACGTCTTAAACAAGAAAGACGTTTGTTACGTATACCCGGCAAAACATTTCGTTACGTCCGACGACAAACTTAAAACAGCGTTAAAAAACATAGAAGCGGAACTGAACGACAGAGTTGCCGTATTGAAATCCGAAGGAAAACTTTTGGAAGCTCAACGCTTGCTGCAGAGAACCAAATATGATATGGAAATGCTGCAGGAGACAGGATTTTGTAACGGCGTGGAAAATTATTCAAGACATTTATCTTTAAGACCTGCCGGTGCAAGACCTACTACATTGATAGACTACTTTTTGTCAAGCGACAAAACTTCCGACTTTTTATTAATTGCCGACGAATCGCACATAACTCTACCTCAAATAAGAGGTATGTATGAAGGAGACAGAAGCAGGAAACAGACACTTGTAAATTTCGGGTTCAGACTTCCGTCCGCTCTTGATAACAGACCTTTAAAATTTGATGAGTTCGAGTCAATAATAAAACAAAGCGTTATGGTATCTGCAACGCCTGGAAAATACGAACTGGAAAAGTCAAAAAATAACATTGTAGAACTTGTCATAAGACCTACGGGACTTGTCGATCCGGAAATAATAATTCGTCCGATAGACGGGCAAATTCAAGATATGATGAAAGAAATAAAAAAAGTCATATCAAAAAAACAGAGAGTGCTTATAACCACTTTAACTAAAAGGATGTCGGAAGATTTGACATCATATTTGAAAGAAAAAGGGTTTCTTGTGCAATATATGCACTCCGAAATAGAATCGTTAAAAAGGATAGAAATCATCAGAGATTTAAGAATGGGAAAATTTGATATTCTTGTCGGAATAAACCTTTTAAGAGAAGGACTTGATTTGCCGGAAGTTTCGTTAGTAGTCATTCTTGATGCCGACAAAGAAGGCTTTTTGCGTTCCGAGCAAACATTGATACAAACCTGCGGAAGAGCCGCAAGAAACGTTGACGGCAAAGTAATTTTCTATGCCGACAAAATTACGGGTTCTATGGAAAGAGCCGTCTCGGAAATGCAGCGAAGAAGAGCAAAACAACTCGAATACAACAAAATCCACAAAATAACACCCAAAACGATTATTAAAGCAATTGCCGATTTGGAAGAGTTTCAAGAAAAAGTTAAAGACGAAAAACTTACGGTTTTATCGGAAGACATAGACGATAAATATATAACTTCAAAAAATATAGACTCCGTATTGAAGTCTCTTGAAAAACAGATGAAAGAAGCCGCCGACAACCTTGACTTTGAAAGCGCGACGCTATTCAGAGACAGAATCAGAGATATCAACGCAATGTACTCGAAAACTTCCGCCACAAACAATTTTCCGAAAACAAAAAAGAAAAAACAAATAAAAAATTAAAAAAAATCATTTTATTCATAACATTTTTAAAATTTCACATTTCCCGGCACTAAAGCCATTCGCTCCAATTTTTAAAACCAACGGTCAACTTACAAAATTCTAACAACCTAAGGTAACGAATTTTGTTCGGACAAGGACGCGTTGCCCTACGGGAAAAAACTTTTAAATTTGTATAAGTTTTTTGTTTCAAAAATTGTTCGCTCATAGACGGCTTTAACTGTGCCTTGAAAATGAAAATTTTAAAAATATTTATTGCAGAGATTATAAACTGCAGTTTATTTTATTTTTTGATTCTTGACATAAGGTAAATACCTATAATGCCGAAAATGATGTTCGGAAGCCATGCCGCAAGCCAAACGTTTATAACAAGATTTTCTCCCAGAGATAAACATACTGCTTGAATGGCCCAGTATATAAACGAAAAGATAAGTGCAAACGTAAAACTTATAATTTTGCCGAACTTGTTACCGAGCCCCAAAGCAAAAGGAATACCTATCATCATAACTATTATGTGACAGAAAACGTTTGCAAATCTTGAATGATATTTTATCTGTTCTTTTAAAGTACTTTCACCGAGCATCTGCTTTTTTTGAATATATTCTTTAAACGTTTTTAAATTCATTTGCTCGTATCTGGTATCTTTTACGACGAAGTCTTCCGGTTTTACGGTAAAACCGAAAATTTTACTTTCAAAAAGTTCTTCCGTCCAGTTTCCGTCTCTGTTAAAAGTTCTGGTAACGCCGTTTTTCAAAAGCCAGGCACCGTTATTGTAACGACCTTCTCCTACGACGATATTTTTTTTGATATAAAAATCGTCATCGTACTCGTCAATTATAACGTCACGCATATAAGCATCTTTTATATTCAAATATCCTACTGACATTCTGGAATTGCTCGGTAAAGATACTATGATATTTTTATGTTCGTTTACCAAATCGTCAATTTTCTTTTTCCTGATTTTTACTTTCTTAACATACTCGGCTTTAACTACGGTGTGCGGTATGACAAACTCTCTCATGGAAAAATCGAAAATACCTATAAAAAACCCCAGTATCATAAACAAACAGATTATCCGCCACAAGTTCACACCTGAAGCTTTTAAAGCAGTTATTTCGTTTCTTTTTGCAAGCTCGCCAAGCGAAAACAACAACGCCAAAAGAACGGAAACGGCAAACACGTCTATCATCCACCACGGAAGACTTAAAAACAAATATTCCAAAACGGTAAAAAACGGAGTTTTAAGTTCCATGTACAGACTCATCTCTCTGAAAAACTCCGAAATCATAACTATAAAACCGAAAGCAAATGCTATAAAAAATAACGGCTTTAAAAATTGTTTTGATATGTAAGAATATATTTTTATCATTTTATTTTTTTAACATTTTTCTGAACAAAATTATACCGACCATTGCCAGCACAAAGTCAGGCAGCCACATTATGTAGCGAGATGCAACGTAGCCTTTTTCCCCCACGTTTAAAGAAATTACAAGCAGCATATAAAATATAAAAATTACGCCTAAACTCATACCGAACCCTATAGCTTTTCCGCCTTTACCCGCCATTATCCCGACCGGAATTGCTATCAAAACAAAAACCATCGGAGCTATCGCTATAGACCATCTTAACCAATACTCGTTCGTATAAGTGTTTTTTTCAATTCTGTCATCGGGCATATTTTTGATTTTGTTTCTCAACTTTTTTGAGTTAAGTTCTCTTAAAGACGTATCGGAAAAATCCATTCCGGAAGAAACGGGAATGGAAAATTTATAAGTTCCGAAATTCATGTGTATCATGGAACCGAGTACGTTAGGGTCTGTTCTTTGCCAATAACCGTCATATAACGTCAATACCACACGATTTTTATCAACCCCTATCGTCCCGTACGAAGCGGCTATTCTCCACGGGATATGTTCCGTTTTTCTTTTTTCATCTTTATTTTCAAGTTTTTCAAATCTATAAATATTTATACCGTTAAGCGTATTCGTTTTTGAGTTGACCTTATGAGCGTAAATTTTGTATTGACCTACGGAAGTTATGGTTTTTTCATCAAATTTTGCCAAAGGCGCTTCTGTAAGAATTTTTTTGTACAACGTTCTGAAATACATATGTGTTGACGGAGACAAATAATGATTAAACCATATAAGACCGATACTTATAAAAAAAACGAAAACTATTATCGGCATTGACAAAGTTTTGTACGAAATACCGGTAGATTTCATAACGGTAATTTCGTTGTCCTCGGCAAACCTTCCGTAACTTAACAGTGCACCGAACAAAATCGCCATAGGTATCGTCAACGATAAAATATTAGGGACGATGAGCACAAACAACTGCAGTATAAGAACAAGACTTACTCCTTTTGACAGAAATAAATCTACCAGCTGAAAAATTTGGTCTAACAACAGTATGGCGGAAAAAATTATCAGCCCGAAACCGAATGACGCGATAAATTCTTTCAGTATATATTTATGAAGTATTTTTATCATATTTATTCAACGGCAAAAAACGTTTTTCAAAGACTAAAAGCGTTGAAAAAATAAAAAAACTAATTCAAGCCCGGAATATTCATTCCGCCCATAAGTTTTTTTGATTCTTCCGCCATAGCTTTCTGAGCTTCTTTTATGGCTTCCTGAAAAGCGGAAAACATTAACTTTTCCGCATCTTTTAACGACTTTTGCATAAAATCTTCCGGCAGTTTTAAACTTACTATCTCGTTTTTGGCATTCATTGATATTGAAATACCTTTATATTCAACGTCTATTATTTTTGATTTTAAAGTCTTATCCATCTCTTTAATTTTACTTTTCATTGCCATAGCTTCTTTAGCCATCTTAAACAGTTCCATAATTAATCTCTCCAAATAAAATTTTATTAATTTATTAATTCTAACAATTTAGACCGCATTTTTCAAATAACGTTATGCGGAAGCAAGCAAACTATGCGTTCTTGATATTTGTTCTTCAATAGAAAGAATCTGATGTTGAACGAACGTATCGGTATCGGAAGCAGCTTCTTCTCTTTCCGCCCAAAGTTTTTCAAGCTGTCTTTGTTCCGTCGTGTCGGAATATAAGTATGTGATAAATTCCGAAATAAGTTTGTACTCATTTGAGTTTGTGCCGATTTGAGATGCCAAAAGAGAAAGAACGGACTCTTTTGTTTTAAAACTTTCTTCTCGTTGAGCGACCGTATCGAAAATTTTGAACATACTTTCTTTTTCCTGATCGCTTGCAACGGGCAGCAAAGCAAGAATATTTTTCAATGCTCCCAACGGTATAGAACCTAATCCGTGCTCATCGTTAAACGTGGGCACGATGTCGCCTTTTAAAGTGTAAGCTATTATTCTCGTCCATTCGCCCAGTGACAAAGTTAATGCTCTTACGTTATTAAAATGATAATCCTGTGAACTTACTCCGGTACTTACGTTATATAATACTACATTTTTATCTTCAAAAAAGTCTCTTATACCGTCTTCAAGCATAATCTTATTTAACGTGGATTTCGCTCTTACCTGTGAAAACGGAGTTTGTATTATTATCAATTGTGAGCCGTCTTTATTTTCAGAAACGAAATCTCTGAACTCTTTCATATTGACGATGTTCCTGAAATTTTCAGGAGTATTTGACGCAACCGTTTCCAAAATTATATTATTTTCCAAAACGGTTATCTCTTCATCGGTCAATTCGGAATCTGCGGCACATTTCAATATTACCCACTTTATTATTGAAGCCTCACAAACTTCGTCCGTTAACGATATTTTAATTTTTCCTTCGGCAATTTCTTTGAACGCTTCATCGGTTAACGATAAAAAGTCTTCTATCGATTTGGGGTTTACCAAATTATTTGAAGTTTTTGCAATATCCGACGAATATTTTGACGCTCTTAACTTCGTCAACAAATCCAAAGAACCTCTCGTATTTCCTGAAATAAAAATTTTGTCAACTTTTCCTTCTCTGTACAAATTGAAAGTTTTTTCAAAAGAAGAAAGCATTCTGTTTCCGCAGATGATTGCCGCAGTCGTTGACGGATCGCTTTCCGGAATTTCGTCGGAATAAAGAAGAACATCCGTCTCTTCAAAAAGAGCATTTTTCATTCTTAATACATCACCGACTATTGACCTTGCAAAATTCATCAAATCTCTTTGCCCCGAATCTTGTTCCAGTCGTTTATGAAATGCAATATAATCCAAATTTGCATCTTTTGATAACGCAAGATATTCGCTCGTCTCATGTATTACAAGCTGTCTTAACAGATACTCTTTTATCTGCTCGGGCTTTTTATCAAGCTCTTTTAAAAACGCTTCGCTTATATACAATACGGCCGTAGCGTCTTTAACGGATATGGTAGAAAAAGAATATGCGTCTTGACTGTGTGCCAAATCAAGCGTTCTTGAAACAACTATTTTTACTTCGGAAATATTTTCGGAAGAGAGTTCGGTTTGAAGCACATATTTCATCTCGTCAACTTGGCCTTGAGAAAGCAAAGGAGTCTGTTGCGACAATAATATGTCTTCTTCATAACTGTCTTTTGAAAATAAGCCGAGCAGAACCTGTGCCATTAAAACCGGCTCTTCTTCAAGCAACGAATTTAATGTATCGGCACCAGTACGAAACTCCTGTTCATCGGCAATGGCTTTAGTTGAAACCAATATTTGTTTTACCATGTCCGAATGATATTTTGCAGCATGCTTTACAAGCTCTTCCACGTTGTTGCCCAACGATATTAACGGCAGAGGATTTTCCGGTAAAACGAAATCGGCCATAATAAAAGCGGAATCTTTTTCATCGGAAATAATCTTATCGTTTTTGTCAAAGACGTCGGTTCTTAACGTAATAGAGTCCATATCGCTTAAATGCTGCGCCAACGTTTCAATAAAGTCCGAATCGATAATATTAGCTTCGCCGATGAAATATTTTTTATCGTTTATTGCAAAATTGTACCCTTCTTCGGTTTCCTCAATTTCAAATTTTTCGGCTATTTTTTTTGCAATTTGTTCTTCCGTTACTTTTTTTGATTTGGTTTTAATCAAAATATAAGTCTGGTAAAATTCTTTTATGTCTCTAAAATCTATCAAATTGTAATCCTGAGCTTCAAACAACTCAAACATGTTTAACAAATCGTAATGACCGGCAATCTGTATCGATCTCTGCATAATAGTAGAACGGTTTATTTTCTCCAACTTATTCTTTTTGACAAACCCGTTTAAAATACGCAAATATTCAACCATAAGCTGTTTATTCTTTAAAATTTCGTTTTCGGAATCTTTATTTTTACCGCATATTTGTTCGGCAACGGTTTCCAACGATAAAGACTTATTATCCAAAATTTCTCTGTACTCGTAACTTGACAACAACAAAGTTGATATTTCTTCTATATCGTTTGCAGATACATGCCTTAAAAATTCCGACACGGAATTTCCTTTCCGTGCAGTTTCTCTGCGGTAAATCAGTTTGCTTCTTACCGTAAAAATTTTGTTTTCGTTTTTCGGAAGTTCCAATTTTTCGACAATTTCTTTTTCTTTAATAACTTTATATACCCTTGAATTGTCCAATACCACGTCCGAAGTTAACGGTTCTCCTTTATCGGTATAAACCGAAACCTCCAAATCTCCGCTGAAATGTTTACCCAATGCAAGGTCAAAAACGGTCGCACCTTTGGGAAGCTGACGAATATAAATTTTATCGTCATAATCTACAAAACATGTTACCGTATCCGAAAACGGAGAAACTATTCTGTCAAAATTTTCGGTTAAATTCTCGCTCGGTACAAACTCGTCGGAAACAAATACCATATTTTTAACGTTTTCTTTTCTCTCGCGAGAAGCGGAAGATTCTTTTTCCACTTCCTCTATAAACTCATAATCCAGTTCATTGGAAAATATGTGTTCAAACATCATAGCTTTAGCCTCTTTACCCATTTTATATATGTAATGAGGTGAAGAAATCTTTTTTGTATTATACAAACCGTAAGTCTCGTTTTCGTAGTCGGACTTTTCATAAAAACATATTTCTACGGGAATCGGCACTCTGTCAGCTTTTATTGATGCGTTAAGTTTCAATCTTGCCTGCTTGTTACCCTCGTCTTTTTTAAATTTTTTAAACGTAATGGAACTTCTTTCATAAAAAACATCTCTCAAATCCGCATAAGGAGTCTCTTTCGTACTGCCTTTATCCAATACTTTAACGACATCTTTATACCTTTCATCCTGCACGACTACATGAAGACCTACAAAATCTTTCAAACTGTCTTCAAACAGCTCTACAAACCACAATTCGAAAAACATACCTTCGTCTTCCAAAATTTGTTTCAATTTATCTATATCCGAATAGCCGTCGTCTCCTTTGCATTTTTCAAGCCAAACCGATAAATTTCCGTTTACGTAATCTACTATTTCATAGTCGGTAAAAATAGCTTTTTTCATTTCGGCGGTCAAATCGTTTAACAATTCTTTTTCTTTCTGCTGCAAATCGTTAAAATCGGTGTTTATAAGTTTTAAAATTCGCTCTTTCGTTTTATCCAAATCGTCGACTCCTTCTTCGGAAACATTTGCAATAACGGCATCAAACAACGAATTTTTATTTTTCATCATAAACATAACGGCATTTTTTTCGGTTTTATTCAAAGGTTTCAATTCTTTATCTTTTTTTCTCGAAGACGTAAGTTTTTCATATATACTGTACAAAGATTTTACTCTATATTTTATGTTTACGGCTTTTGCCGGTATTCCGTTATCGCGCAGATACTCGTAAACATCATCTCTGAGTTTAATGTCGTACTGCGGAACTTCGGAATAATTGAGACCGTATAACGTTTTAAGTATTTTTAACAAATTAAGATATTGACTTGAATGCGAATATTCAAAGACATTGTTTCTTACATACTCGTAAATATCGGAGTTTCCGAACCTTCTTGACAACGGCAGATAAACGGAAAACAAAAGAAGCTTGTCTTCCTTGTTTTTTGACATCTGTGCTTTATTCAACTTGTGCGCTATCAATGCAAAGACGGTTTCCGTATTTCCTGCCGATTTTGCTATAGCGTTCCAATAATATTGTATAGATCTTTCCCCGTCTATGGAAGAATACTGAGGAAAGTTTTCGTCTATAAACTTTATTTTATCCAAACTTTCAAATATTTCCGGAAGATATTTATTCAAACCTTTCACATCATATTGAGACAATTTTTCTCTCAACTGCGGGCTGTCTATATCTATTAACAACGAAATTATCTGTGCCTTAACAAACATATTTTCGTTTTCTTTTGAAGAGGATTGCTTCCACGTTTCCAAATGTGAATATTTACTGTACCCGTTTCTGAAAACGTCAATATCTACGGAATTATCATAAACGAACTCTTCCATAAGTGCAAGCAAATCCCCGTAGTTTCTTATAACGTTTTTCTTTTTCGTTTCTTTTGCCGAGCGTACGGTCGTACTTGAAACAAATTCGTTTACCGCAGCAGCGGCTTCTTTTTCTCTATAAGTAAACGGCGTCCAGGAATTGTCTCTTTTTACATATCTGCACGAAGACAAATAGCGCCACGCTTCATACGCTTTGTCAAGAGCGGCTTTTTGTTCTGCCGACGTATAAATTTTATTTTTAATAAATTCAATCTGTGCTTGTACCGATACCGGAACGTTTATGGAATCGGTAATTTTATTTTGCGCCGAATAAGCAAATATTATTTCGTTCAGTCTCGTTTCAAACGCCATTAAAGAAGATCTTGTAGAAAAAGTTTGTTCTCTTTGATTATCGTAAGATATGTTAAACGAGTTGCCCATCCAGCCAGAACCTTCCTGAGAAATCGTATAATACTTTTTTGTAATCAAAGCCAAACTGTCGGCGACGGAGTTTTCCGTATTAATATTTTCAATACCTTCTTTTAAAAGCACGTCCATATATTGAGTATATAAACTTTTTTTCCTGTCTGCGGTAGACAGCGTTTCAAAATTTAAAAACGGAGCGATTTCTTTCTCATCAATAAACGTGTTGATATTTCTTCTGTTCATGCGCGTAGTGGAATATTTCAAAACGTGATAATTGTTTAAACCTATCTGCTGCAGTATGGATGAATATAACGGTGCGAAATGTTCTTCTACCGATACCGAAACGGTTCCGTCCGGAACGACGATATCGTAATATACTTCCGAACTTTCCGTCATATTGCCTTTTGACAGAGAGCCGCCTATCATTATAAGAAAAGAATCGTCTTCTATCTTTATTTTTTCTTTCCTTGCAACTAAAATCTCCAAAGCAATATTTTTTGCTTGAATCATGATATTTTTTACAGCTTGCGAATATTCCGTTTGAGCATGTTCTATTTCAGTCAAATATTTTAAGTGTTGTTCTTGCGATAAACCGACACTTTCTATTTGATATTTTTCGGCAATTTTTTTAGCTTTTTCTTCGAAATCCGCTCTTGCAAAATCCAGTTCTTTTTTGTAACCGTTTATACGCTCTAAAAATTTCGCGTCGGTTTCTTTTTCTTCCGTAAGCGTGTGAGAATGAATCAGCTTAGTTTTTTTATCTTCAAAATTTATTCCGAATTCTTTACAAAAATCGGCAATTAAAGTTCTGTTTGACTTTTTATTGTTATTTTCTTTGTTTACTGCGTTAAGATTGTTTACGCCTAAGGCTTCTATACGGCTGTATCCCGACATATAAGCATATAAAATAAGTGCAGAAACGTTTTGACTCCAATCATCATAAAAAACTTCCAACGGTTTTGACGAATCGGCTTGAGCTCCGAAACCGTATTTGTTTAAAAATTCGTCAATCTCTTCTTTTTTCATATCATTGATATCTTTTTTTTCTCCGAAACCTATAAACATCATAAGATTTACGATTTCATAGTTTTTAACGTTTTTAACGCCGTCTTTATCCTTTAAAACGTCAAACATACTCGCCAGTAAATTTTTTACCACATACTCGTCCATAGCACTTATTTGTCTTAAAATTCCGTCACCTTTTTTATCGTTTAAAAGTTTTACAAGCCAATATGCAAGATATTTTTTACCGTTTCCGTCAATGTTATTTATAATGTCAACCAAAATTTGCGGTTCTCTCAATATTCTTGCGTAAGTCTGTTCGGAAATCAAGTTGGTACCGTCAGCTTCTTTTGACAAGTCGAAAAAAGATACTCCCTGAACCTTTGACGCTTCGAATTTTTTTAGCAAATTGTAAATATTATTAAACGTATTGCTTTGTTTTGAAATTATGTCTTCCATAACCAAAACTTTTTTACCGTCTATTTCTCCCGAAGTATTCAAAGAAAAACTTCCGTCGGCATTCGTCTGAAGCTCATAAGAAGCTATCTCTATTTTTTCGGTTTGTTTTTTAGATATGTTGTAACGTTTAACTACCTCTTCTTTAATATACTGCGCCAATTTGTCGCTATAAACGTACTTGTTAGTATTTCTGTAAACGACGGCAAAATTGTTTAAAAAGTTTATAAAATCGGCAACATCAAAATCTTTTTCAATATCATAATCGGCATTTTTTCCTTTTTTTTCGGCAACATATTCGTTTTCTATCTGCGTACAAATTTTGTTTACCAATCTTTCGTTACATTCCTGTATGGTTTTTGCATCTCCGGCTCTTACCGCCAAAAAAGTTTCCAAATCTTTATCGGAATAAACAATTTTTCCTTTTTCAAGACCGATTAGCGAGACTATGTCCGAATATTGCGAACTTTTTTGTTTGTTAACGTCGGAAATAATAAAATCAAGTTCTTCCAAAAGTTTTTTTTGTCTTTCGGCATTGTCTAAGGAATACCCTTGCTCTTCCAAAAAAAGACGAAAATCCGGCATTTTTATATACTCGTGGAACACTTCCGACGTTCTTGACAGTCTGTTGGACAAAACGTATTCGTTAAATCTTTTACTTTCTCCGCTTACGGCAATATTTTCAATTTTTTCATGTATGAACAAATCGTTAAAAAACTCTTCGGCTTTGCGTTCGTTAAAAAAATTTAAATATTTAAAAAGCTCATCGGAAATTAAAATTCGTTTTGCACTCATAACGCCGTTTTTATTTTTCCAGACGACATAAAATAAAGAACCGTATTCTTCCGTATTTCCGTAACCGTCGGGGCTTGTTCCGATAATTTTCGGAGATTTACCTATTATTATCTCGGCATCTTCAAACTCTTTATTTTGAAAACTTTTCATCGCATTTAAAAGAGCATTATACACTCTATCTTTCGTCATATCCGCTTCGTTTTCATCAAGTCCCATCAACGCAGTCAAACATCTGTTTACGAATTTCGGAAGAAGTATATTATGTCTCATTAACAAATGTTCGGCTATTTGATTAAAACCGGAAACAGAAACAGGATTGTACCCTTTGGATACCAACCCCAAACTGCGTCTTACACCGGGAAGCAGCAGCGCCTGTTTTACCAAAATCTTAATATTTTTACCTAACGCCGTTGAAAAATTATTTTCTATTTTAACATGACCGTTTTCGTAATTTAACGTATAAACTTTTTCACCAACTTTAATCGTTGCAATTCCTTCGGAATCCAAACTGAAAGTTATTATATCCTGCAGAGAGTTTGCCGCGATAACACCGTTAACAATTTCCTGAATATCTTTTAAACTTTTACCTTCCTGCAAATAATTTAAAATGTTGTCCAAAGAAGCTACTATATCACCGACTATAATCTGTGGCGGCTGCTGCAAAAACGGTTTTTTCGATATGGCATTCGTATCAAATTCTGCTTGTTCCAAAATTGAATTCAAATATTTTCGTTCGTATAAAGAATCAGCATTTTTTATATTGGGAGTCAGCGTAATATAAGAAACTTTTTTCTCCTCAAGCAACTCGTTTATACCTTCGGTGTGGAAACCGCCCGAAACTATAACTTTAACCGATTTTGCTTTATCCAGCCCAGTAAGTATTTTATTTACGGAATAAAATTTCCCTCCATAAACATTACCTGCATCATTTTTTACCGAAACGCCGGATAAAAGGCTGTCTATAAAAGAAACGTTTCTTTTGAGATTCAAATCGTTAAAATTTTCCGCCGTTTTGGTATAAACGTACAATCCGAAAAAATCGTTCTGCAAATATTTTACGTAAAGATTGTAAAACATATCGTAATTTTGTTTATAATAAACGTACTCGTTAGATGCGATGTTTGCCGACAACAGTTTTTTATAAGTCTGGTAAAACAAATTTAAAAATATTACGTCCTTGTTTACGGAATATTTACTGTAAGACAACAAAACGTCTTCCACTATCTGCCTTTCTTCTTCAATCAAATCAAGCGGATTTATCAGCGATGCGAGTTCTCTTAAATTTATCAATTTAAACAAGTCCGGATATTTCGTTATTTTATCGTTGTCGTTTACGTTTTTTATGAGATACGAAAAAACAACATCGACATCGGTTAAATTATTAGAATCTTTTATTAAATCCGTGTAGCGCTTATAATCCATATTATTTTTTAACGCCAAAAGAACCTGCTGAAGCTGTCTTTGTGCTGCGGTTTGGTTTATTTTTTTACCGTCTTTGATTACGTCAACATAAAGTTTGGTGTTTATATATTTTAATGCGGAAACGTTTCTTTTGTTAAGATATGAAAACATCCTGTCATAAAACTTTTCGGAAGAAATTCTTTTATTTAAGTACCTGTTATAAAGTTTTAAAACTTTTATCTGCTCTTTATCAAGATATTTGTTTAAAGTTTTGATATTGTTATATTTCTGTACAAGAAGGTTATCTATGTTTTGTTTGTTTTTTATTAAAAACGAATAATTTTGAATATTTTGTTCGTAAATTTTTTTATCTTCCGTAGGTTTTAAAATTTTGTTATTTTTATAACCGAAATATTCCGCACCGGAAAGTTTGTCGTTATCGTATAAAGAGTCCATTAAAGCCGACAGATTTTTAGAACTTATTGCCGATGAAAGTTTATTAAAATCCACCGATTTACCGGCACCTTCCATATAAACTTCCAAACTTTTATATTTTTTGTTTAACGTTTCAAGCAGATTGTATATGTTGTCTTGAACTTCTTTGTTGTTGTGCAAATCCTGAATATTTATGATTGTAGTATCGCTGCCGTAAAAGTTTGCGGAAGTTATTTTTGCAAAATTGCCGAAAACGGTTTGATAAGAAACGGCATAAGGTAAAGAAAAGGAGTTTATCGGAACAAGAGTTATAAGCAGAGATATAGACAAAATCACGGATAACATTTTTTTTATTTTTAACATAACTTCCTCCAAATAAAAAAGACCGACATAAAAATATGTCAGCCTTTATTTATATATATAAATACAAAATTGCCTGCATCAAATAAAGCAACCGCAATGTAAGAATTAAATTTCGTTTTGTATTCGGTTATACCTGTAACGCCGCCGCCGTAACGTTCGTAAAATAATTTATGCCTGCCGGATAAATTAATATCGTTTTTATGAAAGTTATACGTACTATTGAGTTTTGCAGTTTTAACACCGCAATATTCATAAAAAGAAAACATAGAAGACGATTGAAAAATCAAATCGTTATTATTATAAAAAGACAAATCTTTCCGGTCACTGCGGGTATCGTTTTCCGTATTTGTCTCTCTATCACAAGATAACGTATTTGAAAAAGTTTTTTGAGTATGCTCTAAAACAAAAACGTCAAACGAGTTTATATCGGGCATTCCCGTTTCAGTTTCAAAAATTCCCGCAAAAACTCCGGATGACAAGTTAAATAAAAACAAAAAAATAATAAATAAAACCGTTAATTTTTTCATACCGTTAATTTTGTTCCACAGTAATCGGCATCTCAAAAATAATGTTTTTATCTCTATCATATATTATAGCCGATTTTATCGAAAAAAGCTTGTATTTTTGCAAATTTTTTACAGATTCTTTTAACAACCTGTTTTTTAACAAAACTTGTACGTCATAATTGTCAATTTTATTCGACATAAAACATATCGTTTCATCTTTAACATCAAAGTATTGAAGTTGTAAAGAGTTTATAAGCTGCCCCAAAAACGGATTTTGTCTTGCCGACATATTTATTTGAGATATTATAAGCCTTGCAACAAACTCTTCCTGCGATATTTCATGTTTATTTTCAACAATACGTTTTGCAGAATCAGCTCCTTCAAACTCCATCAACTGCCTTTCTCCGTAATCGGTTCTTGATATCAGTTGATGAGAATACGCTTTTATATCTCCGATATTTTCAAATATTCTTAATAAAGTTTTATAATCGGAATCAAAAATCGACACTACAACAATTTTTATATCGGCATCGGAACTTAACGGAACCCTGACAATATTCGATACGATTTTTTGTATCGTTTCGTAAGCTTTTGATACTGTTTGTTCGTTGTCGTCAGCAAGTCCGTCCATTACGACGTCCAAATACATAGTCGAACCGCAAATGTATGCCGCAGAATCTACGCCGGTTTCTTTTTTTATCAATTTTTCCGTGTCTTGTTTTAACGTTTCTTTCGGAAAAGTTACGTTACATGAACAAAAAATAAAAAAAGAAATAAAAAATATTGCAAAAATTTTAATCATTGCCGGCATCGGCAGCGCTTTTATCATCTTATTTTTTACCGTCGTTATTTTTTATTGTTGCTATCGCCGCTACCATTTTCACTGACATTGTTTTCGTTTTTTTTCTTTAAATCCGGCTTAACGACTTCGGTTTTCTCAACGGAGTTAAGTTTTTCGACAGGTTCTTTTTCTTTAAGTTCTTTTAACGGCACACCTTTATTCTTACCGTACTTTTTAAAAATATCGTCAATATCTTTATAATCAAGCTCTTCTTTTTCCAATAGTTTTTTTGCCATATCGTCAACTATATCCCAATTTTTCGTCAAACATTCGTTAACTTCTTTTAAGCAGCCGTTCATTATCTCCATCGTTTGCAAGTTAAGTTCTTCTTTCAATTTTGAAGACATACTGTCTTTCGGTATGACAGTAAAATCGCCGATAAAACCTTTTGTGCTCATACCGTAATTCCATACCATAGCATTGGCAATTGACATTGCTTTTTGAAAATCCGAAGATACGCCGGTTGAAGTCGTTCCGTACTTGATTTTTTCCGCACTGTAACCGCCGAGTGCAACAATAATGTCTGCAATAAGTTTTTCTCTGTTATGAGTATGAAGTTCTTCTCTTGGATTATGTGCCACCAACCCTAACGCACCGCCTCTCGACCTTAACGTAGCTTTAAAAACATCGTCGGTCGGATGCAGTAGATACAACGATACGGCATGACCTGCCTCGTGATATGCGGTCATTTCTCTTTCTTCATCGGTCATTGTTATATGCGTTTCCAACCCCAAATCCACTCTGTCCATAGCAAGAGATATATCTTCCATATCAATAAAAGTTTTTTTGTTTCTGGTAGATATTAAAGCGGCTTCTTTTACTATATTTTCAATTTCGGCAGGAGATTTATACATGGTGTGTCCCGCAAGTTTTTTAACGTCAATATCGCTGCCGGCTTTAACCTTGGCAAGATAATATTTGAAAATATCTTCTCTTTCGCTAAAAGTAGGACGGTTTATTTGTATTTTTCTGTCAAACCTTCCCGGTCTTAAAAGAGCTTTATCAAGAACACTTTCGTTGGCATTTGTCGCCGCTATTACTATAATGTTTTGACTTGAACTTTCAAGACCGTCCATTTCTACAAGCAACTGGTTTTGCGTGCTGTTGGTTTCTTCTCCGCC
>JAZNAT010000112.1:0-3757 GCA_045586665.1 Endomicrobiaceae bacterium | reverse complement strand
ATTGATATTTATACGTTTTACGATGACAAACTTTATCAAAAATTTATATTTTCACATGACGAAATTTTATTATGGATAAAATTTTATCTATTTAAAAAATATATGTCAATGAATTTAGAAATATATAACTTTTTTATATTTTTCTAACTTTATATATGTGTGCTATATTCCGATAAATTTTTACGAAAGTTTTTTACGGTTTAAAATCGAAACTTTTATTTATATCCGTACTGCAGAAATATGTTGACTATGAGTTGTAAAATATAAAGTGAATTATTTCTTATTATAATAACTTAAAGCTTCCTGTAAATGAGATTTCAAATCTTTTATTCTTTTTTCATCGGAAGGATGAGTCGATAAAAAGTCCGACAGTCCGCCCTGCGAGCCGGAACTTGCCGCCGACATTCTCTGCCAAAATTTTATTGCCTCGTTAGGGTCGTATCCGGCTTTTGCCATTAAAATAAGTCCCATATAATCGGCTTCGGATTCGTGTTTTCTGCTGTAAGGCAGAATAACGCCGACATTTCCCGCAACGTTTACGCCTAACATTATAAGTTCTTTGTTAGGGTTATCCGCAAGTGTAGCGTTACCTATTGCAAGCCCGTATTGAAGCAAATTCGATTGTGCCGCTCTTTCGGCGCCGTGTCTGGCAATGGCGTGGGCTATTTCGTGAGACATTACCGTTGCAAGACCTGCTTCCGTCTGCGTGTAAGGTAAAATACCGGTATATACCGCAACTTTTCCGCCGGATAAGCACCAGGCATTTGCTTCGGAATTTTCCAATAAATTAAATTCCCAATCATAGTTGCAACCGGAAACGGCAGCTATTTTTTGTCCTACTTTTTTTACCAGTGCCGTGTTTGTTTTGTCGGTTGAAATTTTAGATTCGGCCAAATATTGACCGTAACTTGTCGCGCCTGCCGCAATTTCTTCCGATTCGCTGCTTAAAATCAATTGGCTTCTGCCGGTTATAGGAACGGTTGTGCATCCTGCAAGTAAAATTAAACTTAAAAGATAATATCGTATTTTCATAATAGTTAATTATATAAAAATTTTTACTGCCGGTAAATAAGTTTTTTGAGTATTAACGTTTTATTTCTTTGTATAATTTGTCTAAATTTACGAAACGCTCTTCTTTTATGTTTTCAATCCAAAAATCTTTTATTTCCGTCGAAGCGTCAAGTTTGGCGTTACCCCAGTTATATTGTGCAAACATCGGCTGTTCGTCCCAGTTTGCGTTGATATAACATAACGCTTTAACGTCTTTACTTTGTATGAATTTAAACAGTATTTTGTACCATTTTATTTTGTTCGTTTCTTTCAAATATTCGTTCAATGTCGGCGAACATTCCGCAATCATAAGCGGTTTGTTGTGCGCTTTTGCAAACTGTACCATCGGAAACCACTGAGGATTTGCAAAATATGATATTGCACACCAGTCAACGTATTCGTCGCCCGGATACCATTTTTCTATTCTTGTCGGATTATACGACGCATAAGAGTGCCAAACGTAAGCGACATTTTTTATTTTTTGTTCATCAAGCTTTTCCACTATATATTTGAACGCCTGTTTATAAAGTTCCGGCTCATAGTTGTTTTCGGGAAGATCGAATTCGTATCCTATTCTTAAAAAAACGGGCACGTTTGCTTTTTTAATCCAATCGCCTAATTTTTTTATGTTTTCATCCAAAGACCCGTCCGTTACCGATTCCAACGAATTGACCAAATACAAACCTATTTGAAGAGCCGCTTTTTTATAATTTGTTAATATAAAATTTCCCGACATTGTTCCCGTTCCGTACTCTACGTCTTCTTCAAGAGCTTCCAAATTCGTTAAAGACGTGTAAATCATAAAACCTGCAGGAACTTTATTGTTTATTTTTACAAACTCCGTGCTGTCTTCATTGTTTTGTCCGCACAATAGTAAAGTTTTGTTATCCGAAGGAACAAATCTTCCGGTAAAATCCGCTTTCCTTTGAGCAAAACCATAAGATGTTATAATCAACAAACAGCACAATACGCATGTTATCTTTTTCATAAAAACTCCTATTTTATATATAAATATAAATAACCTCTTGACAAATTATTTGTTTTGTGTTATATTAGCACTCAGATATAAAGAGTGCTAATTAAAATAATTAAGCATAAAGGAGGTATTTGAAATGAATATATCAAAATTTACGATAAAATCGCAAGAGGCGCTTGCAGATATGCAGGACATAGCAACGCAATACGGCAATCAGGAAATATCTCCGGAACATCTGTTATATGCTTTGCTTAAACAGGAACAGGGCATAGTAGGAACTATCATAAGAAAGTTGTCTGCAGTCGAACAGAACTTGAAACCGTTAATAGAGCGTGACGTCTTAAAACTTATAGAAGAAAAACCGAAAGTTCAAGGTGCGGCTCCTTACCTGTCGCAGGATTTGAACAAAATTTTTACCGTTTCGGAAAAAATAGCAAAAGATTTGAAAGACGAATACGTTTCTACCGAACATATTTTTCTTGCCGTCATAAGTTTTGCAAATCTTGAAGCGACAAAAATTTTAAACAAATACGGCATAACTCAGGATAAAGTTTTAAACGCTCTGGTCGACATTCGAGGTTCCAACAGAGTTACCGACCAAAATCCGGAAGACAAATATCAGGCGTTGGAAAAATACGGTAAAGATTTGACGGCGCTTGCAAAAAAAGGAAAACTCGATCCTGTTATAGGAAGAGACGAAGAAATCAGAAGAAGCATTCAGGTTTTGTCAAGAAGAACGAAAAACAATCCCGTTTTAATAGGCGAGCCGGGCGTAGGCAAAACGGCTATCGTCGAAGGTCTTGCGCAAAGAATCGTTTCAGGGGACGTTCCGGAATCGTTAAAAGATAAAAAGGTTGTAGAACTTGATTTGGGTTCGCTGATTGCCGGTGCAAAGTTCAGAGGGGAATTCGAAGACAGACTTAAAGCGGTCCTTAAAGAAATTCAGTCGGCAAACGGTAAAATAATACTTTTTATAGACGAAATTCATACAATAGTAGGAGCCGGCGCTACCGAAGGTGCAATGGATGCCGGCAACATGTTAAAACCTCTTCTTGCAAGAGGCGAACTGAAACTTATAGGTGCAACCACTCTTGACGAATACAGAAAATATATAGAAAAAGACAAAGCTTTGGAAAGAAGGTTCCAAACGGTTTATACCGGCGAACCTTCCGTTGAAGATACGATTGCGATACTGAGAGGTCTTAAAGAAAAATACGAAGTTCATCACGGAGTAAAAATAAAAGATTCGGCATTGGTGGCGGCCGCAAATTTAAGTTCAAGATACATTTCAGACAGGTTTTTGCCGGATAAAGCAATAGATTTGATAGACGAAGCGGCCAGCAAGTTGAGAATAGAAATCGATTCCATGCCGACCGAACTTGACAGTGTCGAGAGAAAAATCAGACAGCTTGAAATAGAAAAACAGGCGGTAAAAAAAGATTCCGACACATCGGCAAAAGAAAGGCTTGCCGCAATCGAGTCCGAAATCGAGAAATTGAAAAATTCCTCCAACGAGATGAAAGTTCACTGGCAGAAAGAAAAAGAGTCCATTTCTACTATCAGAAAACTTAAAAAAGAAATAGAACAGTTGAAAACCGACGAACAGAAAGCCGAACGTAACGGCGATTTGAACCTTGTTGCCGAAATCCGTTACGGTAAAATTCCGAACATTCAAGCCGATTTGGATAAAGAAAACAAAGAGCTCGTTACTCTTCAAAAAGATAAAAAAAT
>JAZNAT010000111.1:0-4432 GCA_045586665.1 Endomicrobiaceae bacterium | reverse complement strand
CCGTAATTTTTTTTCTTTTGTTTACGGCTTTCCAAACGGCTTCTTTGCCCGCAAATCTTACGGCATAATGCTGGGCGGCATTTTTTTTTGAAGAACAGTACTTTATTTCGTTTTCGGAAAAAATTCTTTCAACGAACTTTTTGTCTTTTATAAGTTTTTGAAATCTTTTAATTTCTTCTATGTCTATACCGATATTCATTTTCGTTTTTACATAAAAAACATATACCCGTTTATAAACGAGTATATGTTTAAAAATTTAAAAAATGTGAACGTTTTTTAATAATACATATCACTTGCGGATATTATAGAGTCCAACTCAACTTTAATTTTTGTAAGTTTAGGTTTTGACCAAACTTTTTTATTTTCTTTTTTAGCCATAGGTGCATACCTCTTTTTGATATATAAAAATTATATATTATTATATGCAAAAAAGCAATAAAATATTTTTTAAAGATACATGAAAAAATAAAAATTAAAAACTGTTTTTGCCTTTTGTTAATAACAAATAGAAATCGAATAAAGATAAACCTTGTTTTATATATAACCTGTTTATCGCTTTCTGTTTATTCCATTTAAAAGACGTTATCCCTCTTTTGGTCGAGAAATCAAACAGATATCCGCTTTTAAAAACAATTTCTCTTATTTTTTCGTCGAAAGCACCTGCTCCGTAAGGATATGCAAAACAGTTAACGGGAAGCTGCAATTTTTCTTCCAACAAGCGTTTTGATTCGGTCAATTCGTTTGAAATTTCCCGATCTGTTAAAGACGTCAATTTTGCGTGGCTTAAAGTATGAGATCCGAAACAAACCAATCCGCTGTTTTTCATTTCAAGAATATGCGACCAGTTCATACAACCGGGACGTCCTATATAATCATAAGAAATAAAAATATTTGCTTTAATGTTTTTTTCTTTAAGTATGGGAAAAGCTTTTGTATAGTTATCCAGCCAGCCGTCGTCAAAAGTTATAAGAACGGGCTTTTTCGGCAGTTTGAAACTGTTGTTCTTATATGAATTTTGTAAATCTTCAAACGTTACCGGCGTCCATTTGTGTTTTAACAAAAAATCCATTTGTCTGGCAAAAACGTCAGGTTCTACGTATAAGGTTTTTTCCAAATCGCAGGTATCGTCATATTTATAAATATGATGATACATCAAAACAATTAAACCTTTTTTAGCAGGCAGCCACCAAGGATATTTTGAAGAAAAAATTATTATTGCAACAAATAATATTATTGAAAGAATTAACATTGTTCAATTATAACATTTATGTTTTAAAAATACTATTTTTTTGATAAAATATACGGACTTTATATAAGGAATTCAAATTATGCCTAAAATATCGATAATCGTTCCGGTATATAATACCGAACAATATTTGAGACAATGTTTGGACAGCATAATAAGCCAAACGTTTAAAGATTTCGAATGTATATGCGTAAACGACGGCTCGACCGACAATTCGTTGTCGATATTACAAGAATATGCAAATAAAGATACAAGATTTAAAATAATAAATAAACAAAACGGCGGTAGTTCATCGGCCAGAAATGCCGCATTAAAAAACGTATCAGGAAAATATGTCGCTTTTGTTGATGCAGATGATTTTATATCAAGTGATTATTTGGAACAATTATTGAACAAAGCAGAAGGAAATGACAGTGATATGGTTTTTTGTTGTCATAAAATTTATTATTCTTCCGATAACATATATGAGAATGATAGAAATGGAGAAAAAATAAAAGAATTGTTTGATAAATATTATAAAACGAAAAATACTGAAAAGAAAATTAAATATATGTTAAATATTGTTGAAAAATCACGTTCCACTTGTACTAAATTATATAATGCCGAAATTATAAAAAATAACGAAATTCGTTTTTTCGAAGACGTTTATGCAGAAGTGGATTATCCGTTTAATATATTGTTCTTTTTATATTCTGACAAAATAAATTTTGTTAAAGAACAATTGTATTGTTACAGAAAACAGGTGCCACACAGTATCACTTCAAATCAAGATAAGTTAAGAGTAAATTCTTTAAAATCTTTTATGGCACTGACACAAGAGCTGAAAAAAAGAAATTTGTTAAAAAACTTTAAAACATTGCAGCGTTTTATAAATAAAGGTTTCTTTTACAGGTTGGGTAAAAATATTTCTTATGAACAAAAAAAACTGTTGTTGCCTCAAATATCCGATCACGTTAAAAATTTAAGTAATATTTGTAAAAATGATTATTATTTAAAAATAAAATTGAATTTTTATTTTTTTATCATTAAAACTTTAAAATTACAAAGTTTCAATGTATTCAGATTTTTAAAAAACATTTAATCGTTTTTTCTGATTTTTATCATTACCGGATAAGGCAAGACCGGTAAACCAAAAATATAACGAAGCCGTAATATGATTTTTTAAAACAAAATCAAAACAATCTGCCGTCAATAAAGCCGTCCAGGCAAAAATCATAGCCAAAGCAAACACCGAATTGTTTTTTTTATACTTACAATAAAGTTTAAACAGTATCAAACATACGATATATAAAAATATTATAAGTCCTATTATTCCGTAGCAAGCTAAAATATGTAAATATATGGAATGCAAATGGGTATGAACATTTCCATCGGTTTTAAGTTTATAAAAATCCGGCTGTATAGTTGCCTGTGCCGGACCTATCCCGAACACGGGATACTTTTTAAACATTTCAAAAGAATACTTATACATATTTATTCTGGTTACAAGACTCAAATCGGAAGATATGTCGGTGTTGTTTAATTTGTTTTTAAAGGTCGGCAGGTAGTTATATACCGACAAAAAAATTATTGCCAATACAAACAGCATACTTATAAAATTAATAAACTTGAATGATTTTGTTTTGTAAATGTAAAAAATGTATATGATAAAAAATAAAAATGTCGATATTATGAAATATAATCTTGACGATGATAATAATATTGCAAAATAAATTAAAAAGGAAAAAATAACCAATAATATTTTTAATTTTTTGTTAAATTGAGAAAATAATGCGACTGTAAAACTTACAGTCAATATCAAATTGCATTTGGCTGCAAACGGAACATGCCAACGATAATTTATTTTTAACATATTTTCATAAACGAATCTTATTCCTAAAAACTTTTCCGGAAGTATACCAAAATAAGATAAAAATCCTGCAAGAATAAAAACAACAAATATACAAATGTTTATAAGCACAATATTTTTCTTATGTTTTTCCTCAGTTAAGCAATACCCTAAAATAAAAGGAAGAAACCAAGCTACCGTATATATATATATTTCTTCTTTCATAGCTCCGGGAACGTCGGTTACAAAAGCAGTTAAAATAAGTCCGTATAAAATAAATACAGTTATTGCATGTAAAACAGGCTCAATTTTTAATTTTTTCAAATATTTTAATGAAAATAAAAAAGAAGCTATTAATGTTATATTAAAAACATCCTGACTGAAATACTGCAATATTGAAAAAAGATAATTTAGTGTAATCATAAGCAGAAATATATTAACAAAAAAGATAATATTTTAAAAGATATATATTTTTGATAAAATAATATTTTATATTTATTTATAGGAAATATTAATGCCTAAAATATCAGTAATCGTTCCCGTATATAATACTGAAAGATATCTCAAACAATGTTTGGATTCTATAATAAACCAAACTTTTACGGATTTTGAATGTATTTGCGTAAATGATACTTCAACCGATAACTCTTTACAGATTCTTAAAGAATATACCTTAAATGATAACAGAATTATTATTGTAGATTTGAAAAAAAACGTCGGTTCGGGACAAGCAAGAAACGAAGGTTTAAAAGTTGCAAAAGGTAAGTATATAATATTTATTGACAGCGATGATTATGTTGAAACCGTTTTTTTTGAAAAAATGTTTAATGCGGCAGAAAAAAACAATGCCGACATAGTTCAATGTTTTTATAAATTTTATTTTGAAGATACGAACGAGTATAAACCGAACAAAAGATACGATAAAAGGATAACACAAAAGGATTTGCCAGAAAATATTTTTTATAAAACGTATGAAGGAGTTGTTTGGGATAAGATATTTAAAAGACAGCTTCTTGTTGATAGCAATTTATATTTTTACAGCACAAGAAGTTCCGAAGACGGTGTTTTTAATGCCGTATTATTTTTTTATTCCAAAAAAATTTTCTATATAGATGACGAACTTTATTTTTATAGAAAACATACAGGAACTTTATCTTACAACAAACAAAACCTTTTTATTAGTTGGTTTTATAATTTTCTTTTGCTTGTCAAAGACCTTGGAAACAGAAGTTTGTTGGATAAACGAATAATCAATAAGTGTATATATATTTTTGTTTGGGACTTTTCAAGGATAGGAAAGATTACCGACATCGAAATAAAAAATCAAATGTTAACCGAAGTCGGAGGCCAAGCGGTCT
>JAZNAT010000110.1:0-15900 GCA_045586665.1 Endomicrobiaceae bacterium | reverse complement strand
CGTATTTTTTATATAAAATTTTATATATTTTTCTTTTTATTTTTATAAACGAATTGTTTTTTTTGTCAATATAAGACAATAATATAATGCCGTTTTCCGCTATCAAACTTTTTAAAAATTTATAAATATCTTGCCTTTTTTCTTTCTTTTCAACTATATTTATAACTCTGCAACAGATAACGACATCGTAAAAATTTTCGGACGTATCTGATAAATTTTTATAGTCAACTTCAATACCTTTTCTCGTAAAATTAAAACTTTCTTCACAATAACCGCCGCCGAAAGAAACGTCACAAACTTTTTTACCGACGTCTATAAAAGGCAAAAGAAGAGATACGCCGTTTTCAACGGTTTTCTGCCAGTCTGAAATCTTTGTTAAAACGGACTGTCTTAAAATTAATAAATCGTCCGAAAATATAATTTTATCTTCTTTTTTAAAAACGGTTACAAAGAAATTTTTTAAAACGTACATAAACAATTTAAAAAAATTTTTTATATAAAACAAAAAATAGGCAACCATGCTTAACATATTGCCTATTTTCGTGTTGAGGTTTAAAACAAAATTCTTTTTTATTATTTTATCTACAATGCCGATATAATGGCTCTCTTTTACAAACTCCTTATCGGCATATATTGCATTATCGCCTTTCGTTTTATAAAAAACTTTTACGTCTTTTATTTTTTTTACAATTCTGTGAACGGTAGGAATTTTACTATTTCCAGACGTATTGTTTTGAAACGCAATAATTTGATATTTTTTCAAACTTTCAAAACTTTTTTTTACAACGACAATTTTATCGCCTTTTTTCATTAAAGGTTTCATACTGTCGCTTATAACCGTGTAAACGAAAGAAGTATCGCCTTTTCTTAAAAGTTCTTTTGCAATTTCAATATATTTTTGTTTCCGTTCACCGTTCATTTATTTTATAATATCAATTTTGTCGTCGGCAGGCATAATGAAATATGCAATTACGTACAAAACCGTTACCGGAAAAAATCCCGTTACCAAAAGGAGAAACGCAACTATAAGTCTTACGACGGTTTTGTCCCATCCGAAATATGCTGCAATTCCCGAACATATTCCGCAAAGAATTTTATCATTCGTCAATCTTTTTAACTGTTTTTCCATTACAGTTTCCTCCGATTAAAATATTAAGCGTTTTTTTTGCTGTCGGTTTCTCTTATTTCAACTCTTCTTATTTTACCGCTTATGGTTTTCGGCAGCTCGTTAACAAATTCTATAACTCTTGGATACTTATAAGGAGCCGTAACTCTTTTTACGTGATTTTGCAATTCTTTGATAAGAGCTTCACTTGCCGTAAAACCTTTAGTTAAAACTACGGTAGCTTTTACTATTTGCCCTCTGTCCGGGTCGGGAACGGCAGTTATCGCACATTCCAAAACGGCAGGATGTTCCAACAAAGCGCTTTCCACTTCAAAAGGTCCTATCCTATATCCCGAACTTTTTATTACGTCGTCGGCTCTGCCTATAAACCAAAAATAGCCGTCCTCATCTTTATATGCGGTATCTCCGGTAAAATATAAACCGTCATGCCAAACTTCTTTCGTTCTGTCAGAATCTTTATAATAACCTTTAAAAAGTCCGACCGGTTTTCTGTCATCATGTATTCTTACAACTATCTGTCCAACTTCACCGATTTCGCAAGTGTTGTATTCGTTATCAACGATATCAATGTCATAGCACGGAGCCGGTTTCCCTATCGAACCGGGTTTGGGCTCCATCATAGGAAAGTTTCCCACTATTGATACAAGTTCCGTTTGACCGTAGGCTTCCATGAGTCTTATACCTGTAATCTCTTTCCATCTGTTATACATTTCGGCATCCAACGGTTCGCCGGCTATTGCGCAGTATTCTAAAGCCGACAAATCGTAATTTTTGACATCTTCTTTTATCAAATATCTGTATATCGTCGGAGGCGCACAGAACGACGTTACTTTATGTTTTGCAAGCGTTTCCAAAATGTCTTTCGGCGTAAACTTGTCAAAATCGTAAACGAAAACGGCGCATCCCGTTATCCATTGCCCGTAAATTTTACCCCAAGCGGCTTTTGCCCAGCCGGTATCGGCAACCGTCAAATGAAGACCGTTTTCTTGAAGGTTTTGCCACTGACCGACAATCAAAAGCCCTAACGGATATGTAAAATCGTGAGTTACCATTTTAGGCATACCGGTAGTTCCCGACGTAAAGTATATCAACATATTATCGTTGTTTGCAGTGGCATTTTCACCTTGCGGTCTTTCGAACATTTCCGATTCGGCTTCAACTTCTTTTGTAAAATCGTACCACCCGTCAAAAATTTTGTCACTGTCGACAAAAACTTTATATTTTAACGTAGGCGACTTTTTCTGTGAAGAGTTTATCGTATCGACAAGCCCGTGAGCTGCAACAGAAACTATCATTTTTACATCTGCAGCATTGCATCTGTAAACTATATCTTTTTCCGTTAAAAGGTGCGTTGCAGGTATTGCAACCGCACCGAGCTTATGCAATGCAACTACTGAAAACCAAAACTCAAACCTTCTTTTTAAAATAAGCATTACTACATCGCCTTTTTTTATACCTATTCTTTTAAAAAAGTTGGCAGTTTTATCCGTATATTTTTTCATATCGGAAAAAGTGAAAGTTTTTTCCTGTCCTTTATCGTCGCACCATACAAGCGCTTTTTTGTTAGGTTCTTTCTTTGCCCACTCGTCAACAACGTCAAAACCGAAATTAAAATTTTCCGGAACGGTTATTTTAAAATTTTTTACAAAATCTTCGTACTTATCAAACTTCTGTATAGTTATATATTTTTCAAGCATAATATTTTTTCCTTTTTTATCTTTTTAAAAAATTACCGCCAAAAATTTCAACGGTTTGTTACCCAAAGCACACATTGCGTGTTCAAAACCCGAATCGAAATAAATCGAGTCGCCGGGATTTAAAATCACTTCTTTGTCTTGAAAAAAGAATTTCATCTGTCCTTCAAGAATATAATTGAATTCTTGTCCGGAATGGGAATATTTGTTTACATGGTCCGTATTTTGTGTGTCCGGTTCAACCGTTACAAGAAATATTTCGGACTTTTTGTTCATAAAATTATACGCCAAATCCTGATATTTATACTCTTTCCTTCTGTCAATGGACAAACCTTTACCGTTCCTTACTACACTGAAACGTTGCAGTTTCGGTTCTTCTCCCGTAAGAAGAGCCGTAAGTTCCACATTAAACTTTCCCGCCATTGCATATAAAAAACTTACCGGAATATCAATTTCTCCGCTTTCATATTCAATATATTTGTTTACGTCAATACCCAACTCTTTTGACATCGTTTCTACCGACATATCGGAAAGTTCTCTTAACGCCTTAATTCGCTGTGCAATCTGTTTGATGTTTTCCAACATTTTTTACCTCCTTAATCTGTAATGCAATTAATGTGAATTTTACTAAAATTTTATTTAAAAGACAACAAAACGAAACCTGCAATAATGTGAGTAACAACGTAATATCAATTATTCCCGATTTTTCTGAAAAAACCGACTTTTTTATGAAGTTTCGAAGGTATTAAAAGAGTTTGATTATATTTATGAAAATAATAATGCAGAAGTACCGCCGATATCAAACAAGCAAAAAAATCAGCAAACGTCGTAGCTAAAAATACGCCGTCAAGACCGAAAAAAAGTGGAAGTATCAAAACAAACGGTATCAGTAACAAAACCTGTCTTGCCAAACTCAGTATCGTCGCTTGAACTGGTTTATTTATAGCCTGAAAATAAGTACTTCCGAAAATGTGTAAAGATATTACCGGCAGCATAAAGTTTACAAACCTTAATCCTCTTGCAGCCATTTTTATCAGTTCGGTATCATTAGAATTAAAAAGTTTTACTATCGGTTCGGCAAAAATTTCCGTTATTAAAAAACCTGCAACTAAAATTAAACTGCTCCAACGCATTGCCATTTTTGTGGTTTGTATCGCGTTGGAATAATGTTTTGCACCGTAATTGTAACCTATTAAAGGCTGGGTTCCTTGCGATATTCCGAAAATACTAAACATTATTAAAGAATTTACCGCCATAACTATACCGATAGCCGCCAACGCCGTATCTCCTCCGTAAACAACCAAAGAGCGGTTCAATATCAAATTTAAAAAGAAAGACGAAATTTGAAATACAAGCTGCGAAATTCCTATCGCAAAACATGCCAAAACTATATCTTTTTTTAAAGATAAAAACTTTAATTTGATTTTATACAAACTCTTATCGCTATAAAAAAACATAAATATCCAAACAAAACCCGATACCTGTCCGAATATACCGGCAAGCGCGGCGCCTTTCATTCCCCAGTGAAGAACGTATATAAATATAGGTCCTACTATAAGATTGACGACGTTGCCTATAATTTGTGTCATAAGCGCAATTTTAGGATGCCCGCTCGACCTTATAAAATGGTTCATTCCCGCACCGATAGACCAAAGCGTAAAGCCTATAATCGCTATTTCCATATAATCTTTTGCATAAGGTAAAACGTCTCGGCTTGCACCGAGCATTATTAACGCTTTTTCCAAAAACATATAAGAAAATACGGCTACACCGACAGAGACCAAAACCAGTAAAGCTATAGTGTTACCCATAATATTTTCGGCTTTTTCTGTTTCTTTTTTGCCGAGCGCTATTGAAAACAAAGCGTTACCGCCGACGCCAATAAAAGCACTGAATGCCATAAATATTATGGTAATCGGAAAAGCTACGGTTATCCCTGCAATACCTAAAGGACCGACTTCGTTACCGACCAAAAGTCTTGCAATTATGTTGTATAAAGCGTTGGCTATCATACCGGCAACGGCAGGCGCCGAAAACTTAAACAACAGGCTTGACAAACTTGTAGATAAAAAAGGGTTTTGTTTGGTTTTTGTCATAATATAAATCAATCCCTTTATATGATATTTTTTAAGAGTAAATTTTACAAATTATAAAAATAAAATTCCACAGAAGAAAAATTTATGCACAAAATTTGCCGGCAAAAAAAAGAGCCTTTTATATAAAAAATATAAAAAGCTCATCTTTAATTTATAAAAAAACAAAAAGCTATTTTTTTTCATGCTTTATTTTGTCGGCGTCTCTTATGGCAACTTTCCTTATTTTACCGCTTATGGTTTTAGGAAGTTCCTTAACGAACTCGACGACTCTGGGATACTTATAAGGTGCCGTAACTTTTTTTACGTGATTTTGTAGTTCGACTACGAGCGAGTCGCTCGGTTCATAACCTTTCGCCAAAACGATTGTCGCTTTAACAACCTGTCCTCTGACCGCATCGGGAACAGCCGTTATCGCGCATTCCAAAACCGCAGGATGTTCCATTAAAGCGCTTTCCACTTCAAAAGGACCTATCCTGTATCCCGAACTTTTTATTACGTCGTCGGCTCTTCCTACAAACCAAAAGTAACCGTCTTCGTCTTTATATACGACATCTCCGGTAAAATACATATTGTCGTGCCAGACTTCCTCGGTTTTATCGGGGCTTTTATAATAACCGCAGAAAAGTCCCGTCGGTTTTTTGCCGTCGGGCATTCTTACTACAAGGTTGCCTTCTTTCCCCGTTTCGCAAGACGTTCCGTCATCGTCGACAATATCTATGTTAAACGTAGGCGACGGTTTTCCCATGGAACCCGGTTTCGGATTTATCCACACGAAATTTGCAACAAGAACAGGACTTTCGCTTTGACCGAACCCTTCCATAATTTTGTGTCCCGTCAACTTTTCCCACTTGTTAAAAACTTCCGGATTCAACGCTTCGCCCGCAACGCAGCAATACTTTAATTTTGAAAAATCGTATTTTGACAAATCTTCTTTAATCAAATATCTGTAAACCGTTGCCGGACCGCAAAAAGAAGTAATGTCATGTTTGGATATTATGTCCAAAACATCGGTAGGTTCGAACTTATCGAAATCGTAAACGAAAATTGCACATCCCGAAATCCACTGTCCGTAAATTTTGCCCCATGCAGCTTTCGCCCAGCCTGTATCGGCTAAAGTCAAATGACAACCGTTTTCTTCAACGTTCTGCCAAAACTTTGCCGTTAAAATGTGTCCTAACGGATAAGTAAAATCATGTAAAGCCATTTTAGGCAAGCTTGTGGTTCCGGAAGTAAAATATATCAACATTTTATCATCGTTACGCGTTGCGTCTTTACCTGTCGGTCTTACAAAAACATCGGAGCTGTTTTCAACTTCCGATGTAAAATCATACCAGCCGTCCCTCTTTTTGCCGGCAACACAAATTTTATTTTTTAACGTCGGACAATCTTTTTGGCAATTGTCTATTCTCTGCAACAAATCGGAAAAATCTACCGCAATGATAGTATTTACCCCGGCAGAGTTCACTCTGTACGAAATATCTTTTTCTTTCAACAGATGAGTGGCGGGTATTACCACCGCACCAAGCTTATGCAGAGCAACAACGCTTATCCAATATTCAAACCTTCTTTTTAAGATAAGCATAACGAAGTCGCCTTTTTTTATACCTATCGACTTAAAAAAGTTTACGGCTTTATTAGACTCTTTTTTCATATCGGAAAAAGAAAAAGTTCTTTTTTCTCCTTCGTCGTTACACCACACCAAGCATTTTTTTTCCGGTTCTTCATCGGCAGTTGCATCAACAACATCAAATCCGAAATTGAAATTTTCGGGAACGGTTATTTTAAAATCTTTATAAAAATCTTCGTATGAAGTAAAATCTCTTCTTGCATATTTATCCAATATCATAATTGATTACTCCCGATTATTAAAAAACTATTGCTATAAATTTCGTAGCTTTACCGCCGACCCCGGTCATATAATGTTTACAGTTTGAATCGAAATATAAACTGTCTCCTTCTTCCAAAATTATTTCTTTCCCGTCAAGATGAACTTTCAATGTCCCTTCCAGAACATAATCGAACTCATGCCCGTCATGAGAATACGGAATAAGTTCTTTTTCGTTCGTTCTGTCTTTTGCCGTTACCAAAAATATCTGAGCTTTTTTATTTGTAAACCCGTAGGCTATATCCTGATAATCGTACTCTTTTCTTCTTTCTACCGAAACGCCTTTCCCTTTTCTTACTACGCTGTATCTTCTTAAATGAGGGACTTGTCCCGTAATGAGCGTAATGAATTCCACGTTAAATTTTTCGGCTATTTTTTTAAGTATTCCTATGGGGATATCTGTTTGACCTGACTCATAACGTTCGTACGTTTCTTTATCGACATTAAGTTCTTTGGCCAAAGTTTCAAGAGAAATGTTTGATATGTCTCTCAAATCTTTTATTCTCATTGCAATATCTTTTATATCATCGTTCATATTCCCTTTTCCCCCTTCTACAAAAAATTTTTATAAACCTAAAATTTTAATCTTTCGTACCTGCAAGTTCCATTTGTTTGAAAAAGTCTTTATTGGTTTTTGACGCTTTCATTCTTTTTGTAAGTTCTTCCATAACTTCTATCGGATTCATGTTACTGAAAAGACTTCTCATAATCCACATTTTATTCTTCTCGTCTTCACTTATTAACATTTCTTCTTTTCTTGTCCCCGAACGTAACAAATCTATTGCAGGATATATTCTTCTATCGGCAAGTTTTCTGTCAAGATAAACTTCACAATTCCCGGTTCCTTTGAATTCTTCAAAAATAACGTCATCCATTCTGCTGCCTGTATCAATCAAAGCCGTAGCTATTATCGTTAAACTTCCGCCTTCTTCAATATTTCTTGCCGCGCCGAAAAATCTTTTCGGTCTTTGCAAAGCGTTGGAATCAAGACCGCCGGAAAGCACTCTTCCGCTGGAAGGTATAACGGCATTATAAGCTCTTGCAAGTCTTGTAATGGAATCAAGTAAAATAACGACGTCTTTACCATGCTCCACCATTCTTTTGGCTTTTTCAAGCACCATTTCTGCAACCTGAATATGCCTGTCGGCAGGTTCGTCGAACGTTGACGAAATAACTTCGCCTTTAACAGACCTCTGCATGTCCGTAACTTCTTCGGGTCTTTCGTCTATAAGAAGCACCATCAAAACTATCTCAGGATTGTTTGCGGTTATTGCGTTTGCTATTTTTTGAAGGAGTACCGTTTTACCGGTTCTCGGAGGCGCATTTAACAAAACTCTTTGTCCTTTACCTATCGGGATGAACATATCTATAATTCTTGTAGAAATTTCATTGGTTTTAGTTTCCAAAACGAGCTTTTCGTTAGGATATAACGGCGTCAAATTATCAAAAAGAGGTCTTTCTCTGATATTATCCAGATTCGTTTCACCGTTGATTTTGGTAACTTTTAAAAGTGCAAAGTATTTTTCGTGGTTCTGCGGAGGACGAACGTATCCGCCGACGGTATCGCCTTTTCTCAGAGCGAACTTTTTAATTTGAGGAGGAGCTATGTAAATATCGTCCGGACCGGACAAATAATTGTAATCTGTAGATCTTAAAAAACCGAATCCGTCGTGCTTTATTTCCAAAACGCCTTCATCATAAGCCTGTCCCTGCTCTTTCATTTGAGCTTCAAGAATCTTAGCAATAAGTTCCTGTTTTCTTAAACCGGTAATCGTTTCTAGCTTCATCTCTTTTGCAATTTTTGTAAGCTCCACCATTGTCTTTTTAGACAATACAGTCAAGTCCATATCAGACATCAAGTCCCCCCGAATTAAATACTTATAACTTTTATTTTATTTGATTTATTATTTATGATTTGCATATAAAAAGATTATTTTGAATATAAACTATAAATATAACTTTTGCTATTTTTATTTTTGCGGAAAATTTTATAAGTTTTATGATTTATTTTTTATAATTATATACTTTTTATTATTTTTTTGTCAAACAAAAAATTATTTCAAGCTGAATTCGTTCTGTTGTTGTGTCGTCATATCTTTTATTAAAATCTTACCGTTATCGTATTCGTTTTTACCGAAAATTATCG
Organism: Endomicrobiaceae bacterium; assembly: GCA_045586665.1. Classification (GTDB taxonomy): domain Bacteria; phylum Elusimicrobiota; class Endomicrobiia; order Endomicrobiales; family Endomicrobiaceae; genus Ruminimicrobiellum. The sequence goes on along the minus strand of JAZNAT010000110.1, from coordinate 6,953 downwards.
TCTTTACGGCACCGATTTTATCGGCAAGTTTAAATTGAGACTTCAAACTTTTATTTATAAACGGACCTTCGACAATTACGTTTTTGCCCAAATTTAATTTTTCAGTTATGCCGTTTTTATTATTTATCATATCGTTTGCAAAAGTAAACGCATCGTTATACAACTGTTCGTCCGCAACAGCTATAAAAATTATGTTATCTTTTTTAATATTATCGAAAAATCCTGTTTTTTCGGCAGCCATCAGAACCCTTTCCGAACCCAACGCAAAACCTACGCTTGAAATCTGTTGCCCGCCCAGCTCTTTTACCAAATTGTCATATCTTCCGCCGGCACACAATGCGTCCTGAGAACCTACGGCAGACGACCTTATTTCAAAAACGGTTCTTGTATAATAGTCCAGTCCTCTTACCAGTTTGTCGTCAACAATAAAGTTGCATCCGACACTTTTTAACAGACTTTGAACATTCTCGAAATGATTTTTGCAGTCGTCGCACAAACACTGCCTCATTGACGGAACGTCCGCGAATTTATTCGAATCTATTTTGCAGTCGAGAAGCCTCAACGGATTTTTTTCAAGTCTTCTTTGACAATCCTGACACAAATCTTTTATCGACGAAAAATAATCGACAAGTTTTTGTCTGAAAACGGGACGGCATTTTTCACATCCCAAAGAGTTCAAATGTATCGTTATTTCTTTAATGTTAAGTTTTGACAGAATGTCTGCGGCAAGAAGAATTATTTCCGCATCGGCATTAGGATTGGGATTATTCAAATATTCGGCTCCCATTTGAGTAAACTGTCTGTACCGCCCGGCCTGCGGTCTTTCGTATCTGAACATTTCTCCGCAGTAAAAATATTTGTTTACGGAATCTTCCATATCAAGACGGTGCTCGATATATGCACGTACCAAAGATGCCGTCCCTTCCGGTCTTAAAGCAAGTTTTCTCCCTTTTCTGTCTTCAAAAATATACATCTCTTTTTCAACTATGTCGGTAGCTTCCCCTATTGAACGGGTAAACAAAGCCGCTTCCTCAAATATCGGCGTTTTCATTTCTTTAAAGTTATGCTTTTTAAAAGTTTCTCTGGAAATTTTATCAAGTTCTTCAAGACCTCGTGCAATACGTCCGAATATGTCATGCGTTCCTCTAGGTGCTTTATATATTGTCATTATTTTCTCCCGATTTTTTTACGTCCGGTTGTATAATTCCCGCCGATATTATGTATTGTATCGCCTGCTCTACGCCGTACTCGCTTTCTATTACCTGCTCTTTCTTTATCATCATTAAAAATCCAGTAGTCGGATTCGGAGTCGTCGGCATAAAAGTCGTAACGTAAGTTTGACCGTTTATAACTTTTTCTCCGGTTGAAAAAGCCATACAATAAGAATCTTTGTTACCGAAAGGTATAAATACCACTTTTTGAAAGTTTGCACTGTTGTTTCCGCCGGAAAAAAACGAAAACAGTTTTTTTAACGACAAATATATGCTGCCGGCAAGAGGAAGTTTCGTAAAAAACGTTTCAAAATAATTCAAAACTTTTTTACCTAATAATTTGTTGGTAAAAAAGCCTATAAAACAAATTATTATCAACGTCAGAAAGAAACTTGCTATTTTTGCAAACAACTCTATCCAGTACGAATCGGACGTAAAAAATTTCAGTATCGGTAAAAGTATCGGCATGGAAAAACTGCTCGTCCATCTGAACAAAATCATCAAAACTATCACCGTCAGCCATAACGGCAGAATGATTAAAAGTCCCGAAATAAAAGACCTTTTAAAAAATTTGACAAATTCTTTCGAGTCCGATTTTTTAATATTTATAAAATTAAGATTATTTGCCATTTATAAATTTTTCTCCGGCAGTAACAAGTTTATTCAATTTTTCGTTTGATGTACTTTCGGCATAAAGTCTGACGATAGGTTCCGTCCCCGAAAGCCTGAAACCTATCCACGTATCTTCATCTATAATAAATTTATAGCCGTCAAGCGTAACGACTTTTTGTATTTTTAATCCCGCAATTTTTTCCGGAGCCTTTTTTTGCAGCGTCTGTTTAAATTTTTCCATTACTTCTTCCGGCAAACGGAAATTCTTTCTTGCCGTATATACCGGTCCTGTAAGTTTTACGATATCTTTCAATATCGCACTTAACGATTTTTTATTAACTGCAACGGCTTCAGCCATAAGAAGACATGCCAATATTCCGTCTTTTTCCGGCACGTGACCTCTTATCGTAAGACCTCCGGATTCTTCTCCTCCGATAATAAAATCTTCGGGACGTTCCGTCATAATCTCACCTATATATTTGAAACCTACGGGAGTTTCTTTTACCTCTATTGCAAGCTTTGCAGCAAGTTTATCTATCATATGGCTTGTCATAACGCTTCTTGCAACGATACCTTTCCATCCCCTGGTTTTATTCAAATGGTAAAGAAGAATAGGTATAACTTGATTCGGCGTAATAAAAGTTCCGTCGGAATCTATTATGCCGAACCTGTCGGCGTCTCCGTCAACAGAAAGTCCTATTTTGAAAGATTCTTTTTTTATAACAGATTTCAACTCTTTTAAATTGGCTTCGTTGGGTTCCGGAGAGTGTCCGTCAAAAAGAGGGTCTCTTTTCTTGTTTAAAACTTTTAGTCTCATACCGGCACTTTCCAACAAAGTATCAAGATAATCGTCACCTGTCCCGTGAAGAATATCGACGGCAACCTTAAGAGAAGATTTTTTCAAAAGTTTGAAATTTACAAGCTGTTTTATTCTTTTCAAATATGCAGGTCTCGGGTCATAATATTCTACCGTCTTGTTTTTTAAGGCTTGTTCCAAAGACATAATCTTGACGTCCTTTACCGTAATCTGCGTACAATATTTTTCAATTTTTTGTGTCGTTTCAGGTAATGCCGGACCGCCCCATGACGGAGAAAATTTTATCCCGTTGTATTCCGGCGGATTATGACTTGCGGTAAAATTTATTCCTCCTGCAAGTTTGTTGTTTATAATATCGTAAGCTATTACCGGTGTCGGCGTGTTTCTTTTACACAACAGTACTTTTATTTTGTTGCCTGCAAGAACCTGCGCCGAAATTTCCGCATACTTATCCGATAAAAATCTCGTATCGTACCCTATAATAACGGCTTTGTCTTTTTTATATTCTTTATCGTCGTTAATAAGATAATTTGCTATTGCCTGCGTAACGATTTTAACGTTATCGAAAGTAAAATCGTCGGCGATAATTCCTCTCCAACCTGATGTTCCGAACTTAATCATTTTGTTACCTCATACTTATTTTATATTTTTTTACTTCTGCCATTCTCTTATTTTATCGGTATATATGTCTATAAAACCTTTTGCCGTCGTTTTATCTCTGGCTTCAGCCCAAATATGAAAATACGCTTCGTCCGGATCCGGCAGCAACAATACCCAGCCGTTATCCAAAAATATTTTTACTCCGTCTATGAGTTCCGTTTTTTTACCTTTTGCATACTCTATTGCGTTTCTCATAGTTTGACCTTTCTTGTCCCAAGAGCACGGTATAGACTGATGAAAAACTTCAAAAGACGGAATTTCTCTTCTTATTTTACTGATCGTCAAATCGGTCTGCGACAACATTTTTATCAAATTACCGACGGCATACATCGCGTCAAACGAATTTTGAAATTCAGGAAAAATAAATCCGCCGTTACAGTCGGCAATAAAAATAACGTCTTCGTCTTTTGCCGCATTCATAACGTTCCTGGGGCTTGTTCCCGTTCTTTTAATTTTAAAGTCAAACTGTTGTGCCAAATCGTCTATTACCGAGGATACCGTAACCGGAACTGCAATCGTTCCGGACTTATAAGTTGACATTACCAAATATGCCATTACAAGCATTGCAGTATCGTTATCTATAATTTTTCCTCTTTCGTCAACAAGAAAAACTTTTTCCGCACCGTTATCAAGCAAAAAGCCGACATCGGCTTTTAACGTCATCACAATATCGGACAACTGGTTTAACGAATTTGAAAACTCTTCTTGAGTTTTGGTTATTTTTTTTGCGTCTATATATGCGTTCAAAGCTACGACATCCGTCCCGAGTTCTCCCAAAATCGTCGGAAAAACGAGAGACGCCGTAGAATGAGCGTAATCTATGACGACCTTCATTTCTCTGTTTGAAGCCGGTTTTTTCTTTATGGTATTCAAGTAACCTGTCTTATAAAACTCGTTTGCACGCGGCGGAACGGTAATCATACCGACCTCATCCATCTCCGCACGTTTAAAATCTTCTCTAAAAAACAGCTGTTCTATGGATTTTTCCTGATTTATGGAAATATCGTTTCCGAACTTATCAAAAAACTTTATATCAATAAGTTTTGCGTCGAACGGAGACTGCCTTATATGTATTCCTCCGATTTCTCCGTCGTTTCCTATCTCGTATCTTGCTACCGGTATCGGAGCATTAAGCATATCCCCGACGTTGACGCCTGCAGACAAAATTCCGGAAATAAGACCTCTTTTTATCATTCTGGTAGTTCTGTGATCGTCTCTCGAAATTACGACATAAGCTCCGCTTCCTACATACGCACCGTAAGCGGAACCTATCTTTGCGGCAAACTCGGGTGTTATCTCCACGTTGCCTAAACCGGTAACGCTTCCGTAAGCGTTAAACAAGGCTTTGTTCCATCTTGCCCCCCAAACCAGGCTTGATGATAAAATTGCGCCTTTTTCAACGGTTTTGTGAGGCCAAATTCTTAAATTTGCCCTTATTACTGCTTTTGCGCCGATATTGCATTCGTCAGCAACTATCGACCCTACCTGAATTGAGGCTCTTTTGCCGATTGTCGTTGACGAACCGATAACGACTTCTTTCAAGTTTGCTTCGGAACCTATGTTTACGTTATCCCAAATTACAGAGCCTAAAACCAAAGCATTTTCCTCTATTACAACGTTTGAGCCGATAACCGAACGCCCTATTTTTGCACCGCGTTTTATTATCGTATTATCTCCGATAATTGCGTTGCCGTCAAAAACGACACCGTCTTCAATTACGGAATTTTTACCTACGATAACGGTTTTATCTTTTACGGTTCTTTTTTCTCCCAATACGTTAATTTTGACTTTTTCTTCCAAAATGTCGTAATGGGCAAATCTGTACTCGTCATGGTTGCCGATATCTTTCCAGTAACCGTCGGCAATATAACCGTACAACGCTTTATCGTCTTTTAAAAGATTAGGAAATAAATTTTTTGAAAAATCCACATCTTTATTTTCGGGAATATAGTTGAAAACTTCCGGTTCAAGTATATATATGCCGGTATTTATGGTATCCGAAAAAACTTCACCCCAAGACGGTTTTTCAAGAAATCTTTCAACTTTTCCTTCTTTATCGGTAATAACCACGCCGAATTGCAAAGGATTTTCGGCACGAGTCAAAACCATCGTGGCAACGGCTTTTTTTTGTTTATGAAATTCTATTGCTTTTGAAACGTCAAAATCGGTCAATACGTCTCCGGATATAACCAAAAAAGTACCGGTAATGTTTTCTTTCGCAAAACCGACGCTGCCGGCAGTTCCGAGATCCGCTTCCGGTCTTAAATATTTTATCGATACGCCCAAATCTTTACCGTCTTTAAAATAATTTTTAATAATTTCCGGCTGATAATACAACATCATCGTCAAATCGTTAAAATTGTGTTTTTTCAACAAGTCTATTATGTGACTCAGCATAGGTCTGTTAGCGACTAATGCCATAGGTTTGGGAATACTACAAGTAATCGGTCTCAATCTTGTACCGAAACCGCCTGCCATAATTACAGCTTGCATAGTACACCTCTCAAAATTTTATTTTAAAAAATTAATAAAGATTTAGACTTATAAATTTTACAAGTTTTTGGACGTTTTATCAAGAAATTGTATTGGTTACATACATATGCGACATTTTGTTGTATTCAACAAGGAATTGTAAAGGAGATTTTAAGTTTAAAGAAAAATGTGGTCTTTTGCTATTATAATATACTAACCATTCTATTAGCAAATTTTTAAACTCTTCATCTTCTTTTATCAATACTCCGTTTACATCTATAAATTCTTCTCTTAATGTTCTGTTAAATCTTTCTATATATGCATTTATCTTTGGACATCTTGGATAACTAAATACTTGTCTTACTTTTTCTTCTTTTATTTTCTTCTCAAATTCGCCTATATTTTCATGTCCGTTATCATTTTGCCATTGCCTTATTTTGTATGGAAATACTTTCTTGAACATCTCATAAAATATCACCATATTCCTACTTGTCTGTTCTTTAAAGTAATAACTAAATGCAAATTTACTTACTACTTCTATCGCATTGTAAAAATATCTTATTATTCCTTCTTCTCTTGCTACTACTGTATCTGACACTATATACCCTATTTCTTTTACTTTCGAACTATATCTTATTCTTTCTACTTTCTTTTGCCTTTTTACTTGTCTATGTATCGACAAATTATATCTCGGTTGATAAAACATTTTATTCTTCTTTATTATCAACCCTATACTGCTTATACTTATCTTTGTTAGCCCTTCTTTCTCACAATATTTATCTATAAAGACTTTTAATTTATATTTACTTATCCTATATCTTTCTTGCCTTATTTCTCTTATCTTTTCTATGATTATTTCGTCTATATTACTTTTCCTTAGCCTATTTGGTCTTGTATTTATCGGTATTAATCCTTTTATATCCCCATCTTTTAATCTCTTCTTCCTTCTGCTTATTACTTTCCTATCTGCTCCAAATGCTTCTTTTGTCGCTCTTTCTCCATTCCTTTCATAAAACTCTATTATCTTTATTCTTTCTTTTGCTATTTCACTGCCTTCAATTTGCCTCAACCTTTCTTACATATTTAGGCTCTCCCTATACTTTTTGTAACCTTTGTAGGTCATACCATATGTTATATTTTTTATTTGCATTGCGACATCCTTTTTTACTCCCTTTTCTTTT
>JAZNAT010000109.1:0-9448 GCA_045586665.1 Endomicrobiaceae bacterium | reverse complement strand
TATGTTTAATCATAACTTACAAAGAATTACAATTTTATATTTTTAAATAAAGATTTCATATCGTAGGGTAACGGTGCAACAATTTCCATTTGTTTTGACGTCACCGGATGAGTAAAACAGATTCTGTAAGAGTGAAGCATTTGTCTTTTAAACTCAATATCTTTCAAACGGTCAACACCGCCGTACATAACGTCTCCGAGTACGGGATGACCGATATATTTCATATGACTTCTTATCTGATGAGTTCTTCCGGTAATAATTTTTACTTCAAGCAGACTGAAATCTCTGCTTCTGGACAGAACCTTAAATTCGGTTATTGCCATTTTTTTTGCAAGAGGGCCGACTTCCATAATTTTTCTGTTCGTCATAGACCTCCCCAAAGGAGCTTCTATTCGTCCTTTTTCTTCAACAACTATTCCGGTAACGGCCGTAACGTAAGTTTTATGAACTGCTCTTTTTTGAAACTGTCTTGACAGAGAAACTTTAGATTTTTCATTTTTGGCAAAAATTATAGCTCCGGTCGTATCTTTGTCAAGCCTGTGCACCATAAAAGGACTTATCTTTCCTTTAAACCGATAAAGCAACGCATTAAGCAGAGTTCCTGTTTCATGCGTATATGAAGGATGCACAACCAAATCTGACTGTTTGTTTATTACTATTATATCGTCGTCTTCATAAAGAACATCCAACGGGATTTTTTCACCTTTCAAAGATGCCGGTGCATTTTCTTCAATAACATATTCTATAATATCGTTTTTTTTAGCCTTGTAACTGGGCATAACTTTTTTACCGTTTATAGTAAGTCTGCCTTGTTTTATCATATTTTGAAAATATGTTCTTGAATATTCTTTATGCAAAGCGTTCATAAAACAGTCAAGTCTTTCGTTTAAATCAGTCTCACATACAAATTTATTTTTCATTTTTAGCCCCGTTTGGAAGATTAGAAGAATTGAAGATTGGCAACACCGAATACTTCCATTAATCTTTTTATTTCTTCCGAGTCATTATTAAAAGTACAACCGCTACAATAAATATAACTACAGAAATATTTTGTGCAGGCGATAATGCGAATATAAAAAAACCCCTGTCGTCACCTCTGAAAAATTCAACAAAAAATCTCAAAACGGAATACATCACCATGTATAAAACAAAAACATATCCGTCTTTATGAGTTTTTTTTAAGAAACTATGCAATACGAAAAATATTATTAAGTTACCGAAAGCTTCGTATAATTGTGTAGGATGTTTATGTGCTATAGCAAAAAAACAAGCACTGCTTTTACCGTAACAACATCCCGAAAAAAAACACCCTATTCTCCCGAAAGCATGTCCCAATGCTAAAGCCGGTGCAAAAACATCTATAAGTTTTACAATATTTATTTTTTTATATTTGCAATAAAAAAATGCAAAAATTAATACGGCAACAAAACCGCCGTAATATACAAGTCCGCCTTTCCAAACCTGAAAAATCTCTAAAGGATTTGATTTATAATACGGCAAATCAAGCATCACATAAAATAATCTTGCACCTATAATACCGACTAAAATTACATAAAACAAAAAGTCATATACTTGTTGTTTGCTTATAATATTTTTTGAATATTTAACAATATATTGCATACCTACAAAAAAACCGAGAGCAACAAGCACACCATAGGTATATATCGTAATATTTCCTATACTAAAAAGTTCCGGATACATTTTAACGATTACCTTTTTTCTTCTTTAACAAATAAAATTTTATATATTTTGTAAAACTGTAATACGAACCTAAAACTGCCCAAACGAAACCTTCAATTCCGTCACAAAATCCGGCCTTCAATATATACCTTTTGATAAATTCGAAAGGCGGTCTGAAAACGATATCGGTAATATGAAACTTTTTACCGTTTTCATACATTTTTATTGCGCCAAGCGTCGTATAACTGTCGAATTTCTCAAAATATTTATCCAAGTCGGTACACGTATAATGATAAAAAACGTTCTTCAATTTACCGATTTTGCCTTCAACTTTCAACTCTTCGTGAATAATTCCTCCGCAATACTTTGACAAAGATTTTTTTGCAAGTCTTAATCTTGGCTCTTTAGCCATACCGGAATGGTTCATTTTTCTGCCTAAAAAAAAGTTGGTTCTGGTTAAAACAAAACCGTCGTATTGCGTATTTTCAAGCGTTTGTTTTATCTCTTTTTTAAGTTCTTCCGATAAAACTTCATCGGCGTCAAGATGTAAAACCCATTCGTTGCAAGCAAGCGACAACGCATAATTTTTTTGTTTTGAAAAAGAGTCGAACGTCCTTTTAAAAACTTTTGCACCGCAACTTTGTGCGATTTCAACCGTTTTGTCCGTAGAGCCGCTGTCTACTACGATTATTTCGTTTGCAAAATCTTTTACGCTTTTCAAAGATTTTGCGATATTTTTTTCTTCGTTTTTGGCAATCATTACAAGAGACAAATTCATTTGTTTTTTATTAACTTTCCTATGACAAAATTTTCAAATTTATTTCTGTTTTTTTTAAAATATTTAAGCAAAGATTCGTTATACATCTTTTTTTTATCGAAAGACATTTTGTCGTCGCTTCCCAGCCCTCCGTAATGGTAAACTTCACTTTCCGGAAGATAACATATTTTTTTGCCGTTCAATTTAAGCTGTCTGAAAAGGTCGGTCTCTTCCAAATAAAAAAAGTATCTTTCGTCAAATCCGCCTGCTTGTTTCATATACTCTTTATTTATAATAAAACATGCGCCTCTTAAAGAGTTGACGTTATAACATTTCCCTTTTTTATAAAAATTTTCTTTCAGCGAAACGTATAATTTTATTATCGGTTTAAACAGTTCCGTCCATAAAGTCGCTTCGGGATAAACGGACTTTTGTATTGTCCCGTTTTTTCTTAAAAGGCGCGGTCCTATAACGGCTATTTTATCGTCGGAAACTATTTTATCGTAAAGTTTCGATATCGAACCTTTCTTTATTTCCGTATCGGTATTTATATAAAGAATATAATCGTTTTCGGCAGCGTCAAACCCTCGGTTTGCAGCTTTTGCAAAACCTAAATTCTCTTTGTTTTTTATAACGGTCATATTCGGATACGTTTTTCGTATTTCTTCAATAGAGCCGTCGTTACTGTCGTTATCGACAATAATCCACTGCGCATTTTTTGAAGAGGTTATTGCGTCGTTATCGTTTAACGCTTTTAAGCAGTCAAACAATACCGACCTTGAGTTTCTTGTAACAAGCACTATCGATAACATAAAAACTAAATCCTTACTATTTTTGAAGAATTAACCGATTTTGTGGCGTTTCTGGTATCGAAAACAAGTTGCGAGCTTTTTACAACCTGTGTGTAATCTATGTCGCTATGATCGGTCAAAACAAGAACCGCATCGTATTTTGAAATATTAGAAATATTTTTTTCGGATTTTAATATTTTACCGGAAATTTTTACCGTAGGAATATACGAGTCGTAATATGCAAGTTTTGCCTGTTTTTTAAGTAACAAAGTCATAACGTCAAGTGCCGGCGACTCTCTCAAATCGGCAACGTCTTTTTTGTAAGCGACACCCAAAACGAGAATTTTGGAATTTTTTATGGATTTCGCCTTTTCGTTTAAAGCGTCTGCAAGTTTTGTCACTACATATTCCGGCATTTTTGAATTTATTTCTCCGGCAAGCTCTATAAATCTCGAATAAAAGTTTAAAGTTTTAAGTTTCCAAGACAAATAGTGCGGGTCAAGCGGAATACAGTGACCGCCTATTCCCGGTCCAGGCGTAAACTTCATAAACCCGAACGGTTTTGTAGCCGAAGCATCGATTATTTCCCAGACGTTCAAACCTAACCTGTCGCACATCAAAGCGACTTCGTTTACAAGTCCTATATTTACGGCTCTGAACGTGTTTTCAAGAAGTTTTACCATTTCGGCAGCTTGTGTAGACGACACTTTGTAAACGGCAGTAAAACTTCCGTAAACCTGACATGCAAGTTTAGTCGATTTGTCGCATATTCCGCCGACGACTTTCGTCGTATTTGCTATCGTAAACTTTTTGTTTGCAGGATCTATTCTTTCGGGACTGAACGCTAAAAAGAAATCTTTACCGCCTTTTAAGCCCGTATCTTCAAGCATAGGTAAAACAAGCTCTTTTGTCGTTCCCGGATAAGTGGTCGATTCAAGTATTATAAGCTGTCCTTTACGCAAATTTTCTTTTATTTCGTTTGTTGCCGAAACTATGTATGAAACGTCGGGATCTTTGGATTTTCTTAACGGAGTGGGAACACATATTATTATAACGTCAAGCTTCGATATCGCTTTAAAATTTGTCGTTGCAGTCAATTTTTTTGCGTTTACAAGCTCTTCGATATCGTCGGTTTTTATATCGCCTATATAAGATTTTTTATTGTTTATATTTTCAACTTTTTTAAAATCCACTTCAAGACCTGTTACAAAAAAACCTTTTTTTGCAAGTTCGACGACCAAAGGCAGCCCTACATATCCCAACCCTATAACGCCGATTTTAGCGTTTTTTGTTTCAATTTTTTTTGATAATTCGTTATACATTTATTTATCCTCTTCTTATATATAAGTTTTAAATTTTCAATTCAAGACCGGTTTGTCAACGGAAACCCCGACAACTTTAAAGCAACGGCTTTTGTTTCCGAATTTCTGTACTTTCTCGTTATAATTTTATATTCTTAAACCACGACTTGTTTTCCAAATACCACTCGACCGTATTTTTTATGCCCTGTTCCAACGATACCGTCGGTTTCCAATTTAAAATTTTACCGGCTTTTGAAATATCGGCCCAAGTTGAAACGATGTCGGCTTTATGAAACGGTTTTTTGTTTAGTTTTGCTTTTTTGTTCAACCGTTTTTCTATTAAACTTATAACATAATTTAACGATATGGGGTTGTTTCCGCCGCCGAGATTCATAATTTCAAACCCTACTTTTTTTAGCGCTTTTATCGTTCCTTTTGCAATGTCGTCAACGTAAGTAAAATCTCTCGATTGAGAACCGTCCCCGAAAAGTTCGATAGGAGTTCCTTCGTCTATCCATTTGATAAATCTGATTATGCTCATATCTGGACGTCCTGCAGGACCGTAAACGGTAAAATAACGGACGATACTTACGTCTATACCGTACAAATAATGATAAGAATAACACATGGCTTCGGCACCTTTTTTGGAAGCCGCATAAGGAGAAATCGGCGTGTTTACCGCCAGAGTTTCGGTAAAAGGCATTTTTTGTCCTGCATAAAGCGAAGATGTGGATGCCAAAACGAATTTTTTTATTTTATGTTGCCTGCACAAGTCAAGCAAATTTAACGTGCCCATCGTGTTGGTCGAGACGTAAACGAAAGGGTTTTCCATACTGTACCTTACCCCTGCACGAGCCGCCAAGTTTATTACGGCGGAAATTTTATTTTTGGAAAATATTTTTTCAAGAGCTTTTTTGTCTTCGATGTCTGTCTTAAAAAATTTGAAGCTTTTATATTTTTTAAGACGTTTTAACCTGTAATTTTTTATTCGCACGTCGTAATAATCGTTTATGTTATCTACACCGATAACTTCTTTTTTCGATTTCAACAAAAATTCTGCGGTTTTATTTGCAATAAAACCTGCAACTCCGGTAACAAGTATACTCATAATTTACCTCAAAAAATGTTTTGAATATTATACAAAAAATACGTATAAAAAAGCGAAAAATGTATTTTGTTTATTTCTTTTAAAACTTTTTATTTCCAAGCACTAAAGTCATTCGGTTTAATTTTTTAAAAGATAAATACAAAAAATATTTTTCTTTTTTAAGATGCATTATGAACTGCCTATGAATGAATAGTTCCAGTGCCGAAAAAAGATAAAATATTTTTTGACTATTATAAATTATTACACATTGTTGTCTTTGCTTTCGTGGTATTCCTGTTCGGTGTTGACTGACCAAATGTTGTCTTTTGTCTTTATACCGTTTATTATGTTTTCAACGGCGCTTATTGCCGTAAGCATGGAATGGTCCATATTGTTATATTTGTGCATCCCGTTTCGTCCTACCAAAAACAAATTTTCGTATTTGTTTACGAAATTTTTAATTACGTCAAACTCGTTATATGTGCCGAAATATCCGGGATATGCTTTCGGTACACGGACGATACAACCGTCCAAAACGTCGTCTTCTTTTATTATTTTAATTTGTGCCAGTTCTTTTTTTGCAAAATCGATAAAATCCTCATCTTTCATGTTCCACATATCGTCGTTTTCGTTGCAAAAATATTCAAGCCCCAGCCAAAGAGTGTTTTCGTAATCTTTAACCAAATACGGACTCCAGTTGTTAAATATCTGCAGTCTGCCGAGCTTTACTTCCCGTTCCTGTATATATATCCAATCGTCGGGAACTCTGTTTTTATACGTTTTAAGTTTCGTGTTATTTTTTATAATCATATCTTTTACCAAAAGACCTACCGTTATAAAACTTCTGTATCCCAGTCCTTGTGCCACTGTTTCAACTTCGGCATTTTTGTTGTCAAATCCGTTTATCAAATCTTTAACCGGCATACTTGAAAAAACGAAATCCGCTTCATATTTGTTGCCGTTTTCGTCGATAACCGATTTTATAATATTGTTGTTCGTCTCAAATTTAACTATTTTTTTATTCAACTCTATTTTACCGCCGAGTTCTTGAACTTTTTTTGCTGTCAGTTGCCAAAAATGTCCCGGGCCGTATTTCGGATAATAAAATTTTTCTATTAAACTTGTTTCCGTATTTTTTTGTTTTAAATCCTGTTTTGTCCCGAAGAGTTTTTTTAATGCCTGCTGCAACAATTTTATTACCGATAATCCTTTTATTCGTTGCGTTCCCCAATCTGCAGGAATATCGTTCGGCCAAACACCCCAAACTTTATGCGTATAATCTTTAAAAAAAGTCAAATACAACTCTTTACCGAACCTGTTTATCATAAAATCTTCAAGATTGTTTTCTTTAACTTTAAATAATAAACTGCAAGCATAACTGAAAGCTATTTTTGTTATTCTTAAAAATCCCAAATTTTTCATCGTGGAAAAAGATAACGATATCGGATAATCGAAAAAAGTTTTTAAAAAGTATATTCTTGAAAGTCTGCTTCTGACAATCATTACATCGTCAATTTCGTTAGGGTTTATTTCCGTATCGGTTTTCGGAAGTTCCGGTTCCCTGTTTAATAAAATATCGTCGCTTGACGGAGCGGTTTGTACCGGCATCAAATCGGTCCACCATTTCATTACGGTATCGGACTTTGAAAAGAATCTGTGTCCGCCCATATCCATTCTGTTGTTTTTATAATCGAACGTTTTCGATATTCCGCCTATATCTCCTGTAGATTCGAATATTACAGGTTTGATATCCGTTTTTGTAAGCAGCTCATAGGCCGCCGTAAGACCGGCAGGACCTGCCCCTATAATTATAGCCGTTTTTGACATAAATTCATCCTCGTTTTTAAATTAACTGAAAATCAGTTTTTTTCTTGCGAAATAGTTCCACAAATACGTAATTATTATAACAAAACATTTCGATAACATATAATAAATTTTAAAATATTCCGTAAAAACGTAAAGAAAAATATTGTTTAATATCAAACCTATAACGCCTATAATAAGAAACAACAAAAATTCGTTAAATCCGTTATTTATTTTCGTTTTTGTAAATATATAAAATTTGCTCAGTATATAAGTTACGGCTATTCCCAACAAAAAAGATACCGTCGCCGATATCAAATAGTATAAATTAAAATATTCCGTAAGAATAAAAAGAACCGAAACGTCGGCAAAAAGAGCTATCGCGCTTGCAAAAAAATATTTTATAAACTGTAAATAAGAGTTGTCAGTTTTTTTGACGATAAAATTTATTATATTTTCTTTTAACATTTTTCAATTCGTAAACAAAAGAGTTTTTTTCGTTTCTGCCAAAATTTTTATTCTATCTTTATATTTTTTTAAAATGTCGTTCATAAAATCGTCTTTATACGAAGCAAAATAAAATTTTTGAGACTGCAATATTTTTTTTTCAAACTCGTTATCTTCAAGCGTAACGTTGCCTCTGTCTGCATAAAACAAAAACATCGAACTGAATACGAACCGATCTTCGCTTCTTATAACTATTTTTTCGTTTTTATCGATAGTGTTTACCGTCGGAATCAGTTTCACAGGATCGACCAATTTCTGAGCGTCGACGGTTTTGGGTATTATCGGAAAACTTATAAATGCAATACACGACAACAGCGAAACGACAACAAATATTTTTATAATTTTTCGAACCGTTTTTTGAGTAAAAGAACTTAAAACTTCGCCGGATATCAAAGCAAACGCAGGATATAATATATTCAAATAATTTCCGTTTTTTTTGCTTGCTGTTTGAAAAAGAATTAAAGGAATAAATATCCAGCATAAAACAAAGATATCTTTTTTGTTATCTTTCAATATAATATTTTTTATATTTTTAAATTTTTTGTATATTCCGTAAACTAAAAGCGGAAGCCACGGCCAATAGTTGTTTACCAGCAGCTGCAAATATACGTACCATTCATGAAAAAAACTGTATTTTTTTACCGAAACGTTGTAATTTATGTTGTCCGCATTGTTTCCTCCCCAGCCTTGAACGTTGTTTACGGTTGCACAAAAATATTCTTTAATAAAATCGTTACCGAACCGTTTATACATTTCAATATGCCACGGTAAAACAATTATGGGAACAAGTATGAACGACAAATAAAAATGTATGTTTTTCAATGCGCTTCTGTCTTTGGATAACAACAAATAACCGGAAATCGTAAAATAAATCAAAAGACCGGAGGCTTGTTTCGACATAATTGCAAGACCTGTTGCAAAAGACATCAAATAGTAATAAAAAGATTTTTTCTCCGTCGTAGCTATCCAAAACGATACCAGCGCCAAAATAAAAAACGTCGCAAACGGACCGTCTGTTATACAGCTTCGCCCGTGGTGAAGATACTGCTGCGTAAAAATTAAGATTATAGACGTAAAAAATGCCGTGGTATAATCGTAATATCTGCTTACGAAAAGAAACATTATTATTATCGAAAAAAATGCCAAAACGGCAATCGGCAGTTTTACCGCAAAATTGTTAAAGCCGAACATGCTTCCGCTTGCAGCCATCATCCAGTAAATCAAAGGCGGTTTGCTCGTATAAAATATAGGAACTCCGTCGTGATACGGCGTTAAATAATCGCCTGTTTGCGTCATTTCTTTGGCAATTTGTCCATACCCTATACCGTCGCCGCTTAAAGGTGCTTCGTTGAGCCTGTGGAAAAATGCAATAAAAGCAACAAGTATCACCAAAAAAAACAAAAATTTTTTAGTAAAGAAAAATTTTTCGAATTTGTCGTTAAAAGTTTTAAACATATATATATAATTATATATTTTTTAATACGTTATTTCTATTAGAAAAAAATTTTAATATTATATTGTA
>JAZNAT010000108.1:0-1593 GCA_045586665.1 Endomicrobiaceae bacterium | reverse complement strand
TAAAAAAACTAAAAACCGGTATTATTTGAAAATTATAAATTATAGTTGAACTTGTCATTGCGCAGTTGATACGAAATCTCGTAGGTAATTATAAGAAGGAAAAAAGTTGAATACAATAATTTTATCAATTAAAAATTTATGTGCAGGTTATTATGTAAATTCAAAATATCGGGAAGTATTGAAAAATATGAATCTTGATATTGAAGAAGGAAAAACTTATGCTATAGTCGGGCAATCCGGTTCAGGAAAAAGTACTTTTGCACTCGGTTTAATGGGACTAATTTCAATAGTTAACGGTAAAATAGAAAAAGGCAGTATAACTTTTTGTAATAAAGATTTAATTTCAAATATAACTAAAGTAAGAGGAAAAGATATATCTATAGTTTTACAAGATCCGCACTCTTATTTAAATCCGGTAATAATCGTAGGAAAACAAGTGTTGGAAGCTTTAGAAGTATATAACAAAAATTTAACTAAAGAAGAAAAAATAAAAAGAGTAAAAGAAGTTTTTGAAAAAGTAAAACTCGACGATTTTGTAAGAATTTATAACTCTTATCCGCACCAACTTTCCGGCGGACAAAAACAAAGAGTTTTAATTGCTATGGCAATAATAAACAATCCCAAACTTCTTATTGCAGACGAACCGACATCCGGACTTGATTTGTCGGTTCAAAAACAAATTTTGGAACTGTTTGCGGAACTTAAAAAAGAATTGAATTTGACAATGATAATAATTACCCATAATATTTTAATAGCAAAAAAGTATTGCGATTATGTTGTCGTAATGTATAAAGGGGAAATAGTAGAACAAAAAAGTAAAAAAGAAATTTTCGAAAACCCTACCCACGAATACACGGAAAAACTGCTTAATACTATTGAAATTAAAGGTTGAAAATTTAAAATGTTAATCGTAGAAAACCTAACTAAAATTTATAAAAAGAATTCTTCTCTTTTTCAAAAAGAAAAAGATTTTATTGCATTGAACAATATTTCTTTTGAATTGGAAGAACATAAAGTTTTTTCAATTATAGGGGAAAGCGGTTCGGGAAAAACTACTCTTGCAAAAATAATTTGTTCTTTGTTGCCGTTTGATAACGGTATTGTAAAAATAAATAACAAAAATATTTCAGATTATACGAAACAGAAACTTTCAAATACAGTTCAAATGATATTTCAAAATCCGTATGCTTCGTTTAATCCTAAACTTACCATAGGATATTCTTTGTTTGAAGCAGTTGATGAAAATATAAAAAATAAAAAAGAATTTATAAAAGAAAAATTGGCACTTGTAGATATGAAAGAAGAAGATGTTTTCGATAAATATCCGCACCAGTTTTCCGGCGGACAAAGACAAAGAATTGCAATTGCAAGAGCATTGTTGAAAAATCCTGAAATTTTGATTGCCGACGAACCTTTTGCTTCGCTTGATGTTATAAACCAATCTTTAATAATGGATATTTTCTATAAAATAAAAAAAGAACAAAAAACAAATATTATATTTATTACACACGATATTTCCGCTGCTTTTAAAATATCCGATAAAATTTTGATACTGCAAAACGGAAATATGGTAAAATATGGAAACATTGAAGA
>JAZNAT010000107.1:0-10939 GCA_045586665.1 Endomicrobiaceae bacterium | reverse complement strand
TAAAATAAAATTTAAAATTTTAAAAACTTTAAATAATCTCACATAGTTTTTATACAAAAATCGCTTAAGTCTTTTCAAATATTTATTATTGAAAAATTTTTTAATTTACAGAAAAACATAAAAAAAGCAACCGAAAAATCTATTTTCAATTGCTTTTTAATTTTAAAAATTTATACGAATATTATAAAAGAATTATTTACCGTTTTTATTACTTAATATTAAACCATCTGCCTTTAATTCTTCCTTCTTTCATAAAACCTTCGTAATGTCTCATTATAAGGTGAGACTCTATTTGACCGATAGTATCCAAAGATACGCCGACAACGATAAGTAATGAAGTCCCTCCGAAGAAGAAAGGTGCAGACATCATAGTTCTTAAATAATCGGGCAAAACCGCTATACATGCCACAAACAACGCACCGCCCAATGTAACTCTTTCCAAAACTTTTTGAATATATACCGCAGTCGGTTCGCCCGGTCTTATACCCGGAACAAATCCGCCCGACTTTTTCATATTTTCCGCCAAATCTTTCGGGTTAAACGATATTGAGTTATAAAAATAACAGAAAAATATTACCAAACCGGCATATATCAAATTATACATTAATGAACTGTGATTGAACCAGTCCGTTATAGTTTTTGATATAGGCAATCCCCACAATGTCCAATCGGGAGCAAACTGTGCAATCGTAAGAGGAGCAGACATAATCGATACTGCAAAGATAACGGCAATAACGCCGGATTGGTCAACTTTTATCGGTAAAAAAGAAGTTGAACCGCCGTACATTCTTCTGCCGACCATTCTTTTTGCATAGTTAATAGGGATTCTTCTTTGTGCAGTTTCAACCCAAACAACCAAAGTTAAAACGATTAAAACCAAAGCAAGCAAACCTATTGCAACAAGCAATGAAAGTTCGTCCATCTGTATAAGTTTTACAACGCCTAAAAATGCGGACGGAAGCCTTTCAACAATACCTGCAAAAATGATTAAAGAAATACCGTTACCGATACCTCTTTCGGTTACCTGTTCGCCTAGCCACATTATAAGAACGGTTCCGGTAACAAGCGTTAAAACAGTCATAATCATCCATGACATCGTCGGATCAAGCACGATAGGCATACCGCTGGGAGTAGGCATTCTCATAATTGCCATCGTAAGTCCGAACGATTGAACCGCACCCAAAATCAAAGTTCCGTATCTTGTAATCTGAGTAAGTTTTTTTCTTCCCTGCTCACCTTCTTTTGCAAGTCTGTCCAAATAAGGAATAACGTGAGCACCCTGCATCAAACTCATAATAATGGACGCGTTGATGTAAGGCATAATACCCATTGAAAAAACCGACATTCTGTTTAAAGCACCGCCGGAGAACATATCCAAAAATCCAGGCAACCCGTTACTGTTTGCCTCAAACAAAGATCTCACCGCATCGGCATTAATTCCCGGAATAGGAACTGCAGCACCTATTCTGTAGGCAACAATTATAGCAAGCGTAAACAATACTTTACTTCTTAATTGTGGTATTTTAAATATATCTCCGAATGTCTTTAACATAATTAATATTCCCTATATATAATTTTTATTTTATTTTTTCAGCTTTTCCGCCGGCTTTTGTTATTTTTTCTTCTGCAGCTTTTGAAAAAGAGTTTGCTTTAACGACAAAGTTTTTCTTAAGTTCGCCGTTAGCAAGAACTTTTACCAATTTACCTTTTTTAATTATTCCCGCAGATTTAAGAGTTTCGGGATTAATTTCGGTTCCGGCTTCAAACTTTTCTTCTATGGAACTTAAATTTACTATTTCATATTCTTTACGGAAAGCTGCATGACTGAAACCTCTTTTAGGCATTCTTCTGACGATGGACATCTGTCCGCCTTCAAACCATGACATTTTACCGTCGCCGGATCTTGCTTTTTGTCCTTTACTTCCTCTGGTAGAAGTTCTTCCCATACCGGAACCTACACCTCTTCCGACGATTTTCTTTCTGTGTTTTGCACCCTGAGCTGGTGATAATGTGTTAAGACCTATCATATTTCCGCAACCTCTTTATTTCTTATTTTAGCAACGTCTTCTTTCGTTCTCAACCCTTTTAATGCTTCTATCGTTGCATAAACGACGTTAAAAGGATTTGCCGTTCTCATCGATTTCGTAAGAATATCGGAAATTCCTACGGCTTCAAGCACGGCTCTTACCGGACCGCCGGCAATAACGCCCGTTCCGGGAACTGCAGGTTTTAACAAAACTTTACCCGCACCGGATACGCCGATAATTTCATGCGGGATTGAAGTATTTTTCAATGCAACCGCTATCATATTCTTTTGAGCGTAAGCGCTGCCTTTTTTTATTGCAGCCTGAACTTCGTTAGCTTTACCCAAGCCGCATCCTATTTTACCTTTTCCGTCACCTACCACTACCAAAGCGTTAAAAGAAAATCTTTTTCCGCCCTTAACGACTTTTGCTACTCTGTTAACCGCTACTACGGTTTCTATCAAACCGCTTTCATTTTCGTTTTTATTTATTTTATTGTCAGCCAACTTATCCCCCTGTAACTACACCAGCCTGTTAATTATATAAACTTTTAAAATAGTTTAAATATTAAAATTCAAGACCACCGGCTCTTGCTTCATCGGCAAGCGCCTTTACTTTACCGGTATAAACTTTTCCGGCTCTGTCAAAAACAACCTGTTTAATGTTTTTTTCAACGGCTTTTTTCGCTATCAATTTTCCTACGGCTTTTGCCGCTTCAACAGTATCGGTAGATTTTAAAGTTCCTTTAATTTCAGCAGATAAAGTCGATGCCGCAGCCAAAGTAAAACCTTTGGAATCATCTATAACTTGAGCATAAATATGTTTATGTCCGCATTTTATGTTAAGTCTGGGTCTTTCAGGCGTACCTTCAACTTTGCTTCTTATTCTTTTCTTACGAAACGCTAATCTTATTTTTGGATTTTTCATTTACAACCCTCTTTAATTAATCAAATACTTTTTTACTTTTTGGAGCCGGCGGCGGCTTTACCCGCTTTTCTGATAATCTTTTCACCGACGTATCTTATACCGAATCCTTTATAAGGTTCCGGCGGTTTTACGGCTCTTATTTGAGCGGCAAAAGCACCAACTTTTTGTTTATCGCTGCCGGTAATGGTAAGCGTAGGAACTTTATCCTGCGTCATACCGACGACAACTTTTATTCCTTCCGGAATTTCTACCGTAACGGTATGAGAATAGCCTACCGTTAAAGTAATCTGTTTTCCGCTCATAACGGCTTTAAAACCCAAACCGTTAAGTTCAAGCTCTTTTTTATATCCGTTCGTTACGCCTTCAATCATATTGCAGATAAGACCTCTTGTAAGGCCCTGCAGCATGTTTGCCTGTCTTGACTCTTGTTTCTGTTCCAACGTAACGGCAGATTTTTCAATTTTTACGTTAATCTCATCACTGATTGATTGAGAAAGTTTTCCATTTGCACCTGAAACTTCCAAAATTCCGTCTTTAAATTCAACTTTAACTTTTTCAGGTATCGTTATTGGTTTTTTTCCTAAGCGACTCATTTCAAAACCTCATATTAAAATTTTACCAAACATATCCTATTACTTCGCCACCGACTTTTTCTTCTTTGGCTTTTTTACTTGACATCATACCTTTTGATGTGGAAATAACTGCTATACCGAAACTGCCCAAAACTTTAGGAAGTTCTTCGTAGCCCTTAAAAATTCTCAAGCTCGGCTTTGAGACTCTTTTTATTCCCTGAAGAACGGCTTTACCGTTAACGTCATACTTTAAATAAACTCTCAAAACACCTTGTTTTTGGTCTTCAATGTGTTTATAATTTGCAATATATCCTTCGTCTTTTAAAACTTTTGCAATTTCAGTTTTAACTTTTGAAGACGGGATATCAACTTTTTCATGAAGTTTTGCATTCGCATTGCGAATCCTGACAAACATGTCTGATATAGGATCTGTAATCATTAAACCTAACCTCTTTTTAATTTTAAATTACCGTTAAAATACTGCTACTTACCAACTTGACTTGGATACACCCGGTATTTCACCGTTGTGCGCAAGTTTACGAAAGCATATTCTGCATAAACCGAAATCTCTGTAGTAGCCTCTAGGTCTTCCGCACAGGCGACATCTGTTCCTGTACCTAGTTGCAAACTTTTGAGGTTTGCGCATTTTTGCTTCAGCTGATGTTGTTGCCATAAAAAGCCTCTGTTTTTTTATTTTATATTTCACACCGCGAAATTTCTTTTATTATCCGCAAATGTTTACGACATTTTTAATTTTTTTACTTTCTTTTTTTGAAAGGCATACCTAAAAAGTCCAACAACGCTTTGGCATGCTCGTCTTTTTTTGCCGTTGTTACGATCGTTATGTTCATGCCTCTGGGTTTATCGGATTTTTCAACGTTGATCTCGGGGAAAATATACTGTTCGGTAAGACCGATATTGAAATTTCCTCTTCCGTCGAATTTGTTCGGTTCAACGCCTCTGAAATCTCTGATTCTTGGCATGGCTATATTCATAAGTCTGTCCAAAAATTCATACATCATAGCGCCTCTGAGCGTAACTTTTACGCCTATAGGCATACCTTCTCTGATTTTAAAGTTGGAAACGGACGCCTTTGCTCTGCAGGTAACCGGTTTTTGTCCGGTAATAGCCGCAAGTTCCGCCGAGGCAATTTCCAAAACTTTTACATTTTCTTTTGCTTCCGAAAGTCCGATATTTATAACAACTTTTGAAAGTTTCGGAACTTCGTTGGCATTCTTAAAACCGAACTCTTTTTCCAAAGCCGGTATCACGTTTTTTACATACAATTCTTTTAATCTAGGAACTTGATTCATATTTATCTTCCCTTATACTAAACTATTATTTCTCCACATTTTCTGCAAACTCTGACTTTTTTACCGTCCGATAACTTGTCAAACTTAGGTCTGTTAGGTTTGTTACATTTCGGACATACCAACATAACGTTGGACAACGAAATAGGCGATTCTTTTTCTTTTATACCGCCAGGATCTCTTTGCGTAGGTTTCGTATGTCTTTTAACGAAGTTGACTTTGGAAACAATCACTTTATTCGTGTCGGTGAATAGTTTCAAAACTTCACCTTCTTTTCCTTTGTCCTTTCCTGCTAAA
Source organism: Endomicrobiaceae bacterium (assembly GCA_045586665.1). Lineage (GTDB taxonomy): Bacteria > Elusimicrobiota > Endomicrobiia > Endomicrobiales > Endomicrobiaceae > Ruminimicrobiellum. Next base: position 5,809 of record JAZNAT010000107.1, on the reverse strand, counting down.
ACTACAACTTTATCTTTTTTCTTAATGTTAAGCATCTTTCTATCCTATTAAAACTTAATTATATTACTTCCGGCGCCAAAGAAATTATTTTAAGATAATTTGCTTCTCTCAACTCTCTTGCTATAGGTCCGAAAATACGTGTTCCTTTCGGTTCGCCTTCATCGTTGATAATAACGGCTGCATTATCGTCAAATCTTATGTAAGTTCCGTCTTCTCTACGGTACTCTTTTGCTGTTCTTACTATAACCACTTTAACTACGTCGCCTTTTTTTATGTTACCGTGAGGTATCGCATCTTGAACCGAAGCCATTACAACATCGCCGAGACCGGCATATCTTCTTTTCAATCCTTTCATAACTCTGAAGCATCTTACTTTTTTTGCTCCAGAATTATCTGCTACGTTTAAAATTGTTCTTTCTTGAATCATTGTCTTTTTTCCTTATGCTTTGTTTACAACTGCAGTCAAAATCCATCTTTTGGTTTTTGACATAGGTCTTGATTCCATTATAGAAACTAAATCACCCGCTTTAGACTCGTTTTTCTCGTCATGAACGGAGAATTTGGATTTTACTCTTATTATTCTTCCGTACAACGGATGTTTAATCGTCCTTTCAACAGCTACGACTCTCGTTTTAGAAGCCTTATCGCTGATTACTATTCCCTGCATTTCTTTTCTTTTTCCACGTTCTGCCATTGTTCCTTCCTATCGGGACTAATTTCCCTTTTTTTGCTCAGCAAGAAGAGTTTTTATTCTTGCTATGTTTTTTCTTAATTCTCTGATTTCCAGAGGATTTTTTACCGGTGCCGTCGAATTTCTGAACTTCAACTTGAAATATTTATCTTCAAGTTCAACAAGCTTAGCATTCAATTCAACCGTTGACATACTTTTTATTTCTTGCCAATTTTTCTGTTTCATAATTACTCTTTTCCGTTATTATATTTCTTGTCTTACTAAAATTTTACAATGTATCGGAAGTTTGTCGGAAGCAAGCTTAAGAGCGGCTCTTGCATCGGCTTCCGGAATACCTTCCATTTCAAACATCACTCTGCCCGGCTTAACTACGGCTACCCAAAACTGCGGATCTCCTTTACCTTTACCCATTCTTGTTTCGGCAGGTTTTTTGGTAATGGATTTATCGGGAAATACTCTAATCCAAATTTTTCCGCCTTTTTTAGTGAACTTCGTCAAAGCGATACGAGCAGCTTCTATCTGGTTGCTGTTCAACCAAACAGGCTCAAGAGCTTGAAGTCCGAAAGTGCCGAAAGAAAGAGAAGTTCCGCCTTTTGCATAACCTTTCATTCTTCCTCTTTGAGTCTTTCTGTATTTTACTCTCTTTGGCATCAACATATATTTTGTCCTTCCTTACTTATTATCTATAGCAGCCTGAGTTGCTGCACCTACTTCGTCAACATTTTCAACAAGTTTGGCTTCTTCCAACAATTCTTTTGCAGTTTTTTGAAAATGTTCTTTTTTGAATATCCATACTTTTATACCGATTTTTCCCATCGTCGTATTTGCTTCGGAAAAACCGTAATCAATTTCAGCTCTGAATGTTTGAAGAGGAACTCTTCCCTCTTTAAGCCATTCGGTTCTTGCAATTTCCGCACCGCCGAGTCTACCGGCACACATAACTTTTATACCTTGTGCACCTGCCGCCATCGCCTTTTCAATAACTTTTTTCATGGCTCTTCTGAAAGCAACCTGTTTTTCCAACTGATAAGCGATGTTGTCTGCCGCAAGCTGAGCGTCTATTTCGGCTCTTTTTATTTCCATAACGTTTACAAACGCTTTTCTGCCGGTCATCTGCTCAACTTCGGTTCTGATATTTTCTATACCCTGACCGCCTTTACCTATTACGATACCGGGTCTTGAGGTATAGATATTTACTCTGATATATTTTCCCGCTCTTTCAAGTCCGATTTTGGAAACGGAAGCCATTTTCAATTTTTCTTTCAAATAAGCTCTTATTCTAAAATCTTCCTCTATAAAGTCAGGCATTTCTTTTAGATTAAACCACTTGGAATCCCAATCCCTAATGTAGCCTACTCTAACGCTTTTAGGATGAATTTTATGACCCATAAATCTTTTACCTTTTTACTAAAAATTTAACTTCTTATTTTTTTTCTGCCGTTTCTTTTTTTTCGGCTTTTTTCGTCGTTTTTTTTGCGGTCGTTTTCCTTGTTCTCTTTACCGGAGCCTTTTCTTCAACCGTCGCTGCGGTAGAAGCCGCTTTTACAGCAGTAACTGCCGGTTTTGAAACCGCTTTTTTCTTCCTTTTTTGTGCAACAACACCTTCATCCGTAACGATTATCGTCAAATGAGATGTCTTTCTTTTATACGGCAAACCTCTGCCCATAGGACCGGGTCTCATTCTTTTTAACGTAGGACCCTGACCTACCCAAGCTTCCTTTACTTTAAGTCCGGAAAAGTCATTAAGTTTGCCCGCATTCGCTACCGCACTTTTCAAAACTTTTTCTACAAGTTCGGTCGCATTTTTAGGTAAGAAAGAAAGAATTTCAAACGCTTTATCAACTCTTTGATTTCTTATAACGGTCAAAACCTGATTAACTTTTCTTGGAGCATATCTTACAAATCTTGCTATTGCTCTTGCTTCCATCTTTTTGTCCTTTGTCTCTTTTTTTATTCGCCTATTTTTTTACAAATTTCGTCAACTATTATGTCAACGACGTTTCCTGCTTCGTCATTCCACCATGCCCTTTAAAAATTCTGGTAGGTGCAAACTCTCCAAGCTTATGTCCGACCATTTGTTCCGATATGAATACCGGAAGAAACTTTTTACCGTTATGTATTGCCAGCGTATGTCCTACAAAATCCGGAGTAATTACACAAGCTCTTGCCCATGTTTTTATTATCTTTTTTTCACCGGACTCGTTAAGCTTTTGCATTTTCTTTAAAAGTTTAGCATCTACATAAGGTCCCTTTTTAATTGACCTGCTCATTTCCTGCTCCTGTTCTAAAATTACTTCTTAGCTTTGTTTCTGTGACTTACAATCATCCAATCCCAAACTTTTCTTGGTCTTGTCTTGAAACCCTTTGCCGGTTGATTCCATGGACTGCGAGGCTGATTGTTGCCTTTCGATCTGCCTCTACCACCGCCGTGAGGGTGGTCAACCGAGTTCATAGCCGTACCGCGCACATGAGGTTTCTTACCGAAGTGGCGATGTCTTCCAGCCGAACCTATCGAAATGTTTTCATGTTCGATATTTCCGACTTGTCCCACTGTTGCATAACACCTAACCAGAACCAGTCTTATTTCTCCGGAAGGCATTCTTACATGAGCATATTCGTCTTCTTTTGCGAGTAACTGCGCAGAAGAACCTGCCGATCTTACCAGCTGTGCTCCTTTACCCGGAACCAGTTCCAAATTATGAATAAACGTACCTACAGGCATAGAAGAAAGAGGAAGTGCGTTACCTTCTTTTATCTCGGCATCCGGACCGGACATTACGACATCCCCAACCTTCAAACCTTTAGGTTGTATTATGTATCTTTTTTCTCCGTCTTCATACTGCAATAATGCGATTCTGCTCGATCTGTTAGGATCGTATTCTATTGAAATGACTTTTGCAGGCATATTGATTTTGTCTCTTTTAAAATCAATAATTCTGTAGTATCTTTTGTGTTCACCGCCTCTGAAACGTACCATAACCTGACCGGTATTGTTTCTTCCGCCTGTCTTTTTTGCGGGAACAATCAACGACTTTTCGGGTTTGTTAGTAGTAATTTCCGAAAAATCTTCTACCGTAATGAATCTTCTTACGGGTGTGTAAGGTTTAAATGTTTTAATCGGCATACTTTTTTCCTTTTTTTCGGGCGGAAAGGAACTCGACTCCGTCGAAACAAGCCCCCTCTCTTTAATTTACCTGCTTAGATTTCTATTTTTTACAATATAACTTCTAAGAGATGACCCATATTTATTTTTTATTTACCGCCGTTTATACGACGACATACGACCGTTATTTTAAGTTTCATTATTCTGTTCTCCGTACTCGAGGTATCCAGCGCTATCCGACGACGGAAACTGCCCCGTTAAAGCCGGAGTTAAGCTTCTTCTACAGTTATTTCCTGACCTTCTTTAAGCTTTATAATAGCTTTTTTCCAGTCGCTTTTTTTACCTTCGTGCATACCCATTCTTTTTGACTTCCCGCCGAAAATTGCGGTATGAACGCTTACTACTTTAACGTTAAACATTTCTTCTATTGCCTGTTTTATCTGATACTTATTAGCATCTTTATCGACAACAAAAGTATATTTTCCTTCTTTTTCTTTTGCAACGGACGATTTTTCCGTTACAAGCGGTCTTTTAATAATGTTTCTTATATCCATATTATTTTCTCTCTTATGCCTGCTTTTCTTTTATACTGTCAATTGCTTCTGGTGTAGTAACGATTTTATCCGCCCACAAAACCTGATAAGCATTTAAATTTGCAATTTGTTCTACAACGACATTTTTTATATTTTTTGCTGCCGTTTTCACAACGTCGTCATTTTTTGAAAGTGCTATGATAACTTTTTTCCCGTCAACTTTCAAATTCTTTAAGAATGTTGCTACATTTTTTGTTTTTGCTTCTTCAAACTTTATCAAATCTACCAAAACCAAATTATTTTCTTTAACAAGATTTGCAAATGCCATACTAAGAGCAAGTCTTCTTTTTTGTTTTGACATTTTTTGATAATAATCTCTCGGCTGAGGTCCGAATATAATACCGCCCTTTCTCCAAAGCGGCGAATTTTTTTGTCCGGCTCTTGCATTACCGGTACCTTTCTGTTTCCAAGGTTTTGCACCGGAAAAAGAAACTTCGCCTCTTGTTTTTGTCGCGTGCGTTCCGCTCCTTAAATTTGCAAGATAACCTGTTGTTATTTCGTGAAGAAGAGCCGTTTTAACTTCGGTATTAAAAAATGCCGGAAGTTCATATCTTCCCTTTTCTTTACCTTCAACATTATAAACTATTGTATCCATTATCTTTTTGTCCTATTATACTAATTTATTTTTTCTTTGCTGCTTTCTTTTCTTCTGCTTGAACAACAGGTATTCTTTTTACTGTATTGTTTACGATAAGAGTACCTTTTTTAACGGAAGGAACTGCTCCTCTTACAAGAAGGACATTCTTTTCCGCATCAACATTTACAACAAGCAATTTCTGTATTGTAACAAATTCTTGACCCAAATGTCCAGACATTCTCATACCTTTAAATAATTTTTGAGGACCTTGTCCGCCCGAAGAACCTCTTGCTCTCATTCTGTCGGATTGGCCTCTTGTTCTGGGCTGCATACCGAAATTGTGTCTTTTTATAACGCCGGCAAAACCTTTACCTTTGGAAATACCGCTTACGTCAACATAATCTCCGGCTTTAAAAATATCGGCTTTTATTTCCTGACCGACCGTAATACCGGACACATCGTCAAGTCTGAATTCTCTTAAAACTTTTTTCGGAGCAATATTGTTTTTTTTCAAATGTCCGAGTTGAGCTTTATTGAGTTTTTTTTCGGCAACATCTTTAAACCCTAACTGAACGGCATTATAACCGTCATTTTCAACAGTTTTAATAGCAGTAACTACACATGGTCCCGCTTCTATAACTGTTACCGGCACAAGTTTGCCTTTTTCATCAAAAACCTGTGTCATACCTATCTTTGAACCTATTATAGACTTTAACATAATTTCTCTCTACTTTTAATTTAATTTTTTGCTGAAAAGCTGAGAACGAAAAACATTGTTTTTCTTAGCCGAGATAGTTGATAGTTTTTTACAACAAACCTATCAGCTTATCAGCTTATCAGCTAAT